>CAYSKP010000137.1:0-4750 GCA_964431645.1 uncultured Pirellulales bacterium
CTTTTCTAATGACAAACAAAAGCTCATTTCGAATTTGAAATCAGGCGAAGAAACAAACCCCCCTTCTGCTGATACAACTGCATTATTATCGTAAATATATTGTGTAGTGACATAATCAAACCCTCCGCTTGGGCCTTTAACAGCTTGTGACCGGACAGCAAAAGGTAACCCTAATAAGTATTGGATATAATCTGTATCGTGGATGTGCAGGTCGAGAATCGCCCCGCCGCTTTGCTTTGAATGGATAAGCCAATCTTTCCAGCTCCAACCCGGCACGGCACTAATGCGCCTAAAAGAGGCCGAAAGCACTTTGCCGTATTTGCCTGAATCCACAATCTGTTTTGCCTCGGCGTATTCGGGCCAAAAACGGATGCAATGTCCGATTTGAAGTATTCTTTTATTTTTCTTTGCGGCATCAATCATTTGCTGACAATCTTCGACATTCATAGCCATCGGCTTTTCGCATAAGACATGCAGGCCTGATTCAAGGGCCTTTATCGTGAAATCCTTGTGCATGTATGTCGGCAGCGTAATCGAAACGGCATCCAATTTTTCTTCTGCAAACATCTTTTGAAAATCTGTATAAAGGGCAACATCAGCGAGATCTAAACCTTTGTCCTGACCTAAATTTGCTTCGATTTTCTTTGAATTTTTAAAGCGTTTTTTATCGCTATCGCAAATGGCAGTTACAGAAACTCCATTTAATGCTCGATAACAATTGAGATGCTGCCTGCCCATAAAGCCGAAACCAATTATGCCTATACGCAACATTCAATTATCCTTTGAAAAATATAATCAGAGCAATCACCGAAGCCGCCATAATTAAAGCAGGAAGTGAAAAAATGGCCCGCCAGTTAAATTTGTCCTGCTGTTTGAATATATCCATAACCGCGCCAGCAAATTGCGTCCCCAAAAATAAACCTATGCCGGTTACAGAAGCAAATACGAGGGCCTGGACTGAGCTTCTTATTTCAATTGGTGAGGCGGCATTGGCAAAAATCTGGCCGGCAATAATAAATAATACATAAGCAAATCCGTGAAGCGACTGCGAAATAACTATTAAGCCCCGCGGCTTTGAAATAAGATAGAACAGATAAAGGAAAAACCAGCAGGCCGCGCCTATTGTCAGAGTCCATTTGAAACCCAAATTTGTAATGCATTTATTAAGAAGATAAAATGTGGCTAAGGCCTGGACAACTTGCGCGATAGCCATTACGGCAGGGACATTTTTGGCGTGAATGCCTTTATCCATCATAAATCGAGCACTGCATAAAAAATAAAATTGCATCAGCCCCCCTGCGACAAGAGAGACAATTATAAAGATAAGAAAATTGCTGTTTTTTAGCATATTTATGGCTTGGAGAACAGGTGCCTCCGGAGAGCGGGCCGGAGGGGTAGAAGGCAAGAACAAACAACAAATGGCCATTATGACGGATAATGCTGCTGCCAGGAAGAGACAATCCCTTCCTTTTTCACCGGTTTTGAAAGACCATCTCCAGCCGGAAAGGAAATAACCCGCGATTGCCCACGCAATCGGGGCCCACATAAATACTTTGCCCTGCCAGCCGGCATCCTCTGTGCCGGCAAAAAGGACCACATTAACAAGAGGAAGGGTCGCCGCATAAAAAAGCGAATAGAGGAACATAACAATAAATAATGCCAAGAATCTCGTCTGCAGTGCCGCAATGAGCAGCAGCACCGCGCCAATCAAATGGGCCCCAATGAGAATCCATTCGGCGTTTAGCGATTTATCCGCGAGCTGCCCTGATATTAATGGAGATATAATGCAGGCAAGAGGCAAGGTTGCGTATATCCAGCCGGTCTGTTTGCCGCTGAAATGCAATGGTCCCAGCAATCTTGCCGCAAGGACAGGCATCCACGCCCCCCAGACAGCGTATTCCAATGCCATCACTAAACTTAACTTTATGTAAAGTATCGTGCTCATATATGTCTCCTTAAATCACGTGACAGTATTGTCGAAACTTGCGAGCTTTAAGTCCAGTATAATCTATTGCGAAAATGGCGTGCAATCTTTAAAATCAGAGGTTAAAATAGACGATATGAAACTGCCAAAAGTTCAAAAACCTGAAAGCTATGTCGGGCTGTATGTCATCGATTTCGGCGACAACACAGGTGTGGGTTTTACTGCGCAGGAAGTTGCTGAACTTTTCGAAAGCGAAAGATACAGCAACTGCAAGGCATACAAAATACACAGGGCTTATCCTGATGGAACTCTTGAGCTAAAAGGCGTTACAAGGGAAACTTTTCAGCTTGAATCAGGGATGTTTTTCTTGTCCCCCAGTATCGATACAGCATTAGCTGATTACAAGCGATTAGTCAAACTGGGGATTGAGACAAACCTGCCATGCAAGTCAGCGGTCCAACTGGCAAAATATGATCATGATAAATTCGCAGTCGCACTTATTTATCCGGCAGAATACGAGGAGGAAATAAGCGCGTGGCTGCTTGAAAACAATTATAAAACATCAGGTATTACCGAGGGGGGTAAAAGCGCGGTAACAAGATACTATGATGCTAAACCCGAAATTATTGAGAGGCATCAACTGTGGGGCAGGTCAACAGTGGAAAGCCGAACGGGCGAAGAACTGCTGGCTGCAACCAAGATAGCCATTCAAAGATAAGCAATGTTAAAATGATTTCTCACCGGAAAAACTCTGTCCTGGGCTTTTTGGCCGGCCTCCTGGCAAGCATATTTCTAAAGAAAGCTATGAAGCCTACATCAGAAGACTTAAAAAAAGCGGAATTTAAGTCGAGCACCCAGAGGATGGGATTAAGATTTACCGAACAAATCAGAAACATCTTCAGATTCAAATGGATTAAGAAGGTCTAAGCGGCTGCTCGTATAAATATAATGAGAGAAATGATAAATCAAGACAAGTTTGTTGAAGTAGAGCCGCTACTAAGCGAAAATGCGATGACCGTCCTGGAGAACCGCTATTTAATAAAAGATGAGCACGGCAAATTAATTGAGACGCCCGGGCAGCTCTTCGGCAGGGTAGCGAAATTGACGGCATCGATTGAGGCAAAATACGGGGGAAGCGAAGAGGACGTAAAACATTGGTATAGTAAATTCTATGAATTAATGGCATCGCTGAAATTCCTGCCCAATTCACCGACATTAATGAACGCAAACAGGCCTTCAGGGATGCTAAGCGCATGTTTTGTTTTGCCTATTGAGGACAGTATCGCAGGCATATTCGAAACTATAAAAGATACCGCCCTTATTCAAAAGGCAGGCGGCGGAACAGGCTTTTCACTGGACCGCCTGCGTCCAACTGGAGACAGAGTTGCATCAAGCGGCGGGACAACTTCAGGGCCGATATCATTCTGGCGGATATTTTCTCAGGCAACTGACGCGATACAGCAGGGCGCTTTCCGCAGAGGCGCAAATATGGGTATGATGAGCGTTACTCATCCTGATATTTTGAAGTTTCTGCATGCCAAACAGGACCTAAAGGCATTTACCAACTTTAATATATCCGTAAAAATCACAGATGAATGGATGAACACGCTCGAAAAAAAGCCTGACACACTGCATATAGTCGAAAATCCCAGGACGGGCCTTAAATATCTTCTGCCAAAGCGAATCGATATTGAGAATTATACATTGCAGGACCTGTTTGCGTTGACGGATGAAAAAAAAGAAATTCAAAATCCATTGAAATTTTATACAGTCGGCAATTTGTGGAATCTTATTATCAATTGCGCGCACAAGACGGGCGATCCTGGTTTGGGATTTATAGACAGGATTAATGATGATAATCCTACCCCGATGCTTGGAGAGATTGAGGCTACAAATCCCTGCGGCGAACAGCCCCTGCTGCCATATGAGGCATGCACTCTGGGCAGCATTAATTTGTCCAAATTTATCACGGAGAAATCTGAAATTGATTGGCACAAGCTTGGTGAGACTGTAAAGCTAACTGTGCGCTTTCTTGATAACATTATCGATGCCTGCAACTATCCTGTTACTCAGACGGCTGAAATTGCACATGGTAATCGGAAAATCGGATTGGGCGTTATGGGATTTGCTGATTGCCTGTTCATGCTTGGCATACCTTATGATAGTGAAAAGGGAGTCGCTGTCGGGGAATCGATAATGAAGTTCATCAATGAGACTGCTCATCAGGAAAGCAGCGAATTAGCCCAGGCGCGAGGGTGTTTTCCTAACTGGGCCGAGAGTATCTGGAACAAAGAGCGAAAAATGAAGATGCGAAATGCAACTGTTACGTGTGTCGCCCCTACAGGCACAATTAGCATAATAGCTGATTGCTCTTCGGGGATTGAGCCGCTTTATTCGCTCGTATTTATGAGGCAGGTTTTATCGGGCAAGAAATTGCTTCAAACCAACCCGGTTTTCAGTCAAATCGCGGCAAACAAAGGGCTCGAAAGTGAAGAAATTGCCAAAGAGGTAATGAAAACAGGCAGCATTCAATCAATATCCTCGATACCCTCATCAATTCGTAAAATTTTTAAATGTGCTTACGACATAGCTCCCCAATGGCATATCCGTATGCAGGCTGCTTTTCAAAAGCACTGCGATGCGGCCGTAAGCAAGACGATTAACTTCACTGAAAAGGCCAAACCCGTCAATGTGGATGTGGCATATCGCCTCGCGTATCATCTTGGCTGTAAAGGAATTACAATATACAGGCGTAAAAGCAGACCGGATGAACCAATGACGCTTTGTTAAACAACAATTTTTATCTAATTCCTAGATCTTAAAAGA
>CAYSKP010000138.1:0-12094 GCA_964431645.1 uncultured Pirellulales bacterium
GAAAGGTTTTCATGAAATGGATGAGCATTTTCGTACAACCCCGTTCGAGCGAAACTTGCCGGTGCTTTTGGCCTTGATAAGTATCTGGAATAATAATTTTTTAGGGGCACAAGCAGTAGCTATCCTGCCCTATGAACAGTATCTCAAGAGGTTTCCAGCCTATCTTCAGCAAATGATAATGGAGAGTAACGGCAAATATGTAACTCTTGAAGGAAATAAAATATATTATCATACATGTCCCATCTATTGGGGCGAGCCGGGAACGAATGGTCAGCATTCTTTCTATCAATTGATTCATCAGGGGACAAGGCTTATTCCTTGTGACTTCATAGCTTTCGAACAGCCGCTCAATAACATTGGACGCCATCACAATATACTTATGGCTAATGTATTCGCCCAGGCTGAGGCGCTTGATTTTGGTAAAACTTCCCAGGAGGTCAAGGCGGAAGGTACGCCGGACTGGCTCGTGCCGCACCGTGTGTTCGAAGGCAATCGGCCGTCGAATATAATTCTCGCAGAGAAGCTCACGCCGGAAAATCTTGGCAAACTTATAGCTCTTTACGAGCATTGTGTTTTTACGCAGGGGACAATCTGGAATATCAATTCGTTTGATCAGTGGGGGGTCGAACTGGGTAAAGTGCTTGCTCAGCGCATTATTCCCGAACTTGAAAGCAAGACTCAGATTAATCTTGCCCATGACAGTTCCACAAATAATTTAATAAATCTTTATCGCAGGAGCAAAATATGAAGGCAGCAAAGATAATAAAAACTTTTTTACCGCTGCTGGTATTAGTGCTTAGCGGGTGTGCTGTAGGACCTGACTACGCCAGGCCGGAAATAAAAGTTAATGAAAACTGGAACGAGGTAAACGACGCGCGGGTCATGACTCAATATGATGTAAACACCCAGTGGTGGCAAGCTTTTAATGATCCGAACCTCGATCAATTAATTTACATGGCGTACCGGCAAAACCTCCCGCTGCAGATTTCCGGTTTGAGGATTCTCGAGGCTCGTGCCCGGTTGGCCTTCGCAATTGGCGGATTGTTTCCCCAGCAGCAGGAATTTTTCGGCAATGCAGCCAATACAGGCGTCAGTAAAAATGCTTCTAATAGTGCTTTTCTTGACAGAGATCATTGGGATTTTATTACGGGTTTCGATGCGTCCTGGGAATTAGATTTCTGGGGCAGATTCAGGCGGGGAGTGGAATCGGCCCAGGCAAGCTTGATTGGCTCGACAGCCGCCTACGATGATGCGCTTGTTTCGCTTACAGCTGAAGTGGCACGAACTTATATCTTGATTCGCACTAATCAAGTCTTGATTGATCTGGCTCGTGAAAACGCCGGAGTTCAGGAGGAAGGATTGCGGATTGCAGACTCCCGTTACCGCAATGGCGCTACTTCGGAACTCGACGTCAGCCAGTCAATAACCTTATTAGAGAGCACAAGGGCTACCATCCCTCAGTTTGAAATAAGTCTGCAGCAGTCGAAAAACGCTTTGAGCACACTATTAGGACAGCCGATAGGTCAATTAGAACCTTTCCTTGGCGGTCCCAGATTAATTCCTTCAGCGCCCGCGGAAGTTGCCGTCAGCGTTCCGGCTGATTTGCTGCGGCGTCGTCCCGATATTCACAGTGCTGAACTTGCGGCCGCTGCGCAATCCGCACGTATTGGTATCGCCAAAGCGGATCTCTATCCAAGCTTTGTGCTGTTAGGTGAAATAGGGGTTCAAACCAGCGAGCATGGAGGAATGCAGTCAGGCAACGCACATTTTCACAATCTATTTGATAATGATAGTATTTTCTATTCTTATGGTCCGGCTTTTCATTGGCCCATTTGCAATTACGGACGCATAGAAAACAATGTGCGCATTCAAGATGCGATATATCAGCAGTTGCTTGTTAACTATCAGGATACTGTTATCAGAGCGGCCCAGGAAGTTGAAGATTCTCTGATCGGTTTTCTAAAATCTCAGGAAACCGCCGTCTTTGAACAAAACTCCGTAAATTCCGCAAAACGGTCCTCGGAATTATCAATGACGCAATATCGCGAAGGCGCCGTAGATTATGAACGGGTATTAGACGCTCACCGCTCGCTGCTGCTGCAGCAAAATAGTCTGGCCCGGACGCAATCATCCATTGCCACGAACATGGTTGCCCTGTATAAGGCTTTGGGCGGAGGCTGGGAAATCCGCAAAGGCCAGCCAATAGTAACCCAAAGCACGCAGGCTGAAATGAAAGAGCGGACTAACTGGGGCAGATTGCTGCCCGCCAAACCGGCACGCGAAAATTTAAATCCGCCTCCGTCGGCCGATGAAATACCTTTTTGCCAAAAACCTGAATGGTGACAAAAATAATATGCTCTAGCACTTTGTCAATATAATAAATAATTAGAATTGTTTGACTAACTATTAATTATTATGGAGCTTCCTATGTCTAAAATCTCTAAAAAGTCACTGAATACAATTATTATTGCAATTGCTGTCGTTATTGTTGGATTTATCGGGTTCAAAATTTGGAAGTCGCAGCAAAGCAAGCTGCCTAAAGGTATCGCCTCAGGCAATGGCCGGCTTGAGGCAAAATTGGTCGATATCTCAGTGAAGGAACCTCTGAGGGTCAAGGAAATACTCGTTAAAGAAGGTGACCTCGTACAGCGGGGTCAGGTACTGGTCCGAACAGATACCTCCACGCTCGAAGCTCAATTGGCTGAAGCCAAGGCTAAGGTTGATTACGCCATTATCGAGCTTGAGCGCACCCAAAAACTTGTTGACGCCAATGCCGCCTCACGCCGTGAATTAGATACCCGCAAAACGGCATTGGAAACTAACAAGGCAAACGTTGATACAATACAAACCCGCATCGATGATGCAACACTAAAGTCGCCAGTCCGCGGAAGAGTGCTTTATCGTCTGGCCGAAACAGGCGAAGTCCTGGGTCCCGGCGGCAAAGCTCTGACGATTGTCAACCTCGAAGATGTGTATATGGAGATATTCCTGCCCTCAGAATATGCAGCGGGCCTGAAAAATGGAGCTGAAGCCAGGATTACTCTTGACTTTGCCCCTGGAAAAGCCGCCCCCGGCTACGTTAGTTTCGTCTCCCCCGAAGCGCAGTTTACTCCCAAACAGGTCGAGACAAAAAGCGAGCGCGAAAAGCTGATGTTCCGGGTCAAGATACAGGTGCCGGAGGAACTGGTTACCTTTTTTGTCGAACGTATCAAGACTGGAGTCAGAGGGGTTGGATATGTCAAAGTGGATGAATCCGCCAAATGGCCTCCCTGGCTGCAGAATCTTGTTAAGCCCGGCGAGACGCCGCCTGGCGAACCCAACTCTAAACCTGTAAATAAATGAGAAGTGCATTGATAATAGTATGGCAGCACAAAAGCTTCGCAAAGGCAAAAAGCTGACGCAGTTTTTTTATTTAAAACGTCAGCTTAAATTCAATGGAGATATAAACAATGGTTTCATCTGCGTCTGTTGTGTCTACGGCTGTATCAGAGCGTAAACCGGTTGTCTCAATTAAAAATGTAACCCATCGCTACAGCAGCGAAAAGGCTCTTGACGGCATTTCTCTCGATATTCCAAGCGGTCTGATGGTCGGGATAATCGGTCCTGATGGTGTAGGAAAATCGACTTTGTTGGCCTTAGTTGCCGGCTCAAAAAAGATGCAGGAGGGTAATATTACTGTTCTTAATGGTGATATAGCCGACATCAAACATCGGCGTATAGTTTGTCCGCAGATTGCGTATATGCCTCAGGGTTTAGGTAAAAACCTTTACTTGGAACTCAGCGTTTATGATAACGTTGACTTTATGGCGAGGCTTTTTGGATTATCAGCCAAGCAGCGCCCTTTAAAAGTTAAAGAGCTGCTCGATGCCACAGGACTTGGTCCATTTCCTGAACGTCCCGCAGGTAAACTCTCAGGGGGAATGAAACAAAAAGTGGGGCTCTGCGGCGCATTAGTTCACGAGCCGGAACTCCTCATTCTTGATGAACCCACTACCGGCGTCGATCCTCTCTCCAGACAGCAATTCTGGACACTCATTGATGATATTCGCGCAGGCCATCCGAGCATGAGTGTTATGATTTCCACAGCTTACATGGACGAAGCGCAAAAATGGGACTGGATAGTCGCGATGGATGCCGGGCGTGTGCTGGCTACCGGAACACCCGCGGAGTTAATGCAGCGAACGGGAACAAAAAATTTGGAACAATGTTTCATTGCCCTGCTGCCGGAAGAAAAACGCATGGGGCACACAGAACTGGCAATTCCCCCTCGCTCGGGCGAGAAAGCGGAAATCGTTATTGATGCAAAGGGCCTTACCCGCCGCTTCGGCACCTTTACGGCCGTCGACCATGTTACTCTTTCGATAGAGCGCGGTGAGATATTCGGCTTCCTCGGCTCTAATGGCTGTGGAAAATCTACAACTATGAAAATGCTGACAGGACTTTTGCCTCCTACCGAAGGCACTGCAGCAATTTTCGGCCAGTCGGTCGAAGCCGGAAGTATGGAAGTCCGCAAGAACCTCGGCTACATGACACAGGCCTTCTCACTTTACGGAGAGCTTACCATTCGTCAGAACCTGGTTCTGGATGCCCGTCTATACCACATACCACCCGACAAGGCAAAAGCACGCATAGATGAGCTGGTCGAAAAATTCGGACTAGGTCCGCATCTCGATTCGTTAGCCGATTCTCTTCCTATGGGTTTACGTCAGCGCCTTTCCCTTGCCGTCGCCGTTCTGCATGAGCCGCAAATTCTTATTCTCGATGAACCCACATCAGGCGTTGACCCGGTTGCTCGTGACAGCTTCTGGGAACTGCTTATCGACCTTTCACGAAATCAGGGCGTGACAATATTCGTAACTACACATTTTATGAATGAAGGAATGCGATGTGACCGGATTTCACTGATGAACGCTGGGAAAGTGCTGGCGTGTGATGCCCCGCAGAAGCTGATAGAAGGGCGTGGGGCTGCCAATCTGGAGGATGCCTTCATTGGCTACATGGAAGACGCGATTGCCGATGCCGCAGCCAAGGGCAAAGGCAAGGAAAAATCTGCTGCCGCACCTGAAACTGAAAAAACTTCGGCACAGAAACCCCAAGAAAAGCCTTCCGGCTTTAAGTTGCGTCTCGCTCGGATGTTGGCATATTCCAGAAATGAAACAATGCAGATACTTCGTGACCCGGTGCGACTGGCGTTTGCCTTCGTTGGTTCGGCGTTGCTGATGCTTGTCTTCGGTTTCGGAATTACCACCGATATTGAACACATTCGATACGCTGCGCTGGACCTCGATCAGTCGCCGGAAAGCCGCACTTATCTCGAGCAATTCGCTGGTTCGCAAGTATACTTTACCCCTTCTCCGCCGCTGCGTTCTGCCCAGGAAGGCCTGCGGAAGATGCAATCGGATGAAATTTCTTTGGTGCTCGAGATTCCCACTAATTTCGGCAGAAATTTCCAGAGGGGCTCTGTACCGGAGGTCTTGGCGCAGGTTGATGGTGCCATGACATTTCGAGGCGAAACCATCTCACAGTATGTCCAGGGAGTCCACAATACAATGATGAAAGATCCCGCCAGCCGACTGAGCACGGCCGAACCTCAGAAATACACTGCAAACATCCAGGACCGATACATGTACAATCCCACCTTCGAAAGTATCTACTCAATCGTTCCGAGTGTTCCCGCCCTGCTGCTTGTCCTGATACCGGCGATTCTTATGACAGTCAGCATCGTCCGTGAAAAAGAGCTCGGTTCAATGATTAACTTCTATGTCACACCGACAGGGAAGATGGAGTACCTTTTGGGAAAGCAGCTTCCATACATAGCTATCAGTATGGTAAATTTTTTCATTTTGGTAATTATGGCTCTGGTTGTTTTCGGCGTCCCTGTCAAAGGCAGTTTTCTTATGTTGACATTCTGCACACTGCTTTATGTAACGGCGACAACCGGTATCGGGATGGTGACTTCGACCTTCACCAGCAGTCAGGTCGCTGCCGTATTCGTCACAGCAATTCTCACAATTATACCTACCGTCCAGTTCTCCGGTTTGTTACAGCCGGTATCGACACTGGAGAGTAACGCTAGAATTATTGGTTTGATATGGCCAACCTCCTATTATATGCACTCCAGCGTAGGCGCATATACCAAGGGGATTGGCCCTGACATTATGATCCAGGATGTTATTTTTCTGGCCTGCTGTATCCCGATTCTCTGGGCAGTCAGCTGGGTCGGCCTCAGAAAGCAGGAGAAATAGCAATGACGACATTACTGAATATATTTTGGCTTGGAATCAAGGAAATTCGCAGTCTGTTAAGCGATATTGTGATGGTCGTATTTGTCATCTATGCATTCACTCTGGGCATCTACACCCAGGCGACGGGCACTTCTAATGAGGTCAACAATGCATCGATAGCTTTTGTGGACGAGGACGATTCCACCTTGTCCAAAGAACTGATAAATGCTTTTTATCCGCCGCGTTTTAAGGTACCCGAGACAATCTCCGCCAGCGAGGTTGAAACCGCGATGGATAAAGGCAGGTTCATGTTCGTCGTTACCATACCGCCCCAGTTCGAAGATAATCTTAAAGCCGATCGTAATCCTGATCTTCAGTTGAATATCGACGCAACCGCTGTGATGCAGGCCAGTATTGGCGCCAATTATATCAAGAACATCACTAACGATCGCATCTCAACCTTTTTTAAACGCACGGAGGAAAAGGCTCCTCCGCCTGTCAATCTGGTCATTCACAAGCTGTTCAATCCCAATGGAATCTCCTCTTGGTTTTCAAGTGTGGTGGCCATCATTAACCAGATATCGCTGCTGACAGTCGTTCTGACGGGGGCCGCCGTTATCCGCGAAAGAGAACATGGCACACTTGAACACCTGCTTGTAATGCCGCTGACCTCCTTCGAGATCGCAATGGCGAAGGTCTGGGCCAACGGCCTTGTCATTCTCTTGGCAACTGGAATGTCCCTCCTGTTGATTGTACATATGGCGCTGAATGTGCCGTTCGCCGGTTCGGTTGCTTTGTGGTTTTTTGGCGTCGTTCTCTACCTGTTCTTCGCAACTGCACTTGGTATATTCTTAGGAACGATTTCGCGTTCGATGGCGCAGTTTGCCCTTTTAATCATTCTTGTGATTCTGACCCTGATGCTTCTATCGGGCGGCACTACTCCTATCGAGAGCCAGCCGAAATGGCTGCAGTACATCACTTTCTTCCTGGCATCACGGCATTTTGTAAGCTTTTCGCAGGTAATTATTTATCGCGGCGGCGGAATTTGGGCAGTCTGGCCACAATTTTTAACGGTAAGCGCGATTGGTCTTGGATTTTTTGTTTACAGTTTAGCGCTTTTCAGAAAATCAATAGCCGTGACCAAATAATTCAGACCTGCTTTTAAGAGGAAGATGATTATGAAATCTGGTTTTTGGCTTGAGCAGATCCCTCTTTGGGGGATATTTTTGCTTAATGTCGCTTTGATTTTATTTTCCATCTGGGCAGGAACACTTCTCGGAAGCCGCAGAAGGCGTAATCCCGATTTTGAATCAGAAGCATCAGCGGGGCTAATCATTACTTCTATGCTGGGGTTATTAGGCTTTATGCTTGTTTTTACATTTGGAGTCACGGCACAAACTTTTCAAACCAGAAGACAGCTTTTTCTTGATGAACTCAATGCCATAGGCACAGTTTATCTCAGGACCGCATTTGTTGTGGAACCTCAACGCGGCAATATCCGAAAGCTGCTCAGAGATTATGTGGATATACGCGCGGATATTGCACAATCGGTTATACAAAAAAGGAAAATAAACTTCGAACAGGTTGTTTCCCATTCTGAGTCGCTCCATGACCAGATATGGGCACAGGTGGAAACATTGAGTGATGTCCGCGATACACCGTTAGCGGCGCTGTTTATCTCTTCTCTCAATGAAATGATTGACTTGCACACCAGCCGTGTCACTATTTTTTATTATCGCATCCCCCCGCCGGTCTGGTATGTCCTCCTTTTTATTACAATTCTTACAATGTCATTGGTGGGATATCAGGCCGGGCTGTCCAATAAAAAAATCCTAAGAGTTGGTATTTTTTTGGCTTTGGCTTTTTCGGCTGTAATTTTTCTCGTCTCAGACCTCGACCGTGCCGCCGAAGGACGTTTCCGAGTGAACCAGAGACCAATTTTTGAGCTGCAAAAGAAAATGCAGGTTTCGGGACAAACATCTAACCAGATTCAGAAGTCCGATGAGAAAACTATGGATAAATAGCTGAATTATTAAATATGTTAATACTGGTAATAAATTGCGGTTCAAGCAGTTTAAAATATCAATTGTTTGATAACGAGCAGGACTGCAAACTGCTGGCAAGAGGGATTGCCCAGAGAATCGGCCTTACCAGCAAATGTTCCATCATTCATAAACCACACGATCATAATGAAGTGGAGCTTAAAATTTCTCTGCCCGACCATCGCACTGCTCTTCATAATATCGGAAAAATACTGATTAATCCCGAATATGGTGTTCTCAAATCATTTAAGGATATTGGCGGCATCGGCCATCGCATCGTTCATGGTGGTGAAAAATTTACACGTTCCGTCCTCATAGATGATAGCGTTCTTGATGCCATTAAAGAAAATGCCAAATTTGCGCCTCTTCATAATCCGCCGAATATTATGGGTATAGAGGTCTGCAGAGAGGTTTTGCCGGATGTGCCAAATGTGGCGGTATTTGATACGGCAATCCATCAGACAATGCCCAAAAAAGCCTATCTTTATGGATTGCCTATAGAACTTTATGAAAAGCATGGCATTCGTAAATATGGTTTCCACGGCATAAGCCACGGCTATGTCGCTCGCCAGGCGTCGATTCTTATGAATAAACCATTTGAACAATCTAAAATTATTACCTGCCATCTCGGCAACGGCTGTTCTATTGCCGCGTTTCTTAACGGAAAAAGCATTGATACATCAATGGGCCTTACGCCGCTTGAAGGAGTTGTGATGGGGACACGATGCGGTGACCTTGATCCGGCAGTGGTGCTTTATTTAATTGATATGCTTGGGCTTAGTCTGCAGGATACTAATGAACTCTTGAATAAAAAAAGCGGCCTATTTGGCTTGTGCAAAATGGCAGATATGCGAGACATCATCCATTCCGCCAAAAAAGGCGATAAAAATGCACAAACTGCGATTGACGTGTTTATATATCGTATTCAAAAATATATAGGAGCATACACAGCGGCACTCAATGGCACAGATGCAATTGTATTTACAGCCGGCATAGGTGAAAACGACCCATTTTTACGACAAGAAATACTCTCTAATTTTGGTTATCTTGGGGTAAATATAGATAGTAAAAAAAATGACCGTAATGACCCGGTTTTCTCAATGCCGGACTCGAAAGTTTATGCAATGACAATCAAGACAAATGAAGAACTTGTCATTGCACGAGAAACATTAGAAATATTACAAGAAATACCAATTAATAAATAAATCATCCAGCGATATGCAAAAGATTCTCAATAAGCTGCGGGTGCATCAAACTGAATTGGAAATGCAAAATCACAAATTGCGGTTAATGGGTATATCGCTTGATATTACACATCGTAAACTCATCGAAAAAACACTGCGGGCCAATGGGAATGCATTGCACAAGCTTGCAGGAAAGCTGCTTACCGCTCAGGAAGAGGAACGTCGTCTGCTTGCCAGAGAATTGCATGACGATTTAAGCCAGCGGCTGGCGGTATTGGCGATTGAAGCCGGAAAACTTGAAAAGCAGGCCGGGCATTTACCTTCTCAGATTGTCAATAAGCTCAGGCAAATAAGAGAGCAGATTGTTGCAATATCCTATGACGTGCATGATATTTCCCGCCAATTGCATCCTTCAATTATCGAGGACCTCGGCCTTGTCGATGCATTGAAATCTGAATGCCTCAGTTTCTCAAGGCGGGAAAATATCCCTGTTCGATTTGAGCAGCTTGGTGTTCCGGATATAATTCGCAGGGATATAGCTTTTTGTCTCTATAGAGTTTCACAGGAGGCGCTAAGAAATATTAAGAAACATGCCAAAGCCCAAAAAGCTGAAGTTATGATTATTGGCGATAATGAAGAACTTGTTTTGAGAGTCAAAGACCATGGTGTAGGTTTTGAGCCCGAAAAAGTTGGTCAAAAGCCCGGGCTTGGTCTGGCGAGCATGGAGGAAAGAGCGAGATTGATAAAGGGTAAATTTATAGTTCAATCTCAAATTGGCAAGGGAACTGCCATAGAAATTAGAGTACCATTGAAGGAGTAATAGTGTGAAGCAGGCCCGGATACTGTTAGCCGATGACCATAAAATTTTATTGGAGGGACTTAAAGGGCTCCTCGATGGCCAATTTGATGTTGTTGGAACTGTGGAGAATGGCCGCGAATTGATTGCCAAATCAAAAGAATTATGTCCCGATGTCATTGTCGTGGATATATCCATGCCTTCACTCAATGGCATCGATGCCGTTAAGCAGCTCAAGGAACAAGGGCTGACGGCAAAAGTTATTTTCCTGACTATGCATCATGACGCATCTTATGCCAAGAAGGCCTTTGAAGTTGGCGCATCAGGTTATTTATTAAAACATTCCGCGCCGGAAGAACTGGTTACCGCGATTCATGAAGTGCTTCAGGGTCGAACATACGTGATGCCGATGATAGCGGAGGAATTGATGCAGTCCTACAAGAATGCCGGACACGGCAAAAAAGGCGGCAAATTGACTTCCCGCCAAAAGGAGATTTTGCAATTGCTGGCAGAGGGTAAATCGGCAAAGGAGATCGCTTCAATTTTGTACGTATCTCGCAGGACAGTTGAGTTTCATAAGTATAATATGATGGAGATTCTTAATATTTCAAATAACGCGGAACTCATCCAATATGCCATAAAAGAGGGAATTGTTACGATTTAATTTTTTTTAACTAGTAATTTTTCATCTTTAAAATTAGTAACTCTGCCAGAAGCATTCATATGTCCCTCCGTTAATCTATCTTAACAAAACAAGAACAAGATTTTAATAAAATTGTCTTCTTTTTCAAATCCTGTGGTCTTCGCGGATAATAGTGCGATAACCGCCGGACTGACTGCTGCTCCAGTTTTTCGGTGATTTGATTTTTTTAAGCCGGTCGAGCTGGCCGATATCCTTCAATCGCTTATATATAAGCTGCCATGCGCATTGCCGCTGCGGGTTTACTTCACAGCGGTCTTCCCGTGAGCCGCCGCAGGGTCCATTGAGCATATGTTTCGCGCAGCGGGTTACAGGACATACGCCGCCATACTCGTGAAGAACACATTCTCCGCAAGCAGCGCATTTTTCGGTCCATACACCTCTTTCCTCGAGAATACCAATGAAAGCTGTGTTAAGCCCTGCGTAAACCGGCTTGGTGACGAAACGCTCGGCGACAGCCTGAACTCCGGCCCCACAGCCGAGCGAAACTACTGCGTCATTTCTCTTGATTGCTTCGGCTGCCTGCTCGATAAATACGTTATCACACTGACGCTCTATGGTCAGCTCCTCGATTTCAACAGGCAGTCCCCTTAATTTTGCCATCATTCGCAAAGCCGACGCTATTATTCCGACTTCACGCTGCCCGCCGGCAAGACACACTGTAACACAGGTGCCGCAGCCGAGAATTAATATTTTTTTGTGATTTTTTATAATATCGAACAATTCAGGAATACTTTTTCGTTGTGCGACTATCATTAAACAGAACTCCTATTTTAAAAAACCTTTTTTATCCGCAGCTGCGGATTTTCCAATGGGACTGGGGCCCAGTTTTCGAACAGTTTCAATCATATCAATTATGTTTTCGGCCAAAGGTCTTGCCATCGCGGCCGATACATTTACCATTCGCAGCCGTTCTTTTTGTATACCGATTTCTTCAAGCATTTCTTTCGTATAATTGACCCGTTTTTTCGCGCATAGATTGCCTTCGACGAAGTGGCATCCGCCTTCGAGACAGCCGGCGACAAGCACACCGTCAGCGCCATTTTCGAACGCTTTCATAAAAAATCCGGTTTCCAGCCGGCCCGTGCAGGGCGTGCGAATTATCCGCACATTGGGAGGATATTGAATCCGCATTGAGCCGGCCAAAT
>CAYSKP010000139.1:0-5838 GCA_964431645.1 uncultured Pirellulales bacterium
CGCCTCTCTTAACTTGTTAACTATCTGCTCTGGTGTGTGATACTTGCGTTTCATCTGGGTATCCTTTCTTCAAATATCCGACCAATCTTATCGGATACCCTCTAATCCGCAATGGTACAGTTTTCGGGGGTCAGGTCAAAATCGGCATTATTAATCTAAAAATCAAGTTTTTCATCTTTTTTCATTTTCAATTTTCAAAGAGCACAAGTCAGATTGCCAAACTTGAATGTCAGATGCTCATCTAAATGATTCCAAAATCGTTATTCTTAATAGTAACCGCCAGATTGCCAAAGATTTCATGATGAGAACGAAAATCCTTGTTTTCAAGCTAAAAACCTAAGTTAATCATCCTCGTTCTAACTTATTCATCCAAGAGGTCAAAAAAGCCGTTTTTTTGGGCTGAAAACGAAACTTATTCAAACTTATTCAAACTTTTTGTGTGACACAAAATTCGCGTTTTTGGCCTGAAAATCATACTTGGCCACTTGGCCACGAAAATATGTGTGTGCTCATTCATCAAAGTAAAAATCAAAAAGTAAAAAGTAAAAATACAAAGCAAAAATCAAATACCAACTGAATCTTCGATTTTCAAAGAACATGCCATTGAAAGCCATTCGAGAGACTGTGTGTCCCTCTATAAATAGGGCGTCGGTCTTCGTTCCTTTGGAACTACGCCGAGATCTACGTTGCGCTTCGAGAAAAATATCTTCCTCTATATATAGTGAACTTTTAAGGGGAAAATAAGGACTTAGGGACACGGAATTTTTGGGCGACTGAGACATAAGTCATTATAGAAAAAGGGATAAAATTTTTTTTTAGAAAAGGAAAGATTTTTTTTCGCCACTCCTTCGCCATGGCTCCCCCGACTAACGACATTCGAGGGCAGGCAGGGCAGGAAGACACGAAGACACTAAGCCTTCTTTGTTTCAGTTGACTAAATTAATAATACTTAATTGGGGACAATGCAGAGAAAATTCTAACTACAGGTTTTCAGCAATGATAACAAACAGCAGGAAACCTCCTACCCAAAGAAAAAAGACGGCCGGGCAGAGATTCCTCTTAAAAAGACCATATAGCAGCCTGACCAGGACTATCAAATAAAAAATCGTTTTATATGCTCCCTTAACGGAGCCTTCTATACACAAACAGGGTGAAGCCAGCAAATATCCAACCACAAAGAAAATAACAATTCCGGCAACGGCCCATTTCTGTATTGGAGGCCTGCTTTTTGTGGTTTCTTTTACACCCTGCCGCCTGCTGAAGGGAGTGCAATAATATTTTTCGAATATGCCCCGTCCCTTAAAACGTTCAACAACCTCACTATGAGGGATGTCCTTCCAGAAACGCTTGTAGAAATCATCGAGTCTGCAGGCATTATCAATCAATGACTGTCCCATCTTTTCGTCAGCACCGGGAAAAAAGAACCAGAACATTTGAATACCCTGCCCAAAAACCCAACAAAAATCCGCATTATCTTTAAGGTCATCATGATACTGATTAAACAGGGCCATGAAACGCGAGGCGTACTGTTCTACCGGCAGATTTTTTTTGAGAAAGTCATTCTCAACCACGGCGTACCAGAGGTTGAATCCCAGCCGCACTATTGTCTCGATTTCATTGGGGTTGGCTTTCAAACGCAACTCGAGCTCATCAATGACGGCCGGATAGTCCTCGGAAAATTCGAGCTTATGTATATTATCCAATGACATGAGCATAAATGGCGACCCTACCACTGAAATAGCAATGGTTTTGTATAATTTTACATAATATCGCCTACGATACAAGTCGTTGATTCCTTAATTTGACAGGCGTAAAGCTTCTGTGCTATAATTTTATGGTTTTGACAGATAATACTTTTTTAATCGAATTCGCAAACAGCAGTCAGGAGGACAAAACAATGGCAAAAAGAGATTTCGTCAGCCGAAGGACGGCCCTTAAAGGAATCGGTGTTCTTGGAGCAAGCGCTTTTCTAACAGAGCAAGCAAAGGCCGAAGGCGAACGTACGTCGAGTCCCCTTTCGATTGAATGCCCGCCGCACGGAGTGAATAAACAGATATTCGACAAGGTATTTGCGACACCATTTATCGATACCCACGAGCATCTGCCCGCTGAAGCTTATCGTTTAGGCAATATCAGTAAATATGAAGTCGATGACTTCAGCTATATTTTCAAGCATTACCTCAGCTCGGATATGCTGTCGGCGGGTATGCCGAAAAGTCTGATGGATAAATTCTTCTCTAAATCGCCTGAACCAATGGAAAAATGGCGACTTCTCGAGCCATATTGGCCCGCCATTAAATACACCGGCTATGGCCTTGCCGTGCGAATTGCGATGAGCAGGCTCTATGGTGTCGATGACCTTTCCGCGAAAACGATCGAAAAAGTTCAGGCGGGTTACGAAAAAACAAGGCAGCCGGGTTTCTATAAACGAATCCTCTGTGATATGGCAAAAATCGAATCCTGCCAGGTCAACAGCAACGGCCGGCCCTTTGAAGAATCACAAACGCCCACGTTTCTTATGCAGGATCTAAGCATCAAGGGTGTAATAGAAATGGATTTCAAATCCTACGCTGCTCCAGCGGGCATCAAGGTCAATTCACTTGACGACTGGCATTCGGCCTGTGACTGGTGGTTCGATAAATACGCAAAATTCGCCGTCGCCGTGAAATCTCAAAATGCTTACAGCAGGGACATCAATTACGACAAAGTCGATGCGGGCACAGCCGAGCCAATATTCAAAAAGAAACTCGGCCGCCAGACCTTGACGGCTGAAGAGCGAAAGGCCCTCGAAGACCATCTTTTCTGGTATGCGGTCGAAAAGGCGACGCAGAATAACCTGCCGGTCAAGCTTCATACCGGCTATTACTTCTATGTCAACCATATGCCGCTTTCGCAGCTTATGAATAATCCCGGGGCCGCATCGATATTGTGTGAAAAATCACTTAAAACCCGGTTTGTGTTTATGCACATCTGCTATCCTTATTATGAACAGATGATTGCCCTGGCCAAACATTTTACGAACGCCTATGTTGATATGTGCTGGTCATGGATTATCAATCCTGTCGCAGCCAAGGACTTTCTTAAAAAATTTCTCGTTACCGCGCCTGCTAATAAAATTCTCACATTTGGCGGCGATTATGTCCCCGTAGAACCGGTTCTGGGGCATGCGACTATCGCAAGACGCGGCATAGCGCTCGCCTTATCAGAGCTGGTCGATGAGGGCTGGCTGAATATTGAAGATGCGCTGCGGCTGACTGATACGATTATGCACGAAAACGCCCGCAAAATTTTTGACCTCGAAAATAAAACCAAGCTTCTTGAACAGGTCAAATGGAGCTGACAATAAATAATTTTTTTCCTAATCTTCTGAAAGGATGACACGATGAAGGTAATTTCAATAACGGCGATTTTAATTTTGTCTTTAAGTACGATAGCAGCGGCCGGAGTTATTGCGCAGGATGCCAATGTGGAGAAGCTAAGCAGCAGCTTTGCCTTCACGGAGGGGCCGACATCGAACCCGAAGGGGGACGTATATTTTACAGATCAGCCGAATGACAAAATCTATATATGGACAACTGAGGGAAAGCTCGAAACATTTTTGACCGGCGGCCAGCGTGCCAACGGCCTGTATTTCGATGCCGATGGCAAGACTCTGCTTGCATGTGCTGATTTGAATTACAGTCTTGTCGCAATCAGCCCGGATGGAAAAATAACAGTGCTTGCAGATAAATATGAAGGCAAGAGATTCAATGCCACAAATGACCTGTGGCGAGACCCCAAAGGCGGCATATATTTTACTGACCCGTATTATAAACGAAACTACTGGGCCGATGCCAATAAGGGACAGGATGGCGAATATGTTTATTATCTTAAGCCGGATAGAAAGACAGTCATTCGGGTTATTGATGACCTGATTCAGCCAAACGGGATAATCGGCACGCCAGATGGCAAGCTGCTTTATGTGGCGGATATAAGAGGGAATAAGACTTATGTTTATAATACCAATCCCGATGGGACACTTTCGAATAAGAAGCTGTTCTGCGAATTGGGCTCGGATGGAATGACAATAGATAATGAGGGAAATGTGTACCTTACGGGCAAGGGCGTGATGGTATTTAATCCGGCCGGAGAGAAAATAGAGCATATTCAGATAGCAGAGCCCTGGACGGCCAATGTATGCTTTGGAGGCAAAGACCAGGACACTCTTTTTATAACAGCTTCGAAATCTCTTTATGCATTAAAGATGCGAACGAAAGGTGTAACCTGGGTCAGCACTCCAAAAACAGAATCGCTCGCTGCTCCAGACGCGAAAGCGGAAAAACTTGCGGATGGATTCAGCTTTACTGAAGGACCGATTGCAGATAACAAGGGAAATGTATATTTCACGGATATTCCAAATAACAAGATTCTTAAATGGTCCATCGATGGCAGCCTTTCGATCTTCAAAGAAAACACAAATGGCGCAAATGGGCTGGATATCGACGAAAACGGCAATCTGTATGTATGCGAGGGCGGCGGGAAGAAAATCAGCAGGATTGATAAAAACGGAAATGTAACTGCTCTGTGCGATAACTATAAAGGCAAAAAATTCAATGCACCAAACGATTTGTGGAGAGACAAAAAAGGAGGAATTTATTTTACTGACCCGGGATACCAGAAAGGCAAATCAGAATTAGACGGAAGCTTCGTGTTTTATCTGCCGGCCGATTCTAAAGAGCCAATCATTGTTGTTTCAGATATGGGCGGGCCAAATGGGATAGTCGGCAGTAAAGACGGCAAGCTGGTTTATGTCGCCGATTATTCAGGACGCAAGACCTGGGTCTTCAAAGTTAAAGAAGACGGGACATTAACTGACAAAAAGCTGTTTGTCCCTGTTGGTGCAGATGGTATTGAACTCGATGAGCACGGCAACTTGTATTTAACAGACCTGTCGGGCAAAGGCATCAACATCGTAAATCCTGAAGGGAAGAAAATCGGCTACATAGATATCCCCAAATCGACTTCGAACCTGTGCTTCGGGGGAAAAGACGGTAAGACACTTTTCATTACCGCAAGAGACAGCTTTTATTCGATACAGATGAATGTAAAAGGACAATAATAATAAATTTATTATTTATAATTTATTATTTATGATTTTTAAAAATGGATACCTGCTCCGCCACAAGGGGATAAATTTCCCAGGAATGAGATATGAACAGCAGGGAAAGAGTATTAACTAAATTCGTTGGAAAGCAAACTGACCATTTGGCTTGTATGCCGATTATGATGCAGTTTGCGGCGGACCGGATAGGGAGGAAATACCACGATTATGTAACGGATTACCGTGTGCTTGTGGAAGGGCAATTACGAGTCGCGGAGGAATTTAATTTTGACCATGTCGGCTGCATATCAGACCCGATGCGCGAGGCGGCTGATTGCGGGGCGGCCGTAATTTTTCATGCGGATTCGCCGCCAAGCGCAGATGAAAGCAATGCCGTATTGGCAGATAAAAGCAAACTGGCGAAATTGAAGATGCCGGATGTTTTTGGCGGCGGAAGGATGCATGACAGGGTAAAGGCGGCGGCCCTTTTCAAAGAGAAAATCGGAAAAGAAAAAATTATAGAGGGATGGATTGAGGGGCCTTGTGCCGAGGGGGCGGATTTACGGGGCATTAACACAATAATGATGGATTTTTTCGATAACCCGGATTTTATACGTGATTTGTTTGAATTTGTGACGGAGCTGGGATTGAAATTCGCAAAGGCACAGATTGAGGCAGGAGTTGACTTGATGGGGATAGGGGACGCGGCAGCTTCACTGGTCGGGCCGAAAATTTATGAAGAATTCGTCTGGCCGTAT
>CAYSKP010000140.1:0-13745 GCA_964431645.1 uncultured Pirellulales bacterium
GACACAGAACGAATAATGTATGTTTATATACTACGAAAGTCAATAGCCTTTTGGCACTTCTTTTGACCGCTAAAAACCACGAAAATTTCCGCAGCCGCTTGGCTCTCCCCGAGAGCATCTATCTTTGGCCAGAGGCAGCAGGGGATCCAGTGATTATTCTTTTGCCGCGAAAATACTCAAATTGCCACAAAAATGCAAAAATGCGAAAAAACTGTCATTTCGACCGGAGCGATGCTTTGCATCGCGAAGTGGAGAAATCTCTATTTTCGAGCAACGAGTCACTAGGCACGAGACACGGATAAAAGTTATAGGAACACTATACTTAACTTAATGCAAAAAGCAAAGTGTAAATAGCAAAATTGCGGTATCCCTATGGGATGATGATTTATATCAAGTCAGAGGAAATACTTCAACCCAAAGTAACCTGATTAATGTAGTCTCTCTAGTGCTGTAAAAATGTAAAATTTAAAACTTAAAAAAACGGCTATAATCATAATTAATCTGCTGTAGGTTTCCACTGAACACATCCTATGCTACATTTTCCATCATATAGGAAAGCAACGCTATACTTAGCCCTTGTAACAGCTACATAAAACTTTTCAAGAGATCCAATTACATCGTTCACATCCCCACTTTTAAGGTATTTTTTTATTGGGCCGTGTGGAAGAATCAGAACTCTATCAAACTCTAGCCCTTTAGCATTTCCGAAATTCAGTAAGGGATGGCCATAAGTCTCTGTAGTCCTTCTATCATACCGAAGAAGGGTAGGCGAGAATCGTTTAATGTACTCGTTAACATAATTTTTAGATATTAAGAAAATTCCATCATGACCAGTGATAGTGCTGTTGTGGGATACCGCTTTTTTCATCTCAGGCCACAACATATCGGCAAAACCACAAATTATTTGGTTGCATCTGTAGCTTCTTGCATGACTCTCAATCTTGCAAAGATTATTATCTTTCCATTTCTGAATCAAATCCAAAACTCTTATACCACTATATTGATTATACTTTGCAGCATTATTTGTAGCGTAAGTACTTTGTCGGGGATCACCAACTATCAGCATATGAATTCCGGCTTTCATAAAGACCTCCAATAGAGCGAGATCCCAACCAGCCAAGTCTTGGAATTCATCAATAAATATCTCGTCATAGATATCAATCAATCTTTTGGTCACAAGCATATTCGATTTCGTTTCGCAATCTATGACAAACCTTGAAATCTTATCCGAGTATATCTCGTCACCATCATGAAAATAGTATTTTTCAGTATCAGAATAATTTTCCCAATAAGGCGAACGACCCTTTGGAAAATGAATCGTTCTTACTCGTTTTTTTGGGTACATTGATCGTTGATATGGTCTTACGCACTCATGCAGCAAAAAGGAAAACCATGGCACCACATCTACACCTTTAGGGATTCCTCCATGATTTTTATAAAACTTCTTCTTGATCTCACTAATGTTGTTATTGGTATATGTGAGGATCGCAATTTTTTTTGTTGGCCGAGATAATGCTTCTTCAACTAAAAATGTGGTCTTACCAGAACCAGCAGAAGCTATAACTATCTTGTTACTATTGGACTGCATTATTGATATATTCCGGAAAAATCAGATTTCCTTTAAAATTAAACATTTTGAGAGCAGAATCTGTTTTATTTTTGCCCATATAAGCAAGAAGATCCGCTTTGTTGTTAAATTCTGTACCCAAGACTTCATTCAATACCTTTAATGAGTTCGCCTTCAATAATTGTGGTTCCAATGTGGGGCAATTTTCATCCTTGTCATAGCATATCAAAATGTTCTCTAACTTATTTTTATCAAGATAATCCTTGTACTTATCTTCAAGTTCATTAATTTTTCCATCATTATCTGTGACAATTCTGATATTTAATTTCAGTAGTTTTCCAATCTCAAGGAATCTCTTAAAAGACATTCCAGCTGATATTACATCAACACCATCGTCTAAAGGCAATTTCCCATGCCTCGTCTTATAAGCCTTCTGAACAATCAGTTCATCAGATGGTCCCTCAACAAGAATCGTCTTGGCCGACAGAATTAGTCTTAGTGTATCGTATCCGGGAAGTTTCATGAAGAATTCTTTGGTGTCTGCTGACAAATTGTCTATAATTATAGGGTTCGCATTTCGCGATAACAGTTTTACGTTGTCTATTCCCAACTTATTCAAAACGAAATTGCTGTGGGTAGCGACAACGATTTGCCTTTTGGCGCCTCTCTGCGTAATCTCCTCTATCAATCTGGACATGTTAGAATGTGACAAATGATTCTCAGGTTCCTCAATCAGCAGTATGCTTGAATCGTCAGTGGCTTCGATAGCAAGCTTCATTTGCACACGGCATTGCTCTCCCTTCCCAATTGAATCAAAAGGTATATCATCTAAATGGGCTGTGATACTTGTTTCCCATCTTGAACGAGCAGACATGTCCATCGAAATACTAAGCTTCTTGCTAGTAACATCTCCTTTCTTCTCTGCCAGATGTTCATTTATTTTCTTTATACCGCCCTCTTCCATGAATAAATGTTTCATCTTCCTGTATGCTATGGACAGCAGCCGTTGGTCCTCTCCCAAAACATCAGCGATAATTCTGGAGACATATCTGTTAGTGAGCTGACCCCTCTTTATGTACCACATGCTGTTAGAGAGTTATCCGTTTTTCCAATAGTGTATTGCTGAGGCGCAGGCCCCGAACAAGCCGGAGCCGAAGCAATACACGCAGCCGCGAACGCCGCGGGCGTCTTGTACTTCAAACCGCTGTGCGGCCGATGATGATTGTATTCCAGCCGCCAGTTCTCAGCAAGAACCTTCGCTTCCTTAACACTGTAAAATAACTCACGATTCAAAAGCTCGTTACGCAGCTTGCCGTGAAACGACTCAATGTAACCGTTCTCCCACGGACTGCCAGGAGCAATATATAATGTCCCTACCTTCTTATCCGACAGCCATCCCTTTATCGCATTCGCTATGAACTCCGGCCCGTTATCGCTGCGGATAAACCGTGGTACGCCTCGAACAGTAAATAAATACTCAAGAACTGCTATTACATCCGTCGACGTGATCGACCGGCCTACCTCTATTACAGGCAGCTCTCTTGTCCATTCATCCAACACCGTCAAAAACTTCAGCTTCCTTCCATCCTCGGTGCGGTCTTCGGTAAAATCATACGTCCAGACGTGATTCATATATTCGGCCTTCTTAACAAAACAAGCGTTTACTGAACTGCCGGGCGATTTCCTTTTCCTGCGTCTATAAGGCACTTGCAGGCCTTCCCTTTGCCATAACCGCTGGACTCGTTTGTGATTTACCTGCCAGCCGGCCTGACGAAGCTTGGCTGTGATGAATCTATAGCCATAGCTCGGATGTTTACCCGCTAATAGCCTCATGTCAGCTATTAACTTCTTGTCTTTGTCCGTCTGCTTTGGCTCATAACGCTGCGTCATTCTCGGCTGCTCTAATGCTTGGCATGCCCGACGTTCCGAAAGCTTCATCTTCTTTTTCATTTGCTTGACTGCCTTACGCTTACGTGTCGGGCTTAGTAGTTTCCCCGTAACGCCTCTTTGAGTACCGCCTTATCCAGCGACAAATCCGCCACAAGCTTCTTAAGCTGGGTATTCTCCTTCTCAAGAGTCCGAAGATGCTTTACCTGGTCCAGCTTCATCTGCCCGTATTGCTTGCGCCAGTTGTAATAAGTCGCGTCGCTGATGCCTAACTGCTTGCAGACATTCTCCAGTGTGCCTCCTGAGGCAAGACTTGCATCCGCCTCTCTTAACTTGTTAACTATCTGCTCTGGTGTGTGATACTTGCGTTTCATCTGGGTATCCTTTCTTCAAATATCCGACCAATCTTATCGGATACCCTCTAATCCGCAATGGTACAGTTTTCGGGGGTCAGGTCAGAGAGCTCGGCATCATTTTCATGATCCATTTCGAAATGCGGGTTTGGACGATCACTACGACTATCCAAAATTTAAACTTCCGGGTGGATGGATTCCGCTTGGCCAGTCTGCTTTATTATGGGCGACAATGGGAATTGCCAACGAAGACCCCGGGGTCAATACTAATCGATGGCGGGTTGCAAGAGCTACATTTAATAATTCATTTAGGCAAACGACCAAAGCCGAACGTGAGGCATATTTAGCTCAGAGTATGTTGAACCTCGGCTGTGTAGTACATCTTCTTGAGGATATGGGCGTTCCAGCCCATACAAGAAATGATTTTGTGTGGGGGCATTATCGAAATCTGCTTAATAGCGGCAATCCTTTGGAAAACTGGACAGAAGCGCAAATAAGTACGGATAATGAGATACCTGATTTGTTTTTAACCGGCTGGACGCCGCAGCCAATAATTTTCTCGAAAATCGCAGATTATTGGGACGCAGGGATGGAACCATCGGTCCCGTCAACTGTTTCTCCTTCCAATGATTGGGGATTGGCGGAATGCACTAATTATCAGTTTCTTTCTGACTACACTGTTTTTAGGCCAAATGTAAATAACACAAAATATTATTTTCCAAATCCCGCATTTAGCAACTTATTACCTGATTTTTATGAAGGAGAGGGCATTTTCCGTTGCCGATATGCGACCGGCTATGGGGTGATACATTTGGCAGCATGTTTATATACAGAAAAGTATAATCCTGCACCCATTTGCTACACAGTTACAGATAATTATTTTGTTTATAGGGATTATGCAAGCATAACAATACCTCGAACCATCGACTATACTACCGGTCTTGTCAATTACTTTTTCCGGGGCATACTCGAAGTCGAGGCCCATTCTACCGGAGGTTCAAGTGCCGAGATTACCATAACCAACAAATCAATGAATAGCACCGTTGAGCAGGCGCTTAATGGCGGCACTTTTTGGCTTTATGCCTATACTCATGACGGTGAAGCGGTTCCCGTAGAAGTTTCCCTGAGTGGCGGGAATAATGGTATTCTTTTATATAATGAGCAAATGACAGGCACGTTTAATATTCCTTCTACTTCATCGCCTATAATGTATTACGGTGTTGTTTATATAGGCCAGATAGTTCCAAATAGTAATCCCGAACTTTTAGACACTGATGATCCCCAAGCAGTTGCATATGGAAGGACAGCTTCGAAAACTGTACTATATTTTACCAATTGCGCCACTTTATATCTTGATAATCCAACTCAATATGATGAGGAATTAGAGCAATTCACAACTTCATACAGGGATGTAAAAGCTGGTTTTTATTATACGCCTATGCAATGGGTTCCTATCCCGGAAACCTGCGAACACTGCTGCAATAATGATAACCCACTGACAAATATAATCCCGGATGGTTACACATTTCCACCTGAAATTTATTACGAAGTAATCACTTGGCCGATTATAAGCACTGACATTGACACTTTTGTTTATAATCTTATGGCTGGAGCTTTACCTGAATATGTTATAATTGCTCACCAGGACCGAAGCTCGATGTTTAATACCGAGGAGGATTGGAATCTATGGTTCGACAGGACCATACCTCCTACTTACGATGATACATCACATCCATGGCCGGGTGTTGATGATCCTCCCATTTATACTCCTGGTATACTTTACGATCCTCTAACCACATGGTGGTCGGAGCTTCCGGAAAATGATGTTGGTTATGCTATTTATCGTGCCGGTCCGGATAATTGGATTCATCATATAATGAATGCTGTTGATGTAACGCTTGAAAACTATCAAGAATGAAATGCAATTATTCACTTTAAAATTTGCAAAGTACGGGTAAAAAAATTATGAAATAAATACAGGATGTTAGGAGTAATTGGATATGAAGATTGAAAGTATTAGCAGAGGCACATATATTTGCGTTTTCTTTTTTTTGCTTATATTGGCAGCTTTAACTGCTGTGTTCGGAATTGTCAATTTGTATGCGTCGGAAACCGATAGGGTAAAAGCCGAAAATGGTGTCAATCGAACAAAGTCGTTAAACACGGTTCAGCCGCAAATATCTGGGGCTGTTGATTTAAATGTCTTAGATAAGAAAATGGAGCCAAATAACAATTCCCGCATGGTTCATAAAAATTCATTGAATCCCTCTTCCAGGCTGTCATATGGTTTAGCTGTTAAGGGAAAACAAGTGCCCAATAAGAAAGAGCTTAAACTATTGAAAAAATCAAAATTAGCTGCTCTAATGAAAAACGCTTCTAAAAATGCGAATGGGAAAGGGCCGCAGATCGAAATTAAGCATATAGTCGTAGACAGCAATTCGATGAGTTCAAATTGTCCTATTATGAAAGTTCCCCAAAGATAAAAAATGGGTTATTAAAAAATATTATTCAAAAATGTCAAGTAATTAGAAATAATAATTGAGCAGGAAAATTAATCATTCTAAAAAAAGATTAGCTTTGTTCAATTTATTTATTCTTAATCTGAACTATTGAAAAAATCATTCATCATAAATCATCAATCGAAATGAATTGTGTTCCGATAACCAAAGTCACATCCTTTTAAAGATTATCTGATTGTTCTTCGTGTCTCTTCGTGACAATTCGTGGTTTTTAATATTGTAAACGCCGTTTTTTAAATTTTTTGTCCCATAACCCGAATTGCTTTGCCTCTGCGCTTTGTGCGGGATGGCAAAGTAAACTGGAATTATCGCAAAGTAAATTGGAATTATGACAAAGTAAACTTGCTTTGTCTCTGCGCTAGCAGCGGAACGATAAAGTAAACTGGAATTATCACAAAGTGAACTTGCTTTACCCCTGCGCTTTCAGCGGGATGGCTATGTAAATTGGTATTGCCTTAAATCAAGCTTGAATCATGGCAAATCAAGTTGCCTGAGAGGCTTAGACAAATTGAATACTCCTGCCGCAAATTTAAATTCCGCCATAGGCGGATAAATCTCTGTCCGCCTTTGGCGAGATCTCGCCCGCCTTTTAGGCGAGGCGGATGTCCTCTGTCCTTCCTCCTTCGATAAATCTTCGGAGGATAAACTGTATGCTCTGCCTGCCTCGGCGTAGCTCTTAGCGAAGACGGGTGGCTAAAATTATCTTTGCCCCTCAGCCGCCTCAAGATGCTTGCGTATTTCATTTGCCAGTTTTTCCGCTTTTTTGGCGTTTGCGATTTCAAGAGCCTGTTTATATTGCGCAACTGCCTCATCGGTCCTGCCAATTTTAATTAACGTATTTGCGAGCATATAATGGACCAATGCCGAATTATTATAGATTTCAAGAGACAATTTGTACTGTTCGGCTGCCTTATGAAGGTCGCCTTTCTCTGTAAAAATCATTCCTTTGTAATAATTAAAATCTGAGTAAGCCATCGGGTGAATCTTTTTGATATAAGCAGCTAATTCGAGTTGTTTATCGAGATGAAAAAGCGCATCATCGTATTTTCCCTGTTTATACGAAATACTTGCCAGATTACCATGTGCAAGCCATGAATTTGGATTTTTTTCAAGCGTGTCGGTCCAGAGCGTATAGGAATTCTTATATATTCGGCACTGGTGCCAAGTCAATGTCCCGAGTATTAGCAGTAAAATTCCTGCTGCCGCAACAACAACATATTTAGTATTTTCATTCGACCTGTTAAAAATAATTGATGCGCCTGCTGCCGCCAGAGTAATTGGACCGATACACGCCATATACTGATAGTGGTCCGCGACATAAGTGTATACAAATGTGTAAAGGGAAAAGAAACCGAGCATGGGAAACAGCATCGCAGGGAAAAATATTATGGCAGTAACTGATCCTCTTCCCAAGTGTTTTCGCAGCAGCCAGACTGAAAATAAAACCAATATACATGCCGCAGGCCAGACATACTGCCAAATGTCTGCTGGGTTGATATTCCATAGGGGATAACTGAATGTAAGATTTACCGGCCAAATCAGCTTCCACAAATAAAACCATAAAGCCCGGCCGGCTATTATAATTTTGTCCAAAGGATTAAGTCCGAGATTCAGAAATCCTGTCCCAAGACGCATCTCACGCCAAATTACAAGCAATCCTGTTACAAAACCCATAACGACATATGGTGCAATTTCCAATAACCGTCTCATACTAATTGGCGAGCGTTTCATCCATAATATCAATAATAATGCCGCAGGAAGGGTGCACGCGGTGGCTTTACTGAGATGCGCAAGGGCACACAACAGCAATGAAAGAGCATATAATAAAATCGCTTTGCGTCTCGCTGCGTTTCCAAAGACATATTCCATCCAGCACAATACCGACAATAGCAAGAAAAATACCATCAGAACATTCTTTCGCTCTGTTACCCAGGCAACAGATTCGACCTGCACCGGGTGTAGAGCAAAAATCGTAGATGCCAGCCACGCCCATCGTATCGTTAGACGTCGTAGAATCAGCCACAACAGCAGGGCGTTAATGCAATGAATTCCCACGTTTACCATGTGATAACCGGCCGGGTTAAAGCCCCATAGCTGGTGTTCAATCCAGAATGTTGTGCAGATAGTTGTATATACAAGCGGCACATATTCAGGCGGCGGTGGAGCCATTGAAAACCAGATTTGTCTTAATCCGCCCGGTGCCGTCAAGGCAGAATTATTTGTTACATAAAGGTCATCATCCCATATAAATCCGGCTTTGATTGCTGGTATATAACAAATAAAGCACGCTATAACGATAAAGAGAACTCCGGCAAAAACCGGCAGCCATACTCCTGTTTTGTCAACTTCGGGTTTCATTGCAGGATACTATATCAGAAAAATTGCTCTCTGTTTAGATTCAATATTGTTTGTTTTTGCTCAAGTATCTTGATTAATTAAGTCATTTTTATTATTATAAAAGAATGATTGTCTCTGCAAAAGGGACATCGAGGGGTCTCGCTTAGGGTGTGGGCAGACCCCTCTTTTCAAAATCCTCAAAAAATACGTGTTTTGCTCTATTTAATCAATAGCCTTGAAAGCCTTTTTCGCGGCTTCTATTGTTATTTCAATATCTTTTCTGGAATGGGCCAGCGAAATGAACATGGCTTCAAAGGGACTTGGAGCAATATATATGCCGTTAGATAACATTGCTGCGAAGAATTTTTTAAATTGGCGGATATCTGTTCTTTTCACGTCTTCAAAGTTGTTAACGGGTTTATCTGTGAAAAAACAGCTAAGAAGCGAGCCAATACGATTAATAGTAATAGAAACACCCGCCATACCGGCGGCATCTTTGAATCCCTCTGCAAGCAATGCTGCTTTTGTCTCAAGCTTTTGATAGCAATCATCTCTTGCCAATATCTTCAGCGTCATATTAGCGGCCACACAGGCGACCGGATTACCGCTTAATGTTCCTGCCTGATAAACAGGCCCAAGGGGTGCAAGCATATCCATTATCGCCGAATGTCCGCCAACTGCTGCCAGAGGCAAACCTCCTCCAATGATTTTTCCAAGGCATGTGATATCAGCTTTAATATTATAAAGCTCCTGAGCACCGCCGAATGCGAGTCTGAATCCTGTGATTACCTCGTCGAAAATTAAAACTGCCTTTTCTGCATCGCACAAGTCACGCATCATCTGCAGATAACCTTCACCAGGCAGGACAACTCCCATATTAGCCGCCACAGGCTCAATTAATACGGCCGCTATTTTTCCTCGATGCACGAGAAAACAATTTTTAGCCGCTTCAACATCATTATATGGTATGACAATTGTCAAATTTGCAATTGCGTCAGGCACTCCGGCGCTTGCAGGCAGGGCATTTTGAGCGGCACCCGAGCCCGCAGCAACCAATAATGAATCACTATGGCCATGATAGCAGCCGGACATTTTTATAATAAGGTCTTTCTTGGTATATGCCCGTGCAAGCCGGATAGCCGTCATTACCGCCTCTGTTCCGCTGGAGACAAGCCGCAGTTTTTCAATTGAGCCAAAGGCATTATGTATTCTTTCAGCCAATTCTGTTTCCGATGAGGTAGGCGCACCGTAAGTTGTCCCTTTTCGTGCTGCCCTGTTAATAGCCTTTACTACAGAAGGATGTGCGTGTCCCAAAATCAGTGGCCCCCACGACCCCACATAATCTATATATGAATTCCCATCGATATCGTAAATCCTGGAACCTTTGGCTTTTTCAATAAACAATGGCTTCAAACCAACAGCGCCGAATGCCCGCACAGGTGAATTTACGCCTCCCGGAATATACTCTTTTGCTTTTTCGAACGCTTCTGTCGATTTTGTGTTTACATGATGCTTTCTAATTTTTTTCATGTCCCAAATCCTAAACTTACGCGATTAAAACGTCAATTATTAATCAGTTTTCCTGTTTTTAGGTTTTTGAGCAGTGGTAAATAAGCAATCTCCCGATAGGTTTCTCCAAAAGGGTATGAGTATCATTAACTGGCAATTTGTTTTTTTAAAGCTTGTTGAAAATTTAATTTTTAGGAGAGTTATCATGTGTCAGGAATGCGGATGCTCACCTTGCCAAAAATGCGGCAAAGAAATAGTTGACGGTGTTTGTTCGGGCTGTGATAAGCCATCTGATAAATGCACTTGTAAGAAAGAATCTAAATAAAATTGATACCGGTTCAACTTTAGTCCTTGCATTTAGTAAGGGATGGATCGAATAACTTTCTGATAGAAAAATCAGGTGAGGAATTGTTTTAATATTTTTTCCTTCATCGGTATTATTTCATAATTTACTGGTGTAACCGTTTCCTCGATTTCTCCAGGTAAATGGTTCACTTGATATTTTACCAGACAGATAAAGACACCTATTTCTTTGCTGCTTGTTTCCCATTGGGGCTCGACAAACTGTTTTTCCTGAAGGACTATCGCTCTGGCTATCGCTTCTGTTGTAACACCCCCAAAACCGAAAATAGCCATTGTTATGGTATCTTTCTCATGGTCACGGACAATAGTCACGACTCCGCCGTCCTGCTCATGCAAATGCCATGGAAATGAGACCCATTTGCCTTTTTCATTGATATAATGAAGCCCCGGCTCGGAAGATTGCTTATCGCCGCCGGGCCGGATTCGGCCTCCGAAGCAGCTTGGCACCATATGGTCATTTTCCCGATAAACAGTAAACCATGGAACGCGGGGCTGCGCAGACGTTGTAAACGGCGTATAATTGAATAAATTGGCCACAAAATACTCTAGCAGATAATTAACTCTTTGACTGCCAATTAATATAGAGGATGTGTTTTTGTCGGAAATCATCTTTTGGAAGATTTTACCGCTCTTTTGAATATCACCTGCCAGGGGGTCCTGCCTTATATCATAGCTTTGTAAAGGGTGGTGAAATGGTATATATTCGAAAAATAATCCCGGTGTAGGCAGGTTTTCTTCTTGCGGCATCGATAATTGCTGAACAAAAAGGCTAAAAGCGGTGGTATCGCTGCGGCTGAGCCATTTCCAAAGGACCTCAGGTTCTCTCGTTTCGTGGTATTCTCCGATGTAGAAGCTGCATTTTTCTTTTGATGCGAATTCCTGCCATAATTTACCTCTTTCACGGCCAAAAAGTGCGGCAGGCAGAACGTTATTGGGAATGCCGCGATCTACAAGCCATGAACATACGCTGCTTAAAGTAGCTGTTGATATCGTACCGGCTTCGCCGCTAAACATCTTTGAGATTGTTTGCCTGTGCAGATTAAGGTCTTTTGCCATAACCTGCCGGATACCGCGATGATATAAATTATATTCCTGGAGAAGCTTTTTAAGACGCATTTTTATTATCATTTTTGACCTCGTTTTAAATTTTCATAGTATAACTAATAAGAAGGGAAGTGAGATGATATTTTAAGCCTGAACCTATACTTAAGATGAATATATTAGACATATTGTCCTTCATAATGATGATTATATACGGCACAAGTCTTTATTGGTCAAGTGAAAAATTAGATTATATTTTCGTTTAAAAACAATCCTATTGAGTTATGGGTCTATTTCGACGATAATATCCCTGTAATTTAAGCGGTGAAGTATGCCGCAAAAATTATATATTTGGGTATTAAGTATGTCGGTTGTAATAGATATAAACAAAAACACTTCCTGTAGACTGCCTCTGAGCCTATCAGTCATTTTTTTTCCCTTTTTTTTAGAATTACCTGAATTTCATCACAAAAAACGCCAAAGAGTACTTTAGAGCTATTTATGAAGCCATTAAGCACCATTGAAGAAGAAGATTTAATAAAGTCATACCTTGACACAAATGAACTCGAGAAATTCGAGCTTTCTGAAGAGGATTTCCGTTTTATCAAAGATGCTGTTGTTATCATTATCGGTATCGGTAATCGTATAGGATATGAGCTTTTTGATTTGATTAGAGATAAAGGAGTAAAAAGCTTTGTCTTTGTTGACTCCAATGAAAAAGCCATTTACGAAATGGTCGAAACCCTGGAACTCAAACCCATACAATCAGCCCAGGTCCATTTCGAGATAGGAGATACCGCCGATGAGAAATGGCTTCGCTCTATATTCGAAGTTTACCAGCCGACCGTGTGTTTTAGTTTTGCCGCGAGGACATCCGTAAAGATTTCAAATATATCCCCCGAAGCATTCGTAATCACTAATATTATCGGCAATTATAATATCCTAAAGGCTTCTGCCGACTGCCAGTCAATGAAGGTATGCATCTTTATTTCCTCTGAAAAGGCCAATATTCCCTCGAGTGTTTACGATGTAACAAAATTCTGCCTTGATTTTCTCGTCAGGCAAATGGCATCAAACGTTACAAGAATTAGATTCGGGACGCTTCAATTGGTAAATATATGCTCCACAGGAGGTTCTTTTTTTCTGCGTTCTATAATTGAAGGCATCCAAAATGGCAATCCAATTCAAATACGTGTAATAGATGGTCAGGTTCCTAAACGCAGATTCTCCTGTCCTGCAACTGCAGCCAAGCTATTTTTGAGATTTGCGGCTTTCTGCCGCGGCGGCCATGCCTTCGGTATTTTACCTTCATCTGTAGCCCCAATTGACGTAAAGTCCCTCGCATTGCTTGTATGTAAAAAGCTTGGCATAGAAGATGTTGAAGGCTTTGCCCGAGAACATATGAGATTTGTCGATGGCAAGGGTGAGAAGATTGAAGAAGTATTGCCCGAGGGGGCTTATTGCGTTCCTGGAATGCCTCTTTATCTTACACCTCCCGCTAAAATTGATGAAAAGTGGCTTTGGGAACAAATTAATCAGCTTATTGCCTTGAGCTCAGATATCAAACATCGTAATGAAATTATGAATATCATTAATTTAATTAAAACAGCAGCTATTAACGGCAACGGCTCATCAGGCCGTCAATAACATTTCAAAGCACATTTCAATTCCCAACTAACTGCTTATTTAGATAAGAATTAAATCGAATATTGGCACAGTAGCATTCAATTGCTATACTACAACTCCTAAAGATTATGCGCCTGTAGCTCAGTTGGATAGAGCAACGGATTTCTAATCCGTAGGTCAGGGGTTCGAATCCCTTCAGGCGCGATAAAAATTCTTCACTATTGGAGACAGCTATGGATATCAAAACAATCCAGGAATTCAAAAGCCGGGTTCAAAAAGAGCTTGATGAAGAAATTGTCCCATTCTGGTCACAAAAAGCGATAGACCCGAAAGGCGGGTTTATCGGCCGGATGAATAATGATGGTATAATTGATGAAAAAGCACCTAAGGGGGTCATTCTTAATACACGAATACTGTGGATGTTCTCTTCACTTTATTGTTTCGAAAAAAAGCAGGATCATCTTGCGCTTGCCAAACGGGCATACGATTACGTAATGGAATATTTTTGGGATAAGCAGCATGGCGGTATGTACTGGCTTTTGG
>CAYSKP010000141.1:0-13084 GCA_964431645.1 uncultured Pirellulales bacterium
TATTCTTGATTTTGGCAGCCAGTATGTGCAGCTTATTGCGAGGCGTGTCCGCGAACATAACGTATATTCGCAAATTTTCCCTGCAAATACATCGGCTAAAATCCTTTCAAAAGAAAACCTCAAGGGAATAATACTTTCCGGCGGGCCTGCCAGTGTTTATGAATTGAGCGCCATAAAATGCGATAACAAAATATTTGAGCTTGGCGTCCCGATTCTGGGGATTTGCTATGGAATGCATTTAGGGTCTCAAATGCTTGGCGCAAAGGTTGTCCCGGCAAAAAATAGGGAATACGGAAGAGCAAATCTTACTATCCTCAATAAAACGGGTCTGTTCTCCGGCATGCCGGATACAACTACTGTTTGGGAAAGCCACGGCGACCAGGTTGAAGATGCAGACCATAATTTCATTAAACTTGCGCAGACAAAAACGTGCCCTTTTGCCGCGGTGAAACACAAAAAGGAAAAATTTTATGGCGTCCAGTTCCATCCTGAAGTCTCGCATACGCCTAAGGGGCAGGTAATCCTTAAAAATTTTCTTTATGATATCTGCGGCTGCAGCGGTGACTGGAAGATGAGTGATTTTGTCGCGGACACTGTAAAAAAAATCGTTAAACAAGTGGGCGACCATACAGTAATCTGCGGACTATCAGGCGGAGTGGATTCATCTGTTACGGCCGCACTTGTTAATAAGGCAATAGGCGAGAGACTGGTATGCATATTTGTAGATAATGGCCTGCTTCGTAAAAACGAAAGAGAAGAAGTGGAATCCACTTTTCGCGGCCATTTTCATATAGACCTGCATATCGTTGACTGGTCAAAACAATTTTTGGAAAAACTTAAAGGCGTAACTGACCCGCAGCAAAAACGCATAATTATCGGTGGGGAATTTATTGAAGCATTTAAATCTGAGGCAATAAAAATAAAAAATGCAAAATTTCTGGCGCAGGGAACTTTATATCCTGATGTAATCGAATCCGGAGCCAAAGACGGCAATCCGGCTGCGAATATAAAATTGCATCATAATGTTGGCGGATTGCCAAAAGAGCTTGGATTCGAATTAGTAGAGCCGTTAAGGGATTTATTTAAAGATGAGGTTAGAGTTGTCGGCGAATACCTTGGCTTGCCGGAGCATATAGTCTGGCGACATCCTTTCCCGGGCCCCGGACTTGCGGTCCGTATTATAGGCGAAATAACATCTAAACGTCTCGAGATACTTCGAGCAGCCGATGAAATATTAATTGATGAAATCAAATCAGCCGGGCTTTATAAAAAAATATCGCAGGCGCTCGCGGTTCTTGTGCCGGTGCAGACGGTCGGTGTCATGGGCGACGGCCGGACCTTCGAAAATGTAATCGCAATTCGAGCTGTCGAAACGCCGGACTTTATGACAGCAGATTTTTCGCAGATACCATACGAAGTGCTGGGGGTAATTTCCAGCAGAATCATAAACGAAGTCCGGGGCGTAAATCGAGTCGTTTACGATATATCAAGCAAGCCCCCTGCCACTATCGAATGGGAATAATATACGAAAATATTTAGACGGGTCCGGCAAGCCAGATTAATAGCACTTATACACGATTCTAAAAATGGAGAAACAGATGTTCAAAGTAAATGAATATTTCAATGGAAACGTAAAATCTATCAGCTTTAAAGCTGCGGCTAATCCCGCAACTGTTGGCGTAATCGCACCCGGAGAATACGAATTCGGCACATCTACTGTCGAAATCATGACAGTCATTTCTGGAAAGCTGTCTGCTTTGCTGCCGGATAGCTCCAAATGGACAGAATATGGAACGGGCAAATCGTTTACAGTTCCTGCAAATAAAAAATTCAAGGTCAAAGCAGGTGAAGATGTGAGCTATCTTTGCCTTTATTGCTAAAGCAGCTGTTAAGGCAAACTCTTTACATATTTTTGTGCTATCTGTGATAACGTTTTCCAGTCGCCCTTCTCGACGAATTCTTTAGGCATAATTGATGTGCCTACTGCAACGGCTATGCATCCTGCACTGAAAAATTCTCTCATATTCTCCGGCCGGACTCTCGATACGGCAACAAAGTCAACATCATCTATTGGGCCGCGAAGGGCTTTTATATAATCAATTCCAAGCTCGGATGCCGGAAATATTTTGACCATTTTTGCCCCATGCCTTTTGGCAAGGAGTATCTCTGTAGCAGTCGCAGCACCAGGTAAAATCGCGATATCATTTTTAACAGCATAATCAATCACATCAATATTGGTATCGGGCGCCACAAAAAATTGGGCACCCGCTTCAACTGCCTTTTCGCATAAATCAGGTGTAATGACGGTTCCAGCCCCGATGCACATTTTATCTGCCATTTTTTCCCGAAGCATTTTTATCATTTCAAAGACGCCATCTGTATTGCATGTGACTTCAAGCAGTTTTATGCCGCCGGCATACAGGGCCTGGGCGATATCAATTATCTGGTTGGCTTTTACACCCCTGGCAATGACAATGATTTTTTCTTTTCGTATCAGATTATAAACATGTTCTGCTTTCATATTATCAATTCTAATTAAAGTATTATTAATAACATCGAGTATAGCTTATTAAAAAGTCTTTTAAAGCGATAAAGTTTATAGGTCTATTGCGCCGATAAAAAAACTGCCGGGGAGTAAATCGTTTGAAGGGAGCAAATTATGCAAGTAGGACAAGTAAATTCAAACATACCTCACGGTTTAGGTTTAAATAAGATCAAAGACGAAATTATTGAAGATGCCCCTGAGCAGGAGCCGCAGAACAGCGAACCTTTATCGGACGAAACTGATTCTCCTAAAATAACTGAAAACGATGATTCAGCAGGAGTACTGCGGTTACTACAGGAAGGACATTTTAAAGGCGTTGCAGATGTTCGTTTGAGAATCAATTTCCATGATGAGCTTGAAGCACTTGAAAATGCGCAAATGCGCGAGGTCACGGATGCTCAAACCGGCGGATTGACAGAATCCGTTGATCCGCAATTAAAGGAACTTGTTGATTCAAGCCAGATTACCCAGGAGCAGGCCGATGAGGCAATCGGGACTTTAACCCAAAGTATTAATCAAGCAAATGAGAATTTTTTAAGCGGTCAGATTGAAACAAAAGAAGCCCTCTCTTTAGAGATACAATCGGCCTTTGATGAATTTCTGTCATTTTTGACAGGAATTGTAAATGTCCCAGAGACTATTACGGAACTCCAGGAGCAGGCTATCGATACACCTGAAGAAAACAGTGACGATAACACTGAAGCAATTGTCATAGAAAAGCCCCTGCCTGAAGAAACACCAGCCGTATCTGACTCGACTGAAGAAATAATAGAAATATCAAGTGCCGAGCTAAACCCTGAACAGGAACCCGTTTTGGAAGAAATTCCAATAGAACAGCCCCTAGAAACACCTCAGCAAGATACGCAATGGGCAGATGATATGAAAGCAGCTTTTGATACTGCACTTAATGCGTTTATTAGTTCATTAGGCGAGGTAAAGATATTACCTGAGCTATCTCAACCCAAAGGAAATGGTGCGGCTTACACTAAATTTCTTGAAATCTACAATAATTTGTAAATTTTTAAGCATCAATCCGACATTTTTTTGCTTTAGTATGCTTTATAAACATCTTTTTTACCTTTGCACCCCTTTTTTTGCACGTCTGATAATAAATGGAATATTGTTTGGAAATATAGATTTATTAAATAGCCTTTAGTATACACCGATAAAAAATGAGATAATTGTGTTATAAACGGACTTTTTGAGAAAATTTTTTTATGCTTGACAAGTCTCCTATCCGACAGTTAAATTAGGTCAATGAGGTAACTTAGATAGACCGGTGAAATAAGGGTATATAGGAGAGTGTGATATGAAGGAGCTATTCACAACAGGAGAAGCCGCTGAAATTTGCCGCGTTAGTCAGCAAACTATTATCCGCTGTTTCGATTCAGGAAGGCTAGTTGGTTTTCGTGTTCCCGGCTCAAAATTCAGGCGAATTCCCCGCGAAAGTTTGATGAAGTTCATGAAGGATAACGCCATTCCTTTGGAAGGATTGGAGACTGGGAAAAAGAAAGTCCTGGTCGTCGATGATGATAGTGAAATCGTCGATTTAATGGTTGAAGTGCTTTCACGAGATGGCAGATTCGATGTAAAGACGGCAACGAGCGGATATGAAGCAGGGATACAGACACAGAGATTCCGGCCGGATTGCATACTGCTGGATTATATGCTGCCTGATGTAAACGGCAACGTGGTATGCCATACCATAAGAAAAAATCCGGATTTCGAACACATAAAAATTATAATTGTAAGCGGCGTAATAAAGCAGGAAGAAATAGAACAGCTTTTGAAATCGGGGGCCCAGGATTTTGTAAAGAAGCCCTTCGACATTAATGATTTATTAAAAAGAATTTGTGTTTCGCTGGAGATGATGCAAAAAAGTTCATAAATAGCAAGCAACAGCAAAACACAAAATAAAAAAAGCAATAAACAGCTATAGCTGATAAGTGAGGATGGGTGATATGCCGGGAGATAATCCGGAAATTGGCGCAAGCCGCAAAATCGAGCTTGCGGTAAGCCAGTGCGAATCAATTTCTATTTTGCCTTCAGTGGCATCCCGTTTTTTATCACAGCTTGACAGGATGGAACTTACGCCCGGTTCGTTGTCTGAACTTATCGAATCGGATCCTGCAATTTGTGTTTTGGTTCTGAAGCTTTGCCATAATAAAGGAATTATAATTAAACAATGTGATACTTGGCTGCTGCAGATAATGGAGGCAATTTCATTACGGGAGATTCGCAGCGCAATTTTGTCGGCACAAATCTGCGGAGGGATAGAAGAGGATGAAAAAGCGGGATTTCGAAAAGAATTGACCCGGCATTCGCTGGCTTGTGCCTGCTGTGCTAAAGAAATTGCAGCACTCGTAACGCCGGTAATTGATGGAGACACAGCTTATTTGGCAGGCCTGTTTCATGATATCGGTAAATTTCTGTTAGATGAGGTGATGCCAAAAAGTTTTGATACGCTGCTCGAGCAAGCCAAGGCAGATAAAAAAAGTTTCAGTCAGGTCGAGCAAATAAATCTTGGTCTTGACCATACGATTTTAGGTAAACGATTTGCACAGAAACTTCGGCTTCCCAGCGACATCATACTGGGTATTTGGCTTCATCACAGCCGGGCAGGAGCGATACCACAAATGCCGCAGGCCAGAATTGCCGCAATTGTGGAGCTCGCTGACAGTATCGTTCTAAAAGCAGGTTTTGGCGAATCCGGCAGTTATCAGCAAATTGAGCCTTCGGCGATATCCTCAAGCCTCGGACTTAGTGATGACAAAATAAAACAAATTGAACAGCAGTTACCGGATAAAGTCAGACAAAAAAGCGAAGCTGTAGGTCTCAATATTTTAAAGCCGGGCTGGGCATACTGCGATGCAGTTCGAAATACAGCGGGACAACTGGCACTGGACAGCTCAAAATTATACGATGAAAGCACACGTTTACAAAGCAGCGCAAGTTCTTTTGATTTTGTAAATGAAATGATGCCGCAAATCAGCTCATACACATCGGCAATAGAATTTGCGGAAAATTTCGCGATCAACTGGCAGAATTTTTATCATACCGGTCCTGTATGTATTTACATTAAAAATGATGCCCAAGGAATGGAGGCTGAGGCGGCAGTTATCGATGAAAAAGGCAAGGCAAACACGATTATCCTGAAACTTCCGAATCAATCTGCCCTGCCGGCAGAGGGGATTAATGATTCTTTAATCGATGCAGGGACAAACTCAGACTGGCTCTTTGAACAATGTGATGTTAGATTCGATTCTTCAAGAACAAAAATTATTCCCATGGAATCAGATAAAAAGACAGCCGGTATGCTGTTATTTGAGCTTCGTCATCCCGCGGGAGCTGATTTTGCCGAACGCATCGCACCTATTGTGAGGTTCGGCGCAAATATTATCGATATGATAAGCGCAATCGGTAATCAGCAATGGTATGCCGAACGATTTGCCCAGGCCCTTACGGACAGAGGACAGAGAGCAGAAGACGGAGAGCAGAAAAAAGACATTGAAAGTAATGATATTAAAAAACAAGTAATGAATACAGATGGAATGATTGAGATGGCTGCAGGGGCCGCTCACGAATTGAATAATCCTCTTTCAGTCATTTCGGGTCGAGCACAATTGCTGGCGAAAAGCGAAACCGATCCGGATAGAAAACGTATTTTAGAACAGATACAGCAAAATGCAGGCGAAATTTCAGGCGTTATAGACAGCTTGATGAGCTACGCAAATCCGGAAAAACCAAAACCGACCAAAACCGAGATCAATCAAATCATCAATGAGGCTGTAGATTTAACAATTATGAAAAAGCAATTGAGCAGTCTCGATGCTAAAATAGAGATTCCAGCCGATATACCTGCAGTATTGGTTGACTCTGCGCAAGTCGCATCTGCAATTTCCAATATAATCTGTAATGCGCTCGAATCATATCAGACAGGAAAGGGAGAAATAGCTATAAAAGCGGCTGCGGATAATAATACAATTACTATTGAGATAATCGATTCGGGCAAAGGTATGGATGCACAGACTCTTGTAAAAGCGACACAGCCGTTCTTTTCGTTAAAATCGGCCGGCAGAAAACGGGGCATGGGTCTTGCTCATGCTCAGCGGCTCATTGAAATAAACCATGGAAACCTTTCTATGAAAAGCGAAACTGATAAAGGAACAACAGCAAAAATCTCTCTTCCCCGCAAGCCGTAAACACTCTGAAATGCTCAATTTAACGCTAATTTTTAAGACTTTTGCCTATCTATTTTAGGCCTTCTGCCAAGCCTCTTAAATCAGAACAACCCCCAAAAATCGAGGGTAAAATCAATAGAGAAAGTAAATAAACTAATTTAAAAGGGATTATTGATTAAGCTGTATCAACGAAGTAACAATAATCCTGGTTTAATAAAAGAGAGGTGCACAAATGGCAACTACATTAACAGGTCAGGAAACACAAGAACATTTACGAGAGGAGAAAACATTCGCAGAAGTTATTTTCGGCGGAGCTATTGGGGAAGGGTTATTAGCAGCGGCAACAGCAGTTTTGGCAATAATCGCCTTAACCGGCAGGATGGCTGAAATACTGCTTCCAGTAGGTCTTATAGTGCTGGGGGCTTCATTGGTATTTGAAGGAGCAGCCGTAACTGCGAGGCTGTATAATATGCTTAATGAAAACACCAGAAATCGTTTTAACTTCTCGGAACTTGGAATTGGTACAACTGTTGAATCAATAATAGGCATATTTGCAATTGTTTTAGGAATTTTAGCTCTTTTGCAAATTCAACCATTAGTATTGGTCCCTGCTGCTATCGTGGCAATCGGCGCTTGCCTGATTCTTGAAGCGGCCTCAAACGCACGCATAAATGCATTGCCAGTCCCAGTTGAGAAGAAGCAGGAACATCCTTTTATAGATTTCGTCACGAATCAAACTATATGGGCTGCAACAGAGATTCAGATTCTCGTTGGAATGGCCGGAATCACATTAGGAATTTTGGCGCTTTGCGGTATTCAGCCGTTGACTTTGAGCTTAGCAGCATTGCTCATAATTTCTGCTGCTGCTTTGATAAGCGGCATGGCTATGTCAGGAAAAATGTTAAAGAAAGTTAAAACTTAATTTTTACTATAATGCAATAAAGAAAGGGTTCACGAAAGGAATTAGTGAACCTTTTTTTTATTATCTTTTAACGTCCTAAAATATCACTCATATTTAAATTCAATCTGTATTTGCAAAAGTCTTCATTTTTAATTAATCCTGTAAAGCTGATAAGATATTATTTATGGGTCTGGTAAGCTCGTCAAATCAACTTTAAAGCCCGAGTTTACAAAAGTCGATTTTGAAAGCAGCGGAATAACTGATTTATATTTTTATGTGAGGATGTGGTGAACGATTTAAGACGAAATATACGGCTGCGCCAGCTTGTGAGGCAATTCAATAAACAACGTAAAAAGCAAAGGCAGCAAATCGATATTCTCTGCAATGACATTATTTCTGCCCAGAAAGATTTCATAAAATCTCTGAAAATTATCAGTTTTGCCGCTGATTTTTACGGCTCGATTATAGGTTCAACTGAATTAAATGATTTACTCTGCATGGCGGGAAATCTCATACAAAAACACATACCTGATGTGTATGCAGCTTTTTTCCTGGTGCAGACTGAGAATTTTGAGCTTCACGTATTTGAAAATGAACAGCCCCTCGAGCTTGATGAAAAACGTATAGAAAATCTGTTCACAACGGAAATAGCCTCCGCAATCAGCGAATCGAATCATGTTTGCACTATTGATGACATGCTGGAAATGGGACTTCAATGCTCACCAATCTGGCTTGATAAAATTTCAATGGCCGCGATGCCATTGTCTACAGGCAGCAGCAAAATGGGATTTCTCCTGATTTACCGTTCATCAAAAAATCCGCTTAACTCGGACGAGCTTAAATCAATTACTCAGATTATGCCCGGTTTGGCACGTTCGATAGCATCGTGCAGGTTGTTATCAGCAGTCAATGATTTATGAACTTCTTCAATCATTAAAACAGTTGCAACAAGGGCTATATTCTGCGCATAATAATAGATAGGCTAAATTGGAGAATCTATTAATATGGCGGGTAAAAATAATAATACAGAGGAATCATTAGAAACAGTTGAACCTGTAGGCAAACGTGTTCTTATCCGTAAAGACGAGGATAAAAAACAGACAAAAGGCGGAATCCGATTGCCGGATAATATCGAGATACCCACAATTACAGGGAGAATTGTTGCAATATCAGCTGAGATAGAAAGCATGCCGGAGATACCACTTGCAAAATATGACAAGGTCCTGTTTAATCCAAAAGGCGCTATACCAGTGGATTTCGAAGGTGATAACAGGCTCTTTGTTGTAGAGGTAGAGAACGTAGTCGCGGTTTTCAGAAAAGCATAATCAAAAAAAAAGATGCCAGAAGGTGCTTGAATTCTTCTGGCATTTCCAGGTTGCCGGACCGAAAAAACGGCAAACAGGGGGATAAGCTCGATTAATTATTTCTTTTTTCGTTTATTTAAAATAAATATTCCTGTAATAAATAAAGCCATTGTTGCGGGTTCAGGCACAGTAGGCGGATCTTCTTCTCCATTGTCATCCGGTCTCGGAGGGGGGTCCTGATGATTTTTTGGGTAATTTGGTTTGGGCGGGAGATTGCCGCCGCCTGCACCTTCAAGGGCAGTATCGCCCAATCCTGCAGAACGGACGAGGCCCCCATCTCCAATTGATGAATCAAGCTGTTCTTCAAGCCCTATTAGATCAAATTTTGAACGCTCAAAAACAGCAATAATAATTTTAGGAGAATCTAAAAATACAGAAGTAGAACTGGAAGCGGCATTTGTAACATTGCCCATCCAGCAGACAAATTGATAGCCAGGTTTAGGAACAGCCTTTAAGGATATTTCAGAATACATTTCATAATTGTAAACACCGGGTGTAACGTTCAGATAGCCGCCATTAGGAGGAGACATTTCAAGCATCAAAGCGGTCCCGTCATCGGCAGAGAAAACCGGAGAGGCAAAATAAAAAAGGAGAATTGTGCAGCAAGCGGCTGCTGCACAATTTTTCAGCTTCAAATAGCGATGTTTAAATCTACAAACCATATCCTAATGAGACTCCCCCAAGCCCGGGTTATTTAACCCGTCTTGCATTTTTCGCCCGCTTCGCTGCGAACATCGCTGAAGCCATTGTTAATAAAGCCAAAGAACCTGGTTCCGGAGTTGTTCTATCTGGTTCACCAGGATCGCTTTCCTCAGAAGATCGTACTACAAAACTACCGCTAACAGGTGCATAAAGGCTGCTAAACAGAAGATATGCCGAATATTTTCCGGCTGTTACAAAACCTGTCCCTGCCTTCCATTTCCATTCACCCTGCACTGAAGATGGATTAGGATCGGACATAATGCCATCGCCAGCAGCTAAAGACTGTGTCGCATGCATCAATGTTTCTAAAATTGGATTCCCCTCTTTGTCCCGTATACCTAAACTACCGACATCTTTACCAGAATTGTTGAACAATTGATAGGCATAAACAAATTTATCTTCGTCAGGAAAATCTACAGTCGCCGCCCAGGGATTCGAAGCCATTTTGTAAACCGCCCATTCCAAAACTACGTTAAAACTGTTTTGGGTATAGGTTTTATAGCCCTCCCAGGTTTTCCCATTGTCATCAACATATGCATTACCCGGCAAAGCTGAGGCATTCTGCATAAAGGCTGCGATAATTAACAATATGCAAATTAAACTATTTTTCATGACCTTCATCGCTTCTCCTCAACAACTCTGTATTTAAAACTGTTCTGTTTAATTAAAAAAGAAGACATAAATATCTTTCAAATTAAGCTTTAAATTTCCGGCTCCTGCGGATTGCTAAAATTGCGCCGCTGATTAAAAGACCAAAAGTAGCCGGTTCCGGAGTTGTCCAGCCGGGTGTCGGCAATTCCATTATTGACCCGCCTGTGAAACCTCCTGATACGGAACCATTGGCCATTTCAGGCCCCACAGGACTTGTGAATAAAACTGTGACTGAATGCTCCCCCGCGATGATATTATCAGATTGAAACAGATAGATTACACTTTGCGGGAGAATATACTGAATAAAAGGAATATTGCCAGAATCGACTCCTTTTAGAGAGTCATACATAGCATTTTGTGCCTGTGAATCGGCATACAAACCAACTGAAAAGTAATCAACAGGTACCTGTGAGTCATTGTTATTGAATACCTGATATGCATATACATATGAATCATTGAACTGTTCTATTCCATCATAATCGCCTTTATCATATACGGCATAATCAACAGTGCCTTGAAGCTTTCCATCAGATGATGAAAAAGATGATGTCCCGCGCCATGAGGACATCGCAGCAGGATCGCTGCTTAATGGCACAGCAAAACAGGTTTGACCGATTATCAATGTAACAGCTAACATAAATCCTATTTGCCTATCACTCCCTGCATTCATTTCCGCAAACTCCTTTTGGAACTTCTTGTATCTATTTTGTCCACTATTTAAACAATCTGCTGCGAAACTCGTCCTGTATGCACCTTCCGCCAAACTGCGCGCGGAATGGGCGCACAACATTTCTCGTTCTCTTCTCGTGGAAAAACCCTGCCCTCTCCCAATAGCAAGACCCCTTTAGTCCGCTACCGGCGCTTAATAGCCTAAGTTCATGTAAATAAAGAACTTACGCTTACACTATGTGAGTATTCTCTTCCTCGCTTCTTGGATTACACTAATGAAACACATAATGAGAAAACACTCACTGTCAAAGAGCACTAATAATAAACTTCCTTTGCACTGTGAGTTTTCTCGTCAGCCCCCAAGCTGATGAGTGTATTAAAACATATTATTAAAACGAAGTCAAGTGTTTTTTTGGATTTTTTTAAATATTTTTTTTATTCAAAAAAGTGACGTAAAAGTGGGTCTAATGAATCCTCAAAAAATGGAACCTTTTTTGAGGTCCTAAAATAACGGATATAACAACTATATTATTCTTCTATTCGTATTTAAATAAATATTTTTCTCATTTTGGCGGCAGGAGCTGGTAACTCACAAAAGCAATGTGTTTACTATCGGGAGACCATGATGGAACATTTATTGTTCCTTGTCCGCCAAATAAATTCGTTAAAATTTTCGGTTTGCCTCCGGCAAGAGGCAACATTCTTAAAGCAACATCTTTATTAGCTGGATGACCTTTGACGGTTTTGTCATATGAAACGAATACAATCCATTTTCCATCCGGAGAAGGATGCGCAAACCAATCGGCATAATCTTTATCTAAAGTAATCTGCTGCTGGTCAGAGCCATCAGCGTTCATGCGCCAGATTTTCATTAAGCCGGTCCTTTCGGAATTAAAGTAAATGTATTTACCATCGGGAGAATATTCCGGCCCATCATCAAGACCAGGAGCATTCGTCAGTCTTATTTCCTCGCCTCCATCAACAGCAATTGTGTATATATCATATTCATTATTTCGCTGGGCACAATATGCAAGAGTCTTGCCGTCGGGAGACCATCCGTGCAGATAAGACGGTGCGTTTTTAGTAACAAGACGAGCAGCCCCTCCAGTGATTGGAATAATGTAAATTCTTGATTTTCCATCAGGATCGTGCTGACTGCTTACAGCTATAAACTTTCCATCGGGTGATAAAACGTGGTCATTATTGCATTTCTTCGCTTCGCCTGTATCGAGCAATTGAGCTTTGCCGCCTTTGGCAGGAATCGTGTAAATAAGGCCATTGCTGTTAAAAATCAGTGTTTTACCATCAGGCGTCCAGTTTGGTGCCTCAAAGTGCTGACGGGCACGATAGATAGTATTTCTTTGACCGTTTTCAATTGAGATTGTTTCCAATGTGCTTTCGAGAACACGTTCTTTCATATTTACTACCCCTTGTTTCTCAAATATAACATTATTGAAAACAGCCGTTTCAGCCGTATTTACATCGTGTGAGCAAACTGCCAAGCCTGCATAAACCGGGTCAGGAAAATTGAGCGACACAGAGCCAATAATCTCAAAAGTTTTTCCATCAGGGGCAATCGAAAGGGTATAAACGGCTCCGTGGCGCTGCAGCATTATTTTTATTGATTTGAAATTTTTTATTGTCCGCAGTATTTCCAGGTCGTCGCTCATTTGATCGCCTTTTTGCGGCCGCCATTGCAAGGCGACAAGACCATCACCGTGGACAATCGCACCAATAAAAGCCGAGTCCTTATCAAGCGTCTGACGGACAATCCATCCGGCCTTTCTATGGGCAACCTTGCCCTGGCCTACGAAATTGATGTCAGCGGTCATAATAAGGTCACCATCAACTTTGTTGTAAAGGAAATGAAAGGCGTCCCTGTCAAACCACATGTTGTAACCGCTGGCTGTAATGCTGTATTCGTTTTTAGCCGAGTCAAACGATGCCGAGCCGGAAATTCCCAAATCGCAGGCGTCACCGACATCGCATTGGCTTTCGAAGATTCCGATGCTCGCTACGCTCGCTTTTGACGTGCCGCTAAAAATAAGGAATAGACAAATAGCCAAATAAA
>CAYSKP010000142.1:0-5493 GCA_964431645.1 uncultured Pirellulales bacterium
AGCAGCGTCGGACTTCTTCAGCGATTTTTTCAAGCTCAGCGATAATCTCCGGCGCGGCAGTTCTTTTTACCACAGAGTCCTCAGAGGTAATTTTAAGTTTTTTCTCTGCGCTCTCAGCGGTCAGATTTTTAATCGCCAAGCCGCCCGAGAAAAATTCTTCCATTTCAGCGTGCTGGCGAATAATTTTTTTTAAATCCGGATTACTTTTCATATGCTCAATTGTAATTTAGTTTTTATTCCAAGGCAACAAAAAGCCCCCCTTCTTGCGTTCGCAAGAAAGCAGGGGGGCTTCTATGAGTCAGTGATTTTGTTAGACAAGACCTTGTGCGAGCATTGCCTTTGCGACTTTGACAAAGCCGGCTATATTTGCGCCGACTATGAAGTTACCTGCCTGGCCGTATTCCTTTGCGGCCTCGCTGGCGTTCTTGTAAATTGTAGTCATAATGATTTTCAGTTCCGCATCGGCCTTTTCAAAGGTCCACGGAATCCTCTGGCTGTTCTGTGCCATTTCCAAACCCGATACCGCAACTCCGCCCGCATTGGCTGCCTTGCCGGGCAGGAACAGTACCTTATTGTGGAGGAATACATCTGCTGCCTCTGGTGTACAGGGCATATTTGCGCCTTCACCAACCGCAATGCAGCCATTCTTTGCAAGGACTTTAGCCCCTGCTTCATCGAGTTCATTTTGTGTTGCGCACGGAAGTGCTATATCGCATTTGACGTTCCATATGCCTGCGCATCCTTCAGTGTATTTTGCCTTTTTGTGATACGAGAGATATTCTTTTATGCGCTTGCGTTCGATTTCTTTGAGTTTCTTTACAGTGTCAAGGTTGATGCCGTCAGGGTCATAGATGTACCCATTGGAATCGCTCATCGCGACGACCTTGCCGCCTAACTGCTGAACTTTTTCGCATGCGTAAATAGCGACATTACCCGAGCCGGAAACTGTAACGGTCATGCCTTTGAAGGATTTGCCCATATCTTTAAGGGCCTCGGCCATTATGTAAACAAGGCCGTAGCCGGTGGCTTCTGTGCGAACCAGCGAGCCGCCCCAATCGAGGCCTTTGCCAGTCAGGACGCCTGTGAACTCATTGCGGATGCGTTTGTACTGGCCGAACATAAAGCCGACTTCACGAGCGCCGGTGCCGATATCACCTGCGGGGACATCGGTATCGGGGCCGATGTGCTTGCACAATTCGGTCATAAAGCTCTGGCAGAAACGCATCACTTCGCCGTCGGATTTACCTTTGGGATCGAAATCGGAGCCGCCCTTGGCGCCGCCCATCATAAGCCCTGTGAGAGAATTCTTTAGAATCTGCTCAAAGCCAAGGAACTTAATGATGCCGATATAGACACTCGGATGCAATCTGATGCCGCCCTTATATGGTCCCAGGGCGCTGTTGAATTGAATACGAAAGCCCCGGTTTACCTGGAAATCGCCCTTATCATCCTGCCATGGGACACGGAAGATGATCTGTCTTTCCGGCTCAACGAGACGCTCGACAATTTTCGCCTTGACGTATTCGGGATGTTTTTCGAGGACTGGTTCGAGGCATTCTAAAACCTCTTTTACTGCCTGATGGAATTCCGCTTCTCCGGGATTGCGTTTCAGGACTTGTTCATAAACAGACTGCACTACGGCGTTGGCCTTCATTTGCGTAACCTCCTTTAGGTTTTTCAATAGGCTATTTGGGTTTAAAAATTTCTAAATGATAATAAATCATTCAGCATTAGTAATAGTGATAGTATAGACGCATTTTAAACCTTCAAGAAAGGCTAAACTCTTAATATGGCGTATTAGCTTAACTTATGAACTCTATTAAAAATGCTAACGCTTACATAAATGTAGAAACGTCTTTTGTTATCCCTAAAAAGTGTCTGTCTTTAGAGATTTCGAAATAATTGAGGTTTTGGTCGCTGCGAAATAGATTGTATAAGATTAGCTTATAAATTTATAAGCTAATTTAAACATACATAAATGTAGAATAGTCTTTTGGCTAAGTGGACCTTTCTATTCTAAGTGATCTCAAATTGTTTTGAGGTATTGTCATTACCGCCCACCTGTCTCGACGTAACGAAGCGAAGCAGAAAGCTTGGCCCCAGGGGCCAGGAACTAAAAGCGTTGCGGATTCTCGATGCTAATTCTTCTTGTTCTGTGCAATATGATTAAGAGGATTCGATTACAGAATCAATTTTTTATATTGCTCTTTAATAGCCGGTGGACCTGTTCGATAATTCGAATTGTGTCCGAGCCGTAGAAATATTGCCCTGTCTTCAGCTGGCCGACTACGTAAACCTCAACTGGGCCCATTTCACCAATAGAATTCAAAACCTCATCCCTATCGAAATAAGCTAATATGCGCACACTGCTGTCGCCGAAGATAATCTGTCTATATGACCCCGCCTCGCCTGGATAAAGCAGAAGAGCGCTAATGCTGTCTATCTGGTCTTTGGTAATGCCATCAGGCAGTCGAAGCATTGCCATTATGTGCGGCTGTTGGCTTTGCCTGTTAATTGTGCGTGGCGTTATCCACAGACTTCCTTCTATCCCCTCGATAACGTTTATATCGACATAATTAGGTTCAGAATCCTCAAAGCCATCATAGACAACAAGCTCAATTGTATGCTCACCGACAGGCAGTTCGATTGTGGGACTTACTCCGTTAGCTTCATAATTGTTGCCGTCAATTGACCACCGCCAAAGATATGTCAACTCATTACCGTCAGGATCGTATGAACCGCTGCCGTCTAAATCTATTTCAGCTATCCCGTCAATCCATGCATACGCGACCTGATTCGGTCCCGCATTGGCAATTGGAGGCGTGGCGGGTTCGGGAATGATTGTTCCATAAATTCCATCTGCTTGAGTCCAAACTACTGTATTGCCTGAAATTGATGGTAAAGATTGATTACCAGTGGCTGTGCAGATTGGAAATTCCCTTTTCTCTGCAATGTCATATCCATAAATGTCGTAATTGCCGTTTCGGGCATCTTGCCAGACAATGTAATTGCCGCTTACGGCAGGGTCGCTTCGCATGCCGGCGCCTGTCGCGATTAGGAATTCTGTTTTCGTTTTAATATCATAAGCATATATGCTGACAGTGAGGTTTCGGTCATCACCATACGCGACAATGTTATTTCCTATGCCTGGACTTCCCTGCCATCCATTTGTGGTGCAGATTGGAAATTCAGTTTTTGTTTGAAGGTCAAATCCGTAAACATCAGAAGAAGAGGAGCGAATATTTCTTTCATCCTGCCAGACTACATAATTTCCGCTGATTTTGACTGATGTGCATGGGCTGTCAGGATGATTAGTTATGGCAAATTCATTTCCCGTGGAAATATCATAACCATATACATTATAATAATTATTAACGCCGCCATTTCTTGTATCAAGCCAGACAACTGTATTGCCCGATACCTTTGCCGCTGCTCTACCACCGTAAGAAAGAGATATCGGAAACTGTTGTCCTGTTGAAATTCTATATCCATATACTCCGCTATCCTGTGCCCAAACCAAAATATCGTTATCAATTCCGGGAAAACGATCACTGTTTTGAGTATTAATTTTAATTGTAGCATGAGTTTTTAAATTGTAGATATCGATTTCGCTGTATGTTCCATATACTACATTATCTCCGTTGATTTGAGCCCTGCCGCTGGAAGAAGATATTTTAAATGCGGGGTAATCCGCCAATGAGCTTGTTGAAAGCAGCAGAAGTGAAATTAATATTACAAAAATATACAGCCCATTTTGGAGTCGTCCCGGAGGTAAAGAATGTATTAATTCTTTCATATTCTTCTCCTTCTTCAATACAATTTTTCAAGTCAGAATATTGTGTTTGTAAATATTCAAGGCAGTTATTGATTCTAAGATATTGCTCATTTGCACTCTCCTGCCTTCCCGTATCTTTTTGCCTTTTGTCTATTCTCAAAAGGTAATTCCATTATTATTTTTTCTCAAGGTTTAAGCTATATGCTTTAAACTTTACCCTTTACGCTTCCTCAGAGCTAAGCCGCCAAAGGCCAAAAGTAAAAGCGTGGCTGGTTCAGGGACTTGCCAAAGAATAGCATGGCCGATACCAGAACTATCACGCGCATAACCGACTATATTGCCATATACATCAATGCCCATGGCATAGGAGTCGGCGAAGCCCGGCGCAAGAAACGTATGAAGGTCAACATAACTATTTGCGGTACCGTTCCATAATGCGGCGTGATAGGGACCATTTGGGTATCCACGGGTGATACCGATTTGTTGTGTGCCGCTGGTTCCATATGCGACGGACGCATCGAAACCGGTCGGGTGTAAATCGGTATAACCTTCGGCGGTTCCGTTCCAGAGAAGAGCGTGAGTTATTCCGTCGGTAGCTGTGCCCGAACCGCAGCCGACCTGCTGCAAACCGCCGATTCCATAGGCGCTAGTCCCATTGAATCCAGCCGGATTTAAATCAACATAACTATCAGAGGTGCCGTTCCAGAGCAGGGCGTGAGTTTTGGGGCTTGTGGATGGAGTCGACCCATACCCGACCTGCTGTGTGCCGTTTGTTCCAGTGGCGTAAGAAGTACCAAATCCAGCAGGATTCAAATCAACACAGCTTGCCGCGGTGCCGGTCCATAGCAAGGCATGTAGTCCCACATACGTTTTGGTGCCGTAGCCAACCTGTTGTGTGCCGCATATTCCTTTGGCATAAGAACTATCGAACCCGGCAGGATTTAAATCAACACTGCTTGCGGCATTGCCGTTCCAAAGCAAGGCATGAGTTCCGGCCATGGATTGGCCATAGCCAACTTGCTGTGTGCCGTTTGTTCCAGAGGCAAAAGAAGAGGAAAATCCGGCGGGATTTAAATCGGTATAACTTGAGGCGCTGCCATTCCACAATAGTGCGTGACTTACGCCTTTGGACCAAATCGCGCCGCCGCCAACCTGTTGTGTGCCGCTGATTCCATAGGCCCCAGACGCGTCAATTCCGGTAGGATTTAAATCGATTGCCCTGTATTCTGTTGCAAGGACCGGATTTGTTAAAAAGATTAATGAAATAATAGCAATAAAAAATGTTGTTTCAGAACGATACCATGATTTCATTCTCAATTCTCCTGTCTTCCAGTATCCTTTTTTCGGCTTTTGTCTCTTCTCAAAAGGCGATGTCTATTATACACTTTCGATGGTATCAGTCAAGGTATTTAAACCATGAACGTCGTGAAGGCGGGCTTGATTTCGTTATTAAGAACTCGGTATGCCAAAAAAATATTCCCTTTCTAAAAATTTTTTTATTCCTTGTCCCTAAATAACTTATGACTGATTTGCTCAAAAAATCGGTGTCCCTAAGTCCTTATTTACCTCCCAAAATACCCTATATATAGAGCGGCTGTGTTTGAGCTCAACTGTTTTTTTAAGTATTTTCGGGACGCCATAAGGTTTGATTCCGAATCATAGTGTTAAGGATTGTGAGTAGTTTTCGCATACAGGCGGTGATAACAATTTTGAATACC
>CAYSKP010000143.1:0-7492 GCA_964431645.1 uncultured Pirellulales bacterium
AATTGGCGGAAATAAAAAACAGATTTAATGAAGTTGAAATTGTCCCCGCCAGTTCCGTAAACGAAGAAGATCTCGGAGTATTAAAAAAATATATAGAAAAAGGAAAAACTTATTGCTTCCTTGGTTCCTCCGGCGTGGGAAAATCCTCTTTGATAAACAAACTGCTTGGCGAAGATATTATAAAAACTAAAAGCATAAATCTCCGCTCCGGCAGGGGCAGGCACGTCACTACAGCCAGACAAATGTATTTTTTGGCAAATGGCGGCATTGTTATAGATAATCCGGGAATGCGAGAGGTCGCAACGGCTGTTGCCGGTGCCGGCATAGACGGCTTTTTTGGCGAAATAACCGCTTTGGCCCAAGAATGCAAATTTGCTGATTGCACACATGTAAACGAGCCGGGTTGCGCAGTTTTAGCGGTATTAAAATCTGGCGATCTGGATGCGGAAAAATATTCAAACTATATCAATCTGAAAAAGCAAGCCCGGTATTATGAAATGTCCGAGCTTGAAAAAAGGGAGAAAGACCGCCAGTTCGGCAAATTCGTAAAAAAGGCCAAACAACAAGTAAAAAAATATAAGTATTAATATCCTCTTTCTACTCCGGGGGTTTGTGATGCGGGACGACACTGTGACTGCGGCCATAGAAGAAATAAATCAAAATGCCGATGGCCATCCAGATACCTAAACGTTTCCAGTTGGCAGAAGGCAGCGAAAACATCAGGACAAGGCAAAAGATAATCCCAAGAATCGGAATCACCGGGACAAATGGACACCTAAACGGCCGGTGTGCCTCGGGATTGATATAGCGCATTAGAAGCACAGATGTGCAGACGATAACAAATGCCAGAAGCGTTCCGATATTGACTAGCTCGGCTAAGATGCCAAGAGGAATAAACGAAGCCATTAACGCAACAGCGATACCCGTCAGGATGGTTGATTTCCAGGGGGTGCGGAATCGCGGATGAATGGCGGCAAAAAAGCTTGGCGGCAATAAGCCGTCCCGCGACATCGCAAGCAGCACCCGCGGCTGACTAAGCATTAAAACCAGCATCACCGAGGTAATCCCCGCAACGGCGCCAAGCGAGATGATGAATTGCCCCCAGTGAAGCCCGACCCTCTCGAAGGCCACCGCAACAGGGGCATCAACATCCATCTGGTCATAAGGGACCATTCCAGTGATTACGATTGTTACAAGGATATACAAAATCGTGCAAATGACAAGAGATGCGATAATGCCGATGGGGACATCTCGATGAGGATTTTTGGCCTCTTCCGCGTGAGTTGAAACTGAATCAAAGCCGATATAGGCAAAAAATATCATTGCGGCGCCGGCTAGCACGCCTACAGGAGAGCCGTCGGGAGCGGTTTGTCCCCAAACGGTTTTGCCGAAGAAGCTCAGGCCTGCCCAGCCAAAAGGCGCAAATGGATGCCAGTTAACGGTTTTTATATAAAATGCCCCGACAACAATGACCAGAATCACAACGGAAACTTTGGTCGCGACCATCACGTTATTGAAACGCGAGCTTTCGTGAATTCCAATCACAAGAATTATTGTCAAAACTGCGACGATAACCAAAGCGGGCAAATCAAACCAGCTCCCAGTTGATGTAAGTGCTCCAACAGCAGGATTATAGTCAAAAGGAGCATCGGCGAAAACATGCGGAATTTTGATCCCAAAAATAGGCATGCCTATAAAATTCTGGAAATATTTTGACCAGCCGTGAGCCACCGAAGCCGAAGCGACAGTGTATTCGAGAATCAAGTCCCAGCCGATTATCCATGCGAAAAATTCGCCAAGTGTCGCGTAGGCATAGGTATATGCAGAACCCGCGACAGGCGCCATCGACGCAAATTCGGCATAGCAAAGCGCAGAAAATATGCAGGCCATGCCGGCGACCACAAAGGAAACTAAAAGCGCGGGGCCTGCCTTGAAATGCGCGGCATAGCCTGTAATGACAAAGATGCCTGCGCCGATGATGCAGCCGATACCGAGACTTGTAAGAGACCATGCGCCAAGAACGCGCTTGAGACGATTGTCGCCTTTCATTTCCTCATGCAGAAGACTGAGTGACTTTCTTTTGAATAAACGCCTCATGCGCGTGAATATAGCAGATATGCCGCTAATTTACAGCAAAATTTATGCAGGTTTTAAGCGACTTTTGACCGCCTGTGAGAAACGTGCAGAATCTTTTCAAGGCATGGCAGGATATAGTCAGTGACAACAACATCCCAGCTCATGTTCCTGGCTATATGTCTGCCGTTTTCAATCATAGACGCAACTTCGGCATTCGATTTGGGCAGCATTGTAAGAATTTCATCGGCGATTCTGCGGCTTTCCGCGATTTCAACTTTATCACGGACAGCCCTGTCAATCGCAAGAAGGTCTTTCAATTGCGGGAACTGGCCGTCAATAGAGGTGTAATCGGCGATGATAACGTTTCTGGTGCAGTCATTTGGATTTGGAGTTTCGCCGACGATTGCATCATTGACAAAACCGGCACAGCCGCAGACATTTGTAAAGACGCAGAGTCCGCCGAAAGTGAGCGGTTCTACCGGCGCGATACCGAACGGTTCGTAGATGCTTTGGCCGAATTCGACATCTGTGCCGCGGTGAATATCGATTGTATCCATATCCTCGGGCATTCTATTTCCGCAGAGTTTTCTGCTGAAGCCGAACTGGTTGATGAAAACAATTTTGACATTTTTGCTTTTGGCGTTGAACTCCTGAATTGCGGTATAGAAAAACGCTTCACCGCCGGAAAGGTCAGGCCAGCCCTCGCGATGAGCAACCGGCCAGTCGTAAGCGGCTTCCATATTGAAGGCATCACAGCTTCGCCGCTGGCAGACTTCGGTTGTGAGCATATACATAATCGCAGTTTTATTTATTTTGTTAAATGAATGATCGAGCTGCTCGAGGACTCGAAGGTCTCGCCAAAGGGCCTTGCTGCGGACAAGGCGGGTGACATGCGTAAATACGTAATCGGGATAAAACCCGAGCAGATTGCGGCAATACTGCTGGAGCCGGCTTTTGGAGAGAAGTTTTTCCTCTACTGTGGTTTTATAGGCGTGAATGCCGTTGTAAACTACATTAATGCGGGCGGATTCAAACTCAGGCGCAAGAAAACGCAATTCATCAGCAACAAGGTCACCCACAGCAAAGATTGCATCGCAGTGCTTTGAGGCATCGACCAGAGGGTGTTTAAAATACTGGTCCTGGGTGCCGAAAATATCTTTCATATAAAGTTTCTGCTGATGGGCCTTTTTGATTACATTGTAAAACATCGTGTCGTGGCCGGAATGATCTTCGACAATTTTACGCATCTGCGCAACTTCGTGGGCATAGAAGATGGTTTTATAATCGCAATTCGGATCGAGCATCGCGGCCATAACCGCGGGCATCCCCATATATTCGTGCGAGATAACTACAGTTTTATCAGAAGCTGCGCCGATTGCCTTGAGGATTGCCATTGCCGCAGGCGCAAGGCGGACATACTGCTCGAATTCCCAGAGATTTTCATAGCGGTCGCTGCAGATGCCGAATTGCTCAAAAATCCGTGCTTTAAATTCATTGATGGGACCTATATCGGCATTACGGACATCAATAAGGATTGTTTCGGGTGAAGATTTAATGCCCGTCTGGGAATCAACGAAGGTTCGTCTGCCGTAGATAATGCCGACATTATAGAAGGCTTCAATTTTGGAAAATGCGGAGGCATAGCCTGTGCGCACGAGGCCATCTATTGACGAATAAAGGACTTCGCCATTGGAGCCGAGGCGGTCCAGAACAGAGCCATCAGTCGTGAAAAGCGGCCCAATAATGATTGAGCGCTCGACCGAATCGAGATATGACTGGCAGGTGAAAAAACCTTCGAGCACAGCGCCGATACCGCCCATTTTTGCGGCGGCTTCGTGTGTCACATGAACAAGAACTGGTTTCATATCCATACAAGTTTCCCTTCTCAAGGTGGTTACAAAATAGAGCGTGACTGCCTCTCCTGTATAAAGTATAATAATGGAATTGATGGGGACAAATTGACTGTCATCGAAAAGCTGTCATAAGTTAGATTTTTTCTTCACAAGGATGTTTTTTTAACAATTTTCGCTAACGCAGCCGACTGCGGAGGTTTTTTATGAGACCTGAGAGGACCTGCTGCGGGATGTCGGAAATTTCGGGTTCGGGTATTTCACTGAATGCGATTCTCTCTAAAAGACGGACGGCATTTGAGCCATTTGGGATAATCATCTGGGCTGTCTGCTCGGCGAGTTCAAGCTCACCATCGGCCATCTGACGAAGATAGCTGATGATACAGGTATTAAGCTCGGCATCGCTGAGGTTATTGGGTTTTGAAGGTGCGGCCGTCTGATTTTTGGGAACTGCGCCTTCTTCGGGAACGTTGGTTTCATTGAGAATTTCCTGCCTGAGACGTGCTTCTTCAGCAATCATCTTGCGATGCGCAATTTCTTCTTCGGTATCGATAGGGGCAAGCCGAAGCTCATCGTCCGGCTCAGTTGGTTTGCCGGCGGGAACATAAACTTTGTTATGGCATCGGGGACATTTACCCCATTTGCCGCCTGCATTATCCGGGGCTTCAATTTTTTTATTGCAGTGGTCGCAATGAAAAGATATTGGCATAATTTACCTCACAAACTATTTTACCGCAAATTTAAATCTTTTCTCGATTATATTCTGCAACTACATCGGTTGTAATGCCGCCGCGGGGGGTGAATTTGGAAGTTATCTTAATCCGCCTTGGCTTACAGGCAGAAATCAAATCATCGAGTATCTCATTTGTCAATGCCTCATAATAAACACCCCTGGCTCGAAAGCTTTGAAGATATACTTTCAAACTCTTAAGCTCGATGCAGGATTTATCCGGGCAATATTCGATTATTATTTCGCCGAAATCAGGCTGGCTGGTCTTTGGGCAAACGCTGGTGAATTCAGGACAGCGGATGGTAATACAATAATCACGCATCGGTGAGGGATTATCGAATAATTCCAGCCGGGGCTTTTTACTCATTTTTTTTCGACCTCGCATTACCATTCTCGAATAGTATAATATAATTATTGTAAAATTTCAATAGGAGCCTAAAAATGGCAGAAGATAAGGCGGTAGTTTTGCTCAGCGGCGGACTCGATTCGGCAACGACTCTCGCTATAGCGAAACAATCGGGATTTTCATTATACGCACTCACTTTTCGATATGGTCAAAGGCATCAGAAGGAAGTCGAAGCCGCAAAGCAGGTCGCAAGGTCAATTGGAGTTAATGAGCACAAGGTCATTGCGATAGATATGGGCGGTATCGGCGGCTCGGCTTTAACGGATATGACGATTGAAGTGCCCAAGGACCGTAAAGACCTCGGCACCGGCACAGATATTCCCCCAACATACGTTCCTGCTCGAAATACGATATTTTTAAGCTATGCCCTCGCATGGGCAGAGGTGCTCAATGCCTTTGATATCTTTATCGGCGTAAACGCGACGGATTTCAGCGGCTATCCCGATTGCCGGCATGATTATATCAGGGCTTTTGAGACAATGGCCAACCTCGCAACAGCGGCGGGGACACAGAAGAAAGGCAATTTCACAATTCATACGCCCATTATAAATATGACAAAGGGGCAGACGATTCTGGCGGGAATGAAGCTTGGAGTGGATTACTCTCTTACGCATAGCTGCTATGACCCGGATAGACAGGGAAGAAGCTGCGGCAGGTGCGATTCATGCCGGATTCGCCTTAAGGGTTTTCACGATGCGGGACAGCAGGACCCAATTGAATATGTCAGCGGCGTTGCAGGCGCTAAAAAAGGTTAGGTAAATTAATTGATAGTAAACGAAATCTTTCATTCAATTCAGGGAGAGGGGACTTTAGCGGGAGTGCCCAGCATCTTTATCCGTATTGCCGGATGTCCCCTTCGATGTAAATGGTGCGATACACAATATGCCTGGAAGGCAGCTGAGGGCCAGGAAATTGCCGTTTCGGAAATAATCAACAAGGTGATTAATTTTCAGTGCAGACATGTGGTAATCACAGGCGGCGAGCCGATGATGAATCCCGAGCTGCACTTGCTTACCTTGGGATTAAAAGAGCGTAATAAACATATCACAATAGAGACATCGGGGATTAATTTTGTCCCGGGGCTTGCCTGTGACTTGATGAGTATAAGCCCGAAATTATCAAATTCGCTTAAAGAAGGCGGGGTAAATCCCGCCCTGCAAAATCTTTCCTCACTCAAACAATTAGTCAGACGCTATCAATATCAATTAAAATTTGTTGTAGATACCGCCGGCGATTTGACGGAAATTAAAGAGACCGTAAAACAAATCGGAGCAGTGCCTGCAGAGAAGGTGATGCTTATGCCTCAGGCAAAGGCCAGAGATGAACTAATCGCAAAATCTCCTATGGTGGCACAGATGTGCAAAGAAACCGGATATTCATTCTGTCAACGGCTGCATATACTTCTATATGACGGCCAAAGAGGAAAATAGTAATTGCGGATTTCAGATTGCGGATTGCAGGTTTAGTAGTTGAAGATGTCTCGAAGCGTGAAGTTTTTCCCTGTGGCGTTATTGACGGCATTTAGGATTTTGGACTGTGTGTTAAGGGTCAGCCGTCTGCCTTTACATGCGCGAGAAACCATTTTGTGCGTAATCTGCTGTGTTGAGGCGGCCACAAGGTCATGCGGTTTCAAATTGTGCCGTGTCAATATTTCGCAAATCGGCTGAGGCCCAAGGTCTCGATTAATTTTATCATTCATAAACAGTTAGCCTTAGAAAATTATCTTTTCTAATTATATTCTATTTACAAATTGATGCGCAAAAATAAATGGGCAAATAAGATTTCGGATTTAAACACGGTTCACCTTCCTCGGCTGAAAATGCTGATTGACAATCAATCATCAATAATCAATAATAAATACCGACGGCTCGCCCGGGTGGCGGAACTGGCAGACGCGCCAGCTTGAGGGGCTGGTAGGGGATTCCCCTATGCAGGTTCGATTCCTGTCCCGGGCATTTTCATTTCTTATTTATTATTTTCTATTTATTATTTTGCCAAAGGCAATTTTATAACCTTTTTAATCGGGGATAATTAGCTTTGTGCCGGGATTAAGGCGGTTGGGGTCGGGGAGATTGGTGCGATTCGCGGAAACGATTTTACGCCATTGATTTGAATTGCCGTAATACTTTGTTGAAATAGAAGAAAGGGTTTCACCTTTCTGGACGATGTGAATCCTTTTCTGTTCTGTGTTTGTTGTTCGTTGTTCATTGTTTATTTCGATGCTTGATACTGGATTCTCGATACTCGGATTTTCCTGCACTTCAACTATTGATTGAGAAGGAGTAAAAGCGGGCGATGTAACGGGGGTGATTTCGGGAGAAGGATTTTTATTGGAGGCGGCTTTCAGGGCGCGGGCACGTGCGCTGAGATTTGGAAAAGTGGCGACCCAGATACATGCGGCCGCGGCTATTGTCACCCCGATTGCAAGAC
>CAYSKP010000144.1:0-4468 GCA_964431645.1 uncultured Pirellulales bacterium
GACATTTTTAAAATGGCAGAGGGTGCTTTAAAAGCGGGTGCAGGTGGTGTATCAATCGGCAGAAATGCGTTCCAGCACAAGCATCCTGAAAGAATGGTTGCAGCGCTTTGTAAAATGGTTCATCATGGCGCAACTGTAAAAGAGGCGATGAAAACATTAGAGGCCAAATCAAAATGAAAAAACTCTGGGTAAATGCATCTCCATATGACAAAAATATAATGCAGCGGCTTTAGAAAACAAAAACGTAGGGTGTGCTTTGCACACCAAATCATCTATTCCCCACTCGTTTTTATCGACGCGAATTCGGGTTGTTTCAATCGTTTATGCTCGCAATCACATAACCAATTGGATTTATAATACTCGGCTTTTGCCCACCGATGAAAACTTGAATGTTTCCATTGATGTGGGCACCAAACCAGGCCATGTTTAACAGGATTATAATGTATATAGTTGATGTGGTTTATGAAGTCCTCCTCATTTTTAATCCTGTGCTCCCAGAATCTCCTTTGCCATATGCCGGATTCACGATGTTTCCTTCTGGCTTCGGAAATTGCTGTTTCATTGCCGCCTGAGGCAATCCAGATTTTTGAAAATTCTTTTTTTATGCAGGCCCATCTAGTCGAAAAGTTTTCGTCTCCATCCGGAAGTTTCCATATACAATGCAAATGCTCGGGCAATAATACAACTGCAATAATTTCGAAAGGGTATTTCATTTGAACTTGACGGATAGAATAGTGCAGATATGAACGAGCCTTTTCATTCAAAAACAATTTTCGCCTATGGTGCGTCACTATGGTGAAGAAGAACAATCCGCCTGGTTCATACATTCGTCTATAGTTTGACATAATACCTCTATGCCAAAAAGGGATGGTTTGCACAGCACACCCTACAAAAACTATGTGTGCACAGCACACCCTACAAAACTCAGCACACCATAAAGCAAAAAAATCGTTATTGACACTCTTAAGTAATTATAATTAAATCTTCATAAAGGGCAAGATAAGGTGTGCAAAGCACACCCTACATTAAGGATTAATTTATGAAAAAACTTTGGGTAAATGCATCTCCATATGACAAAAATATAATTACAACTGCATTGGAAAGCGGGGCCGAAGCTGTTGTTGTGCCTGATGGTCAGACTGAGAAAGTTCACCAGTTGGGCAGGATAAAAACAATTGCAAAAGATGGTGATATGAGGCCGGGTATTGACATTGTGTTTGTTGATATAGCCGGCAAACAGGATGAAGATAAGGCGGCAGGCATTGCTCCCGGAAAAATAGTTGTGCTGCGTATGCTGGATTGGACAATTATACCGATTGAAAATCTGCTGGCAAAACGCGGACAAAATATAATTGTGCAGGTTACAAATAGCGAACAGGCCAGGTTAATGGTTGGAATTCTCGAAAAAGGTGTAGATGGTGTCCTGCTCAACAGCACTGATGTAAATGAAATTAAAAAAACTTCTGAAATATTGCATGGCGTCGGGGATAAGATCGAACTTTCTGTTGCTCAAATTACAGGCATAAAACAGCTTGGTATGGGAGACCGGGCATGCCTTGATACCTGCACACAGATGTCGCCTGGTGAAGGCATGCTGGTTGGAAATACGGCATCAGGCTTCTTTCTGGTTCATTCTGAATCTATAGAAAATCCGTATGTGGCGGCCAGGCCTTTTCGTGTAAATGCAGGTGCTGTGCATGCGTATACACTTGCCCCGGGCGGAGGGACAAAATATCTTGCTGACCTTAAAGCAGGCGATGAGGTAATGATTGTGGATTACAAAGGCAAAGGTCAGGTTGCGTATCTGGGAAGAAATAAAATTGAAAAACGGCCGATGATGCTTATCGAGGCCGAAGCAGATGGTATTCCAATAACCCTTGTTATGCAGAATGCCGAAACAATTCGACTGGTTAATCCTGAGGGGCATCCTATTTCAATTACTTCATTAAAGGCGGGAGACAAGGTGCTTGCCCACATAGAAAAGGGCGGCAGACACTTCGGAATGAAGGTTCAAGAGACATTAATTGAAAGGTAGATGCATGGATTGGCATAGTGATATACCTCCTTTACTTCTTTCAGTTATGTGCGGCTTTGTCATTGGTCTTGAAAGAGAATTGAAAAAAAAGCCCGCAGGCTTACGCACAAATATGATTATTTGCATAGGCGCAACTATATTTACATTAATATCGATAAAAATTGGAACCCAGTTTCAGGATTCAATCACAAGAATCGCAGCTAATGTAGTGGTGGGAGTGGGATTCCTGGGCGGCGGAGCAGTAATTCAGGAGAGGGCAGGCGTTCACGGATTGACTACAGCGGCCACAATATGGCTGGTGGCCTGTATCGGAATGGCCTGCGGGGCAAAATTTTATTCTCTGGCAATAATAGGAACAATAGTATCAATTATTGTCCTTATCGGCCTTGCAGGTGTGGATAAATACCTTAGTGCAAGGGGCCTTAAAAAAGACGAATAATTTTTTATGTTCCTGGTGACGGTGTTAAGGCCGTCCAGTTATTCGGGTCATTGCCGTAAGCCGAATCTGTTGTCCTCTTGAGTGATTTACCTAATCCATCAGCGCCAGCCGGCCAAAGGTCAATATCACCGGGCTCGCCATTAGGATGAGAGCCGTCCGAATAATCAACTCTCTCGACTCGAATATACCGCCTTACTCCTAATTCGTCGATATCTCCCGGTTTTGACAATTCAAGCTGTTCGCCCTCGTTTGCTAACCAGCCCGAATACGGCCCGTATGTAATACCCGTAAGCCCGGGATAGCGGATATTAAATGCTGTGGGGTTCTTGACAAGTAATATCCTGGCTCCGGCTGCAATGGTTACTTCATCCGGCTGCGAGGCAAATGTATAATCGATACCATTAGTGAATTTCCAGGGGAGACCTTCAATCGTATCATACAGCGTGACAGGTGCTCCCGAGATATTACGAAGTTCAATATACTCGTATTCATCGTTTGCATAATTACCGCTGGCCGGCCAGTCGGGATTATACATAATCTCGGTAATTACAATTGGCCCTATCTTCGGATAAGAATTTGCCGTATTAGGCGTGATTGTATTCATTGGGACAAAGTTATAACTGCCTGTGCTGGCCTTGTAGTATCTTCCGAAAGAAACGCCTGTCTCTGAAGCGCCAAAATCCTCTTTTTCGCGATAGCCGGTTAAATTACTATTTGCATCAAGATAAGAGGACAGGCAAACTGTATCACCATTTTCGCTAAGGGCAAAGGGAGCCAGACATCCTGTATCTGCTGCTGTTTGTCCAAAATTATTGGTTTCATAGACTACAAGATAGCCGTTAGCCGGTATTGTTGTCCCTGCAGCAAATCTGTATTTCATCACATTAGTATCACTGTCGCTTAAGAACCAGTTACCTATATTAATCGGGCTTGCCGTCATGTTTTTAAGTTCAATCCAGTCGGAGGCAGTATCGTGTGAATGCGCAAGGACTTCATCGATTACTATTGAACCCGGATTGGGAATAATTCCTGAATCATCCCAGCCGGGTGAGCCATTGATGTAGGCACTTGGTCGCCAGTAATCTTTCTTACCCCAGTGATTAAGATTCGAGTCTGCAGGATTAATTATAGTAAGTGAATAGCCATCACCATCTACGATTGAACGCCAGCCATCCTTGTAATCAAAATCAAGAATATTGGTGCCATTGGCGTCTTTGAGGCGTATTTTTTCTCCCGCGTTGTTTAATGAGCCGGAATATTCCCCGGCAATATTATGACCTGTTCCGTACTTTGCTCTAAATGCGTTTATATCTTTAACAATAAGAATATGCTGTCCTGCGGAAAGTGTCGTGGGCCCGAAAGTGAAATCAACGCCCTTGGTGAGGCGGGTAAGATTTAGATTAATCGATGAGCCTCCAATATTCTTGAGCTCGATATATTCTGTATTTGGGTCGTTGGGTCCGCCAGCATCTTTCGGATGATACATAATCTCGGTGATTCGCAGGTTCTGACCAACATCCGGCAAAGTATAAATTGCTTCATTCAATGCGCTCCATTCACCGGTATTTCTGAAAATACGTGCTTTGAGATGAGTACTTTTATTCAAATTAAAACTGCCAGTGTATTCAATTGCTCCATGTGAGAGGTTTGGTTCAATTGCAGTTTCAACTATAGCTTCTAACTGAGATGAAATTAAGAAGTCATCATCGGTTGTCCTTCTGTTGAGACCATGAATTGCCAAAATATTTGTTCCAGAATGAAGAAGGTAAATATAACTTGAAATGTTATAACTATTCCAGGCAGACGTTGCCTCCGCTGAAGACGAAGAAGTGGCAGAATTCCAGGCTGGGGTGCCGGTGAAATTGGCTCTTCTGACTTCTGTTCCGTTAATATATGCCACAAACCCATCATCATATCGTGTTCGCAAGGTAAGAGAGTTTATATTGCCGATATCACTGGCATTTACGCTGAATGGTATTCTGATATAACATGTG
>CAYSKP010000145.1:0-21179 GCA_964431645.1 uncultured Pirellulales bacterium
TCGACGCCAGGATATCGGCTATGCCGGCCAGAAGGATGCAAGGGCCGTTGCCCGCCAGTGGATCTCCGTAGATCATATTAAAATCGAAAAACTGCAGGCGATTAATGTCCCTAACGTGAAAATGCTCGAATTTGTCCGCCACGACAAAAGACTCAAGGTGGGGCATTTGGCCGCCAATCGCTTTATAATCCGCCTTCGAAAGCTTGACCGGCCTATTCGAGAAGCCCAAAAAATTGCCAAAGACGTGCAGGAAATTCTTGCTAAAAGGGGGGTTCCCAATTTCTTTGGCCCTCAGCGATTTGGCAATCGTGGCGATAGCCACCTTCTCGGGCTTGCGATTATAAAAGGTGATACAGATGAATTTGTAGATTTACTTCTCGGCCGGCCTGACGATAATGACCTGCCGATATTTTCCCAAGCTCGCGGGCTTTACCAGAAGGGTGACTATAAGCATTCCTTTGATAAATGGCCCTACAGCTTTGCCGACCAGCGCCGTGCCCTGAAAATTCTCATCGAGACCAAGGGCAATAAACGCAAGGCCTATAATGTCGTTGATAAGCATTTGAAGAAATTTTTTGTCTCGGCCTACCAATCCGAGCTTTTCAATCAGGCCCTTGAGGCGCGAATGCCTGATATCGATAAACTGCTTACAGGCGATATGGCCTATAAGCATATTACCGGGGCAATGTTCAAGGTTGAGGATGCTGCCGTTGACCAGCCGCGATGTGAGGCCTTTGAAATCAGCCCAACCGGCCCGCTTCTTGGCAGGCGTATGGCCGCACTAACTGGTCCCGCTGGCCAGATTGAAAATAGAATTCTCGCAAAAGCGCAATTAAACCAAAGAGATTTAGAACAATTAGAAAATTTTGTCCGTGGCGGCCGCCGTCCCCTGCGTTTTCAACCTCGAAACTGGTCTGTTTCAACCGGTACTGACGACCTCGGCCAATATCTCGAACTCAAATTCGAACTCGACCCCGGCTCCTACGCCACCACACTTTTGCGAGAAATTTCCAAAATAGACATCTAAAGTCGACTAATCCATTCGTCTTTTTACTTTTTTTTTACTGTGTTAATCTGCCATCTTTTACGACATCCAAATTTCAAAATATGAAATACGAACGACGAAATACATCTTGCCGGAACAATGAATTGTGAAACTTTGCGATTTTCGCTATAATATTTCTATGATTGAAATTCCAGACTTAAACGGAGGCACATTATGACAGATAACCAGCAGCAGGGACCCGGCTCATCGCAGCCGCCATCCAGTATACCGCCTGAAACACTCAAAAGCGCGATGAAGGCGTTCAAAAAACGGCTCAAACTCACCGCACTTGATGACGATTCGAGTCTCGGCCGTGGGCCTTTTTCCGGCGGCGCCAAAGGCATCTATGCGATACAGCCGCCAAATCAGTATCCCCGTGAGGTCTGGCAGGAATTATGCCGCCTTGGCAAACTCCGCGACAGCGGCCACGGAATGTATGAGCTGGTCAAAGACGAAAAATAAGCTTTCGTCCTTTCTTTTGTTCTCAGCTCTTACTTCTCCTTGTTCCTGATTCATTGGTGTGTTACCATAGTTCAAAATGAAACCATCGAAACAACTTTGGAGAAACATGCATGGATAGACGCGACTTCCTCAAAACAACAGGTGCATTTGCGGCCGCATCTCTCACGGGTTTAAAATCAGGCTTCGCAGCCGAACCCCAAAAACCAAAATTGACCCTTCCTCGTTATCGCGGCTTTAATCTCCTCGAAAAATTTAGCGAATGGAAACCGCGGGCCAAATTCCAGGAACAGGATTTCGAAATTATGGCCGAATGGGGCTTCGATTTTGCCCGCATACCGATGTCGTATTGGCTATGGGCCTCCAAAGACAACTGGTTCAAAATAGATGAAGATGTCATCAAGGATATTGACGAAGTTGTCGAGCTCGGCAAAAAATACAAAATCCATATCAATCTCAACCTTCATCGCATCCCCGGCTACTGCATCAACGGCCGTGACAAAGAGCCGGTGGACCTCTATGAAGGCACTCCCGAAAATATGAAAAAGGCCCTCGAAGGCGCAGTCTTTCATTGGAAAATGTTTGCTAAAAGGTATAAAGGCATACCCAGCTCTCAGCTCAGTTTCGACCTGATTAACGAGCCGCCCCATGCGGAAACCGAAGACCCTCATGTCCAGGTTGTCACCGCACTCGTAAACGCGATAAGGCAGGAAGACCCCGGCCGCCTGATTTTTTCCGATGGCGCAGATGCCGGCCGGACTCCCATTTTAGGCGTAGCTGATCTCGGCATCGTCCAAAGCGCCCGCGGCTATGACCCCATGCTCATAAGCCATTACAAGGCCGAATGGACATCGAATTGGCTCGATTCTTCAAAGGTCCCGACCTGGCCGTTAAAAGCCAAAGATGGAACCCTCTGGGACAAGGCATACTTGAAAACCAGGATAATTGACCCATGGCTTCCGCTTATAAAAATGGGTGTACCCGTGCACGTTGGCGAATTTGGCGCCTATAACAAAACCCCGCACAATGTCGTGCTTGCCTGGATGAAAGATATGCTGTCACTGTGGAAAGAATCGAAGTGGGGATTTGCCATGTGGAACTTGCGAGGCTCAATGGGCGTCCTCGATAGCGAACGGACAGATGTCCAATATGAAGATTACAAAGGCCACAAGCTCGACCGCAAAATGCTCGAACTGATGAAACAATATTAATAAAAAAAAGCCCTCTGAAATCAGAGGGCTTTAATATCAATCAACAATGAACTTTATCAATGAACAATGAACTTTGAACAATGAACTAATTTAATTTATTTCTTTTTCTCTTTCACCGGTTTCGGCGGTTTTTCCTTTTTCACCTTCGGCGGTTTTGGTGCCTTCGGTGCCTTCGGCTTCTTTTCTTTGCCCATACTCATTCCAACAGCGGCAATCAATCCCGAAACGACCGCCATACCGCCGGCGATGTACCATATAAATCCCTGGGTCATCTTCAAAATTGACGGGCTAACATTGCTGAACCCGGCAATCGCAACTATCGCTGTATAAATCACTGCGACAAGAGGTATAAACAGCATAACGCCAAGTGCGTTGCTCGCCGCATCCGGTTCCGGCTCAGCGTATACAAGTGCCGCCGCCATCATCGGAGTCATTGGTGCTGCCTCAGCAATCGGCTCCGCCGATAGCATCTGGTCTGCCTCAGCCGCGACCTCCATAGCCGAACCTTCCGCCGAAGCTGCTCCGGCTGCCGCTGTCTCCACCGGCTCACCCGGTGCTGCCGCTTTGCCTTCTCCGCCCGGCGTATAAATCTCATCGAGTATCCCGCCAAGCGATGTGTCATCGGCCTGCAGCGACAAATCCAAAAGTCCCGAGCCGCTCCCAAAAGTATCAAGGCTCACGTCCTTTTCAATTTCCTCAAGTGACGCCTCTTTCCCCAGACCCCCCGAGCCTCCATCTGCGCCTTTAAATGTCTCGTCGCTTCCTTCCTTACCAAGCGAAGTCGTGTCACCAAGAACTTTAATACCCTCATCCACAATCTGCGTATCTGCGTCTGTCAGCAGCAGCTCATCATCAGTCTTGCCCGTATCTCCCGCTTCCGGCATCAGCAGTATTTCATCACCCTCCTCCGCCTTCGGCTCAGGGGTCTTTTCTATTGCCTTTTCCTCCGGTAGTTCCGCTGGCATTTCAAGAGGTGTTTCCGCTGGCATTTCAACAGGTGTATCGACGGCCTTTTTGCTTAAGAAACTGGTGTCCGACATTAGCGAATTCACCTCATCGACCTTGAACAGCAGATTCGGCCCGTCGCGAAACTCGCGCAGCCGTCCGCTTTTTACAATCTGTCTTACCTCTTCCTCGTTCTTGCCAAGTTTTTCAGAAACTTCTTTGAGTGAATAAAACATCCCGGCCATAATTTTTGCTCCAGCTTTCGGTTAAATTCCGAATAATCTCACATCCTTGCTTTTCGCCAAAGTCACGCGAACCCCGTCTATATCAAAAAACCGACGTTTTTCGGCGTGAGTGCACACTAAAGCTGTTTTTCACTAAGATGTGCTTAGAGTGCACAAAAGCTCCGTTTACTTTAGCCCATTATAATGATTTTTCGGCCTAAATGCAAGCAAAAATAACCCATATTAACGTGTGGCCTGCTTTTAAGTCCCAAAATACTCCCTTTTCATGTGATTTTTGCCTAATTATTAAATACCTATATTTATAAAGATGGTTATTGGAAATTGGACATTTAATATTGGACATTAATAATGGTATTACCTCCAGGCATAGAAATTAATTTAATTATTAAATTCTTAGATATGGCTTTTTTAATTTTTGATTTCTACTTTCTTAATATGTAATGTGAAACTGTTTCCATCATCTTGTCTGAAATTTCAATTGGCAATCAACAATCGCCAATCGGCAATCTTTTATTTCTAGTACGTGTGTCTCCCTTTATGTGGAACCGTTTCCAGCGCCTTGTTTGAAATCTTCAAATCTGTTTTCGCGGCGATATCTCCCAAAGACAATACCCCCACAACATTATTATCCTCATCAAAAACCAGAAGCCTTGCCACCTGCTTTATCCTCATAATTTTTATGGCATCCTCAATATCTTCATCTTGCAAACAGCTTACAATCTGCGGGCTCATTGCATCTTTAACCATAACGTTTTTCGCCTTTTTCCCATTTGCCGCGACCCTCACTACAATATCCCTGTCCGTTATCATCCCAATAACTGCATTGTCCCCGCCGACTGGTAAGACTGGCACATTCAGTACCCTCATCTTTTTTGCCGCTTCAATTACCGGCTCTTCCGGCCCAATCATCTCAAAATCCCGTGTCATTATTTCTCTTACTCTCATTTTCCGTCTTCTGCCTTTACTTTTTTTTTCTTTGTATAAAAATTACGACATTTTAAATTGGCATTTGGTTCGAAAATCGGTAATTTTTTTTAATTAAATCCGCAATCCGAAATATTTCCTTTTTCCTTTTACCTTTTTACTTTTGTTATCTTTTACCTGATTCCCCGAGCACCCTGGTTCCCTGATAACCTGATTTCCTGATATTCTGACTCATTGATACGATTTTTCCGTCCTTATATTATCTATATCTCTCATTTCCTCATCTGAAAGCCCCCAGTCAAAAATCTCCATATTTTCTCTCAGGTGTTTTTCCGAAGATGCCTTGGGAATAATAATCGTTCCCTTTTGCAAAAGCCACCTTAAGATTACCTGCCCCACGCTCTTCTCATGCTTTTCCGCAATCTTTTTTAAGGTCTTGTTGCCAAGCGCATGTCCCCTGGCAAGCGGGCTGTATGCCGTAATCGTTATCCCTTCATCCTGACCGAACCTGCGGAAATCCTCTCTCTTTCTATAGGGGTGATATTCAATCTGCAGATTGCTTATCGGTTCATTGCTCATCGTAATCGCCCGCCGCACATCTTCGATGCTGTAGTTGCTAAGCCCGATGCTTCGCACATATCCTTTTTCAACCAGCATATTCATTCCTTCGATCGTATCGCGCAAGGGATAACCCGGCACCGGCCAGTGCACAAGATAAAGGTCTATGTATTCCAGCTCCATCTTCGCCAGCGCCAGCTTGCACGCGTCAATCACATCTCTTTTCGACAGTTTTTTCGATACCTTGGAAGTTATAAAAATCGATTCTCTGTCCACATCCTTAAGTGCCTTGCCTATCTCTTCCTCGTTTAGATACGCCGCGGCCGTATCGATATGCCTGTATCCTTCATCTATGGCCTTGCGGACTATCTCTACGCATTTTTTTCCCGTTAATTCCCACGTTCCAAGCCCCAATACCGGCATATAATATCCGCTCTTGAGCTTCATACTCTCACTCAATGCAACTGTCATACTTTATCCCCTTTCTAAAGACTATCAACTAACGACTATCCGCTATCATCTCGTAATCTTAGCACTTTTCTCAATTGTTTTAATTTGGTCGTTTACCTAATTTTGCAAGATTATTGCTCATAAAAAATTGGGGAAGTTGGAAGTTTTAACGAAGTAGGATTTGTTGCTCTCAATCTCAATGACAGCGAAATTAATTCACTAACCAGCAGCTGCCAAAACCTTTTGCATCGTTCCAGTCAATTTTACCGTCACCATCGATATCCGCACAGGGAATGCCTATACCTGTGTCCCATTGACTTGCAAGGACCGAATAATCGAGAAAGTTTATTTCACCATCATTGAATAAATCGCTGCTCGCGCATCGCGTCCTGCCGTAAAGAGTAACTATGCCGTATCGCGGAATATTGATGTTGATTTGTCCTGTATTTACATCAGCCTGCGATTTGTTCCAGTAGCTTGCGGCACTTGATGTATAACAATCAAATGTGGCTATGTTTGCGGGATTTGCTGGTATATTTATTGTCATTGATTTTGCCGAAGTATTGCAGTTAACAACAACGATTGTCAGCGACTTGTCAGCATCACCAACGAAAGCAGTTGCCAGAATATTTGGATCACCTGTAACTTGTGTTTCATATCTGTATGAATTTGGCCGGATAAATTTAAAGAAATGTTTTGCCGCGACGTATTTCGGCGAATTGACATCCAATGTTTGTCCTGTCAGCGCAGCAGCCGTCGGCTGGCCGTCTTTTTCTTCCGCGAATGTCCAGTAAAGCCACGCGCTTTGAAAACCCGCCGTCATTGCCTGGTGAATTTTCAATCCGATTGACCATCCGCCGTTATTCGGATAACTCGGCTCAGCTGGCGACAGCCACGCCGCGTTTTCACCCGAGGTTTCCGTCATCCACGATTTTTTCCCATACCAGCTAAAGCCGTGAACATTTGCCGGAATCCCGCCCGCCGGGCTTGTCGTCCAGCCATTCGCCCACCAGTTCCATAATGTCGAATTTGCTCCGGCAGAGCTTACACCGTCCGATGCGTAACCGTGAATACAATAAAATGAAATCGCCGCTGTCGCGCACGGGTCATTATTTATATTTTGAAGATATTGTAAATTTTTATGTGTAGTATCGCTGCCCCCTCCGAATTGCCACATGCTCCAGCCATCCCCCCCCATCACATCTTCTGGTCCCTTGATTTTGATAGTCGCCAAATCAGGATACTTATCGAATTCCGTCCTTATGGCCTTCAGCGCCATAATATATTGCGATGAAAGCTGGTAAGTGCAGCTGTTGTAAAATTCCTCGAAGTTGAGTTCATTTTGAATGCTTACGGAATAAAATTGCACGCCGTACTTATTTTGAAATCCCCGTATATAGGCGGCCGTGCATCTTGCAAATTGCGTAATCGCGCTTGTCGGCCCCGTGCCGTCATTGAAAATTTCCATCGGCGTATTTGTAACATCGAGTTTCCCGCCGGAAAAATTCCCCGCCCAGATAAATGGCCATTTCGTCCCCTGCATCGGTCCCGGCCACCAGTATGTTTCATTGATGCTGTGTCCGGCCGATAATTTCACCCATGGAGCAGGTGACCATAATGAGCCGATAAGTTTGAAATCGCCCAGCATCGATTTTTTGCTTTTGCCGATTTGCGCCGCCAGGCCGTCGGAATTATCATTATAGTCGAAAAAATTAATATTGCTGTTTATATCAGGCCCCATCACCGCTATCGGTGTTTCGCGTCCCCATACCGCCGTTGTATGCGTGTAGCTGTTTGCATCGGTATAAGTCCTGCAATTATTATTTTCCGGACCCGGAAGGGCAGGACTATTATGAAACCACGGGCAATTATAATTCCGGTCCGAGTAGGGCGATTTGAATTTCGGCGTCAAATCCATCCGGTATATCGAGCACTGCATATCATCGAAAAATAAATTTTGCCACCAGCTCTGATTTGTCAGGTTATTTCCCTGGTGCGCCCCGAATCCATCGATGATTTGTTTCTTGCCCGCCGGCGACGTATTGATATCAACCGTAACCGCCGAAAGTGAACTCGCCAAAAACAACACCAGACTAATTGTAAACAAAACTTTCTTCATAAATTCATTATAACATAAAATATATTATTTTTACTTCGGTATTCAACATTTAACATTTATCCTGCGTAGTTTCAACGGCTTGTCCTCCATAGCGGTTTAGCGAAGGAGCAAGTAGGATTGGACATTTCAATCGGGTACTCCGTCCTCTGGTTGTATCGTAGGATGCCTTCCTGCCCCGGCATATCTTTTGCCGGATTGTGTTTTAGCCCTCGTAGAGGGCGTTAGATTAATAGCCCGGCGTGCAAACGCCGGGGACAAAAAGTCCCCCTCCCCCATAGCCCGCGTAGCGGCCGACACAAATCTTAATAGCAAAACTCTTGTGCTTTTGTCGAAAAAGACTATAATTTACGTCACCTACAGGAGAGCATAAATGAAGATTATTAAAATATTCTTCGGCATACTTGCTGGGCTTTTCGCCCTTATGCATTGCATCTATCTGCCTACCTTGTTAATTCACGGCGCTTATATATCTGCTATTCTCGGCAGCTTAGCAGGATTATGCATAGGTCTAGTGTTCTGTATCGTTCTCTTCAAAAGTGCATTTAAGAAAAAACTGGAGGATAATCCAGAAAAATAAACAATTTTTTTTTGGAGGCAAAATGAACTTAGATTTTGACAAAGAGGTGGAAAAACAACAAGTTGATTGGCGAACAAAAAATATTCAATGCAAAGAACAAGGTATGCAAAATGGTCAGGTAAGACCATGGATTTTGCTTGAATCTTACTGGAAGGACGGATTATGGGAAGGAATAAAAGAATCATTGCCTAAATATCTCGAAAAAGAAGGTGTACAGAAACACAAGGGCTGTCACAATCTTAAGAGTTCCTGGATGCTTTGTGCAAATCTATATTTCCCTTTTCGTGATGATAAAGATATATTGGCCGACTTTTTGAATAAGCATGTAAGCGATAGAATCAAAACTTTAGATAGAATCGATCTGGAATACGAAGATGATAAGTTAAAACCGGCACAGCTTCTTGGTGAACCGAAAGGAACCAGAGGCGCAAATCAAACTTCCCCTGATATTGCATTTGTTGTTAATGGAGGAAAAGGCCTTATTTTGACAGAAAGTAAATATACTGAGCATTCATTTTATCCTTGCTCGGGACGCAAGCCCGAATATGGTAATCCAGATATTAAGAGGTGCTTAGATATTGAAAAGGTCCTGCGTGATCCCAAAGCAATATGTTATATGAATGCATGGGACAATGGCAAACGACCCAATAGAAAATACTGGGACTTTATTAAATTTTCTGAGAATGCAAAACCTGCACTTAAAGAATGTCCCGCTGCTACAGCAGGCTATCAGCTCTTTAGACAACAGGCATTGGCGGAAGGTATCGCTCAAAAAGGCGATTACGATTTTGTTATTTCATGCGTGGCATTTGATAAGAACAATCAGACACTTATAAGTTGCTTAAAATCTACTGGGATAGATGATTTTCAAACTGGTTGGGGCAGACTTTTTGAAGGCAAAGCTCGCTTTGCCTGTTTTTCGCATCAACAGTTCGTAAGCTGGGTTCGAGAAAATGACTCCAACGGCAAATGGAAATCTTGGCTCCAATACATAAAGGATAGATATGGTTATTAACTACAACGAATTCGAGAAAAAGGATTTATATAGACAGTCACTTATTAAAGGAAAAATAATATGATTAGAAAAAAACATTATGTTATTGTAAAAAATATTGATGGTTCTCCTAATAAACAAAGATTGAAGATATGGCTTAGGGGGAATAATGGGGACAGCAACCGTTTTTTAATTCTAAATTATGGGGACACCATTTTTTCACATTCTCAATCCGCAATCAACATTCAGACACGCTTCGAGCCCCGCTTCGGGAAATACTAACGACTAATTTTTCGCAGTACTCAGCACTCAGTACGCAGTACTTATCCGTCCTCCGTCCTCAGTCTTCCGTCCTCCGAAGTGGTGCGCGCCGGGGGGCACGCGGGGGTCATATAGGGTCCGTATTGGTACCGTTTGGGGGTCGTTTGGGATACGTTAGGGGAGCGCAAGTGAACGTCCCGGATCCATCCGGGATCAAGCACGAGCCGCGTAAACTCTACCGTTTGACTCGTTATATTCCGTCCTCGGTCTTCTGTCTTCTGTCCTCCGGCTCGGTCGTCTGCTTCTTCAGGTATGCTACTTCACGCGGCGTTAAGAGCCGAAACTGCCCTGTCCCCAATCTGTAATCCGTTATTTTACCAATACTTGTGCGCCGCAGCGACTTTACAGGCAATCCGACTCTGGCCAGCACCCTTCGTATCTCACGATTAAGCCGTTCTGTGATGCTCACTTCAATTATGGAACTTTGATGCCCTCTTGAAATAATCCGCACCGCCGTGCGCGATGTCTTTCCCTCCGAAAGCCACATGCCTTTATTTAGCTTTTCAACATGCTCGCCTTCAACCCGGCCTTTAACTTCCGCGATGTAAGTCTTTGTTATTCCATACTTTGGGTGAGTCAATCTATTTGCAAGCTCATTATCATTTGTAAGGATAATCAATCCCGGCGTATCGATATCAAGCCTGCCGGCACAAAAAATCCGGTGCTTTGTCGGTATCAAATCAATGGCTTTTGTCCTGTGCTGCGGGTCAAAATTCGTGCATATAACTCCTTTTGGCTTATTGAGTAAGAAATAAATCTTCTCCTGCGGCTTAATCTTCTTTCCGGCCGCAATTATCGTATCCTTATCGATATCCGCAAACGCCGGAATCTTATCTATAATCTTGCCATTGACCGTAACAAGGCCTTCTAATATCATTTCCTCGGCCTTACGCCTCGATGCAATCCCTGCGGCCGATAATATCTTTTGTAATCTTTCCATTCCCATATTAACTATTTTGCCCTTAAAACGTAGTAAACTCTGCCCAGTTTTACGTTGAATCGGTTTTTTTGTTGACTTTAGGCACCTTTAAGACGATAATATAGTGCTACAGGCCTTAAAAACCAAGGTTTTTTACTATTCCTTATTATTCTGAGGAGTTGTTGTTATGCCAATTGGTAAAAAAAGCACCACCGACAGCACACTTTATGCGCTAATAATCTTCGTTGCCCTGTTCATTATAGCAGCAACTGCGGCGGTTATCTACTATTTAAAATTTGAGGAACAGCGGGGCATTGCCGACTCAGCACAAAAGACCAGAAGAGAAGTTGTAAACGATAACGAGTCACAAAAAATAGGGTCTATTGTGGGTAATGAGCAGCCGGGCAAAAGCCGCCTTAAAGCAATGGCTGAATACGTTGACCAGTCACTTGGTTTGATTATGCCCGGTGTGTCAATTGATACATCTGCCGAGGTAAAGGTAAACGAGGTGACAAATAAGGTTAGAGAATCAGTTACGGCGGTTGTAAAGCAAAACCCTGAATTGAGTGATACTGACCCGAATATAACATTATTGCAGCTAACTGAAAAGCTGGGTTCGGCACTGAAGAATACTACAGATGCCCAGAATGCTACAAAGGGCCAACTTGCCGAATTACAGGGACAATTCGACGATGCCAAAAAGGTAAGCATGGAAAAAGAGAAAGGTCTTTTGGCCGAGAAGGATAAATTCGAGCAGCAATTTAATAAAGTCGCCGCAGATTACAATGAATTAAAGGGATTACTTGAGAAAAAGACAGATGAGCAGGTCAAAGACCTTTATGCAAAGCTGGACCAGGAAAGAACAACTAAGGAAGAAACAAATAAACAATTGCTGAAAAACCAGGCGGAATTACAGACAGCCCAGGACAGGATTCAGCGTATTTTGAAAGAAAGCGTGTGGAAAATCAATCCGCCGCCGGACACGATGGTTGAGGCATTTGAAGCTGACGGCAAAATACTTTTGGTCGATGACCAAGCCAAAACAGTCCAACTCAATCTCGGTCTAAACGACCATGTTTACCGGGGGCTGACATTCGCGGTTTATGATAAAGGTCAGCCGATTCCCAAAGACGGCAAAGGCAAGGCCGAAATAGAGGTTTACAATGTTGCCGACAGTTTTTCCGCCGCCAGAATTATTCGTTCTGAAAAGAAAAACCCGATTGTCGCCGAAGATATAATTGCAAATATTATATGGAACTATGATAAGCCCAATACATTTGTAATTGCCGGCGAGTTCGATCTTAATAATGATAACGCTGCGGAAACTGAAGCTGCATCAAAGATCCGCGGGCTCATCGAGAAATGGGGCGGAAATGTCACGGATGCCGTGAACGTAAACACGGATTTTGTGATTTTGGGGACAATGCCGGTAATTCCGTCAAAGCCAACGATGCAGGAACTCGAAAGATATCCAAACGCGATGGAGAATTATGAGAAGGCACAGCAGTGTCTTGTGTTATATAATCAGATTCAAAATCAAGCACAGATATTCTCGATACCAATTCTGAATGCCGAAAGATTCCTGTATTTTATAGGTTACAAGACACAATCGGGAAACCCGGGTGCTTTTTAAGTTTTTGAATTATAACCAGGTTCTACCCCGATAGAGGCGACGAATATATCGCCGGTATAAGGCTTGGTATTTTCAAAGATAAATCCTTTTTTCGCAGCAACGAATGTTACTGTGCAGTTGGCCTTTATCGAAGCTCCCAGCGGAAGACCTGTATCGCAATCCAAACCTGAAGGAATATCGATAGAAAGCACTGGACAGCCAAGCCCGTTTATGCTCTCGATAAGCTGTTTGTATTCATCCCGCAATGTCCCGGTCAGGCCGGTTCCGAAAATGGCATCTATAATCATATTGGATTCACCGGCAAATTTATTAACTAACTGATCAATTATACCTATGTTATCCATATCGAGCTGCTCGAACTTAAAGCCAAGGCCGGCGAGTATGTCGAAGTTGACCCTTGCGTCTCCTTTAATTTTTGAAATGCTGCCGCAAATTACAACTGTAACGGCAAAGCCGGCATTAGACAGATGCCTTGCGGTGACCAAGCCATCACCGCCGTTATTTCCTGTTCCGCAAAAGATGCAGATTTTTGGCTTTTTGATTTTGGATAATTTTTCGATGATAAATTGCGCGCAGCTCCGGCCGGCATTTTCCATTAGAACAATACCCGGTATTCCAAGCTTATTTATGGCCCATGCATCGAAGGCTCGAACCTCTTCCCTGCTGAGAAGTAAATTTTTATGGTCAGGCTGAAACTTTTTCATAATCAGTATTGATAATCATCAATCAATCAACAATAATCAATAGAAAAATGAATATACTGCTAACAAATGATGACGGGATTTTCGCACCAGGTCTTTCTGCGATATACAAAGAGCTTGTGAAAATCGGAAATGTAACTGTTGTAGCGCCTGCGGTAAGCAAATCGGGGGCAAGTCACAGCATTACTTTTAACCGGCCGGTGGTTTGCACTAAATTTCAGAACGGGTTATTTTCAGGATACAGCGTTGAGGGTTCTCCTGCGGATTGCGTAAAGCTTGCGATAATGCAGCTATGTAATTGTAAAATAGATTTATTAGTGTCGGGGTTGAATAACGGCGCTAATGCCGGAATTAATATTTACTATTCAGGGACAGTGGCGGCGGCAATGGAAGGTGTTCTATTGGGAATACCATCAGTAGCTATGAGCCTGGCAGCTGAGGAGAAGATGGATTTCGAAACAGGAGCTAAATACTGCATGCACGTTCTTAATAAACTTATGCCAGTAAAGCCGGGCGCTCTTATCAATATCAATATACCGCTGCTTTCGGCCGGAAAGCCAAAGGGATTTAAAGTTGTGGGTCAATCGAACAAGGCTTTTGATGAATATTATGTACCTCAATTTGATGAAAAAGGACAAACTGTTTATCTGCTTGCCGGAGGGCCAAGTCCCAATGATGACCCTTTGAGTGATATGGTGGCATTGTTTGAGGGATATATCAGCGTTACCGCGCTTGCGCCGGATATAACAGATTATGCCGGGACAGAAAAGATTAGAAAAATGCTTTCAAAGGTAGAGCTGCCTGAATAAAATTTTAAAATGATATGATGAATATATTTGAACAGCCCTGGTTATTAGTGATTATCGCAGGTATAGTCTTTTTGGGGATTGCGATATTTCGTGATGTCCTGCAGCCAAGACAGGCGTGGCTATTTTGGGTTTTACCATTCATAATTGCATTGACGGCTTTCGGGATTGACCGGCTGGTTCAAACAGATAAAGAGAAGGTTGAAAATACATTAGCCAAAGGAGTAAAGGCCGCTGAAAAAGAGGATGTGGATTTGGCGGCAGACCTGGTAGCGAATGATTATCAGGATACGTTTAATAAATCAAAGGCTGAATTTTTGGCCAGGCTGCGGATGTATTTGCCCCAGCCGGTAATCGAGAAAAATATACTCAATATCCTTTCCTTAAAAATGGATTCACAGTCGGCGGATGCCGTTTTTAGTGTCAGGGTCTTGTTTGATCCAAAAGGGCCGGTGTATCAATACAGAAAAATAATGCTTTTAAAATTCCAGTCAAGGCTTGCAAAGCAGGGAAATGACTGGCTTTTCAGGGATGTAGAACTTATTGAAATGGATTTGCAGCCAGTGGACTGGAATCATCTGCAGGGGCTAAGCGGAGAGATATTTTAAATCCATCACAAATAATAGTCCCATAATGAGATAAAATAAGCTTGTTAAGCGCGCGTCTTTTTTGACCGATACCATAATACTCGACTTTTGTTGATATAACGGGATTTAAAAAATGTCCAGTGAAGAAAAAAAAGGTAAGGTAACATTAAAGCCGCAGTTATACGAGATACGGTGGTATCCAAGCAGCCGATGTTTGGGCAGCTCCGGACGTCATAAATCCAAATCGAGCCTCATGCCGCCGCTTATGGTCCGCAAGGCGGAATGGCGACGATAGCTTAAATTTCAAAGTTTAAAGACCAAATCTAAATCTAAAATATCAAATCTCAAAAAAATTTCAATTCATTAAGCAAAATGGAATTTTAAATCGGCAAAATAATTCAAATCAAATTCTGGCAAATCATGGTAAAATACTGTGGATGATTTTTGATGAGAAATACTGCTGGTATGCGGCTGGACTGCATTTCGAATGTTTGCAGTGCGGCAGGTGCTGCGCGGGGCCGGAGCAGGGATATATATGGGTGACCGGGCCCGAGATACTTCTGATGGCAAACCATCTTGGCATTTCAATAAAAGAGGTGAAGCAAAATTTTTTGAAACGGGTTGGTTTGCAGATGTCGATATCAGAAAACCCGCATACGAGGGATTGCGTATTCTTAAGACAGACCGAGCATGGCAGAGGCTGCGCGATTTACGAGGTGCGGCCGACACAATGCCGTAACTGGCCTTTTTGGACGAACAACTTGATAAGTTCTGAGCTATGGAATTTAACGACAAGACAATGCCCGGGTGTAAACAGGGGAAGGCTTTATTGTAAAGAAGAGATAGAGAACAAAGCGAAAAATAAGAAGTGGTGGCGTAATGAGCCAAAATGAAAAGATAATCGCGCGGGTAGTCGAAATTTATAACTGGATAGAAGAGCTGCAGGCCAGCAGTAATATTGCAGGCAAATGCGATGGATGCGGTAAATGCTGCGATTTCGAATCGTTTGGCCATAAGCTATTTGTTACGCCGCCAGAGATGATTTACTTTGCCGAAAAAACAGGCAAAGACAATATTAAACAAATGACGACATCGAGATGCCCTTATCAAGACGACAAAAAATGCACTATTCGGGATTTTCGGTTTGTGGCATGCCGGATTTTCTGCTGCAAAGGCATGGCAATGTTCCAAAGTGAGCTGACGGAGGCCGCTATAAAGAAGCTCAAAGATGTTTGCAGAGAATTCAAGCTGCCGTACAAGTATGTAGAGTTGAAAGAGGCGCTGCTTTCAGTATAAGTAAAAAGGCAAAAGGCAAAAGTAAAAATATTTTATTTTGCGGAGGTCTTCGCAAAGTTTCGAAATACTTTTGTCCGCCGCACCTGATTTTGGTAAAAGCTTCGAAATATTTTGAAATATTTTGAATATTTTTGATTTTTTTTGAAATTTTTGGAAAAATTTTGACGGCCTTCGCCGTTTTTCGTTGTTTTTACGCTGGAATCGGCGATATAGGGTTTTTTTCAGATTTTCGTTTTTCTTCATCTTCCTTTCTTATCATAGCAAGGGCTTTGAATATTCGGCCGGAAAGCTGGGGATGGATTTTGGGGACTTTCTCAAATTCAGATTTAACTGGATCTTTTAAATTATTTTCATAATTAATCATATCCATACAGGCCTTGCGGGCAGTCTCATCTTTCTGTGATTTAGTTAAATCCATCAGACAGGCATCTATCTGCGAAGTATAGCGGGCAAAATTAAATTCGTGCTGACGCCGGGCAAAGATTAGCCGCTTATTAAATTCGTCGACAAAAAGCTTGTCTGAATGCCAGCGGTAATAAGTCTGCCCGGTGACATGCCATTTATCGAAAATCTGCTGCTCTGTCAGGGTGCCTGCAAAGAAATCATTAATTACGCCTTTTTGCTTTCTTGTTAAGTACTTCGGTTTGAAACGGCTTTTGTAATTTTGCTGAAACATAAATTCCTCCTCCTTATTAATCGCTGATTACGCTGATTTTATAACATGATTTCTGACTTAAAAATGCCAGTTATTCAAACTTATCCTCACTTATTCATTTACGATTGCGCCATATTGAAGCAAACACAAAGATGCTCCTCTACATATGGCGCAAACTTGCGCGCTTTTGACGAAAAAACGTGATTTTTTGAAAGGCCAAAAATTCTAAGTCTTTGAAGGGCAAGGAGATAAATTTTTTTATATTTTTGAGGATAGACCAAAAAATACTTGCGCGCTTTTTGCGAAATTAGGAGTGGATCCTTCGACTTCGCCAATCAAAGATTGGCTTCACTCAGGACCTACGCTTCGTAACGTTTTGCGCGCTTTCAATTTTGGCTGCCTTTTCTTTGACTTTTGGACCTGGTTTTTTAGGTCCCGAAACACAATATACAATATTGATTATTTGAGCCACTGGGAAGCTAAAATCGCGAAGTCATAGAGGTCGACTATACCATCGAAGTTGAAGTCGGCAGATGAATAAAACCTAAGGAAGGGATATGTCTGATTTTCGACGATACCCCAGATTTGATTAAAGTCCCAATTGAAGCTGTCGGCCTGCTTTAGCCGGGCATCAGTTAAAGGTGTGCCGAAAGTGTTATCCGGGCCGCTTGTGTTAAGAAAATAGCAATTAATTATATCGCTGCCGGACTCATCGAATCCTGCAAAACCACCGACATTAGAGCCGCCATTAGTGGTAACCGGACCTGTGGAGTAACAAGCGGAAATACTGCCCATGCGGTTTTGGCCCGCAAAACCTCCAAGGTAATTAGTTCCGCTGACAGGGCCTGACGAATAAGAGCCGGAGATATTGCTGTATTCACTATCTCCCACGAGGCCGCCAACAAAATAAGAATCAACCGTGCCGGTTACGCCGGCAGTGGAATAACAGAAGACGATAGAGCCGCTGATGTAATTCTTTCCGACAAGACCGCCGACATATTCCTGGCCGCTTACGCTGCCTGTTGAATGCCAATATCTGATGCTGCCGCCGTAATTTTGGCCGACCAGACCACCTATCGAATTGCCGGTGCCGTTTATAACGGCTGTTGAATAACAATGAGTTATGATGCCTTCGTAGTTCTCACCGATGATTCCTCCAAGAAAGCTGTTGCCTGAGATTGTAACGGTGGAATAACAGCTATTAAAATCACCATTTTCATTATATCCCACAAGACCGCCAACATTGCCGCCGCCGGTGAGCGAATCAGATGCATGGCAATTAGTGATATCGGCATAGTTGAATCCGACAAGGGCGCCTGTGTAATCACCCTGCCCGGAAATATTGCAATCTTCGAAACCGAGGTTTTTGACCTGGCTGGCGGGACTGAGAACGCCGAAAAGTCCAATATAGTCATTAGTGCCGGCATTAATTGTAAGATGCTGAATCGTGAAGCCATTGCCGTCAAAAATTCCGGCAAAGGTGATTCCCTGAAAGCCATAGCTTGGAGAGGTATCCGGGAGGATGACCGCAGAGGTGAAAATATGGCCCTGTAAATTGATATCAGCGGTAAGGACAAAGGATTTGTCATAATCGTTGTTATCGGCCGCCAATGCCAAGAGGTCGGAAGGAGTGGAAAGACGGTAAGGATCGTTAGGGTCGCCTGAGCCGCCGCTGTATTTGGCGAAAGAGACGGCAACCGCAAGAAGGAAAACCGTTATTACGAATAATCCTCCAGATATTTTTATCTTCATTTCTCACTCCATATAAAAACGAATATATTATAACAAAAGAGCGCAAAGTTTTAAAATATAAAACCTGTGCGCTTTTGGTGATTTTCGATGCTGGATTTTAGATACTCGATGCTCGATAGGTGGGTCTAACTCTGGCCGGAAAAGACATTTTCGGGATAAAGCGAGATTATGGGTGCGCGGTTATGGGTGCGCGGATAGTACGCCCACTAAAGACACGGACTTCATATTGTGACCCTTGCAACTAAATACGGCTTATACGCTCTCTATATCCACTTCAACATTTGTGCCCTGTAACAGGGTGTTATAGACCGGAGAAAACTCAGGAAGCTTCTTGAGCTTCTCTATATTCTTGGGATCGGTTTTGACCTTAAAGTTGATACGAATATTTTGAAAACCTTTGGGAACCTTGCCATCGAGACCCAGAAGGCCACGCAGATCGATATCGCCTTCGATCTGCGAATCCAGCTCTTCGATTTCAATCCTGTTAACGGCCGCATGTACAATTATGCTTGTCGTCACGCAGGAGGCAAGGGCATGCAGCAAATGCTCGACCGGATTGGGTGCCTTATCTTTGCCGCCCAGAGCGGACGGCTCATCGGCGTATAAGTCGAACGCGGGCTGGTGCTCTATTTCCTCGCCGAGGGCAAAGTATTCCCCGACACGGCTTGTATTTTGCCCGCCGTTTTCCCAATGATTATGAACTCTAAACTTGCTCTTTCCAAGTTCGGGGTTCTTTTTCAGTGCGTGAACAGTAGTTTTGAACGATTCCATATTTATTCCGTTAGTCACCATTTCTCTGACGGCCATTTTTATCACTCCTTAAACGTTTTCCTTAAAATTATCTTTTTCTTTTAACAGTACGCCTTCTTATATAGGCTGTTTTTCAGGAAAATGATTAAATATTTAGCCTTCGTAATTGTACCTTTACAACTGAAAACGGCGGCTATACACCCTCTATATCCAGTTCAACATTTGTGCCCTGAATAAGAGTGTTAAGGACCGGCGAAAACTGAGCGAGCTCCTTGAGTTTCTCCACATTCTTCGGATCGGTTTTGACCTTAAAACTGATACGAATATTTTGATAGCCTTTGGGGACTTTATCATCGAGACCCAGAAGGCCTCGCAAATCGATATCGCCTTCGAGCTGCGATTCGAGCTGTTCGATTTCAATACCGTTGACGGCCGCATGGGCGACTATGCTTGTCGTAACGCAGGAGGCAAGGGCATGCAGCAGATGCTCCACAGGATTGGCTGCCTTGTCTTTGCCGCCCAGAGGTGCCGGTTCATCGGCGTTCAAATCGAACTTGCGCTGGTGCGATGTTTCCTCGCCAAGTGCAAAATACTTTTCGACACGGCTTGTATTTTGCCCGCCGCTTTGCCAATGATTATGAACTCTAAATTTGCTCTTTCCGAGCTCGGGATTGTCTTTGATAGCTTTAACCGTTTTATCGAGCGATTCCATATTGAGCCCGTTATTTATCATTTCTTTGACGGCCATTTTTATTACTCCTTAATCGCTTTCCTTAAAAAGTCTTTTTCTTTAAACGATACGCCTTCTTATATAAGCGGTTTTTCAGGAAAATGATTATTTAGCCACAAAAAATTCAACAGCCCCCATACTGTCCCTTTTATTTCATATTTTTTTTGACATAGATAATTGAAATAGTATTATTAAATCATCTTAAGAATGATGATTTATGAGAAAATATCGGGACGGACTGCTTAATGAGTTTTTTGCACATACCCAAACGGAGGAAATACACATCGAAAAAATCAAAAAATAAAAAATTAAAAAATAATTGGATCCTCGGCAGAAGACCAAAGGAGCTATACCCGAGGACCTGCGCTCCCGAAGGGGTGCCAAATGGCATATGTTTCGGAAGGAGGTGCGATGACATAAAAATAATATTGTTTTAAAATAAATCAAACACAAAATAAGGAGAGGAAAATAAAATGAAAAACATTATTTATATCGCAGTCTTATTAATTGTCCCCATCTGTGCTTTGGCGGAATCCCAGGTAGTGCCTCCATGTGCCGTATGGCAAAATTGCGGCTCATATGCCGAATGGAGCGATGCCGGCTACAATTTGTATAACAATATCTGGGGCGGCGGCGCAGGGGCACAATGCATATGGGCCTGCTCGTTTTCCAACTGGGGCGTATGGGCAGACCATCCGAACACAGGGGGCATAAAGAGTTACCCAAACAGCGAATTTCCCGCAATCAACACCAGAATAAGCGCCCTGCAGACCCTGACAAGCTCTTTTAGCTGCACAGTTCCAAACGGCGGAGCATATGAAACGGCCTACGATATCTGGGCAGGCAGACGATACGAAATCATGCTTTGGATGAATAAATATGGACCTGTCGGACCATGGGCGGGGGCATGGGACCAGTATGGCAACCCGATCGCAAATGTCTCGAACGTAACAGTCGGCGGCCATACATGGGATTTCTATTATAATGGCGGCTCAGGCGGCAGAAACGTCTATTCCTTCGTGCGAACCGCAAATACAAATTCAGGTACTGTAGATATCAAGGCCGTGCTTGCATGGATGCTGGCCAATGGCTGGATAGGTGATGTCACTATTCAGGAAGTCCAGTTCGGTTTCGAAATTACATCATCGGCAGGCGGGATGAATTTTACGATGAACAGCTACTCGGTTTCCTATGGGGCGTCGGGGGCAACAGCTCCGGCAGCTCCAACTCTTCTATCCGCTGCTGTCGTTTCTTCCAGCTCTATTGACCTGGCCTGGTCAGACAATTCAAATAACGAGGATGGATTTAAAATCGAGCGAAGCCTGACCAGCGGCAGCGGATTTATACAGATTGCAGCGGTCAGTTCCAATGCCGAGAGCTATCGCGATAGCGGCCTGACAACAGGCACTAAGTATTATTACCGCGTCTGTGCCTATAACTCAGCAGGTAATTCCGCGTATAGCAACGAGGTGAGCGCAACGCCGATGGCACTTGGTTCCGGC
>CAYSKP010000146.1:0-6115 GCA_964431645.1 uncultured Pirellulales bacterium
CGGCTAATCTTCGGAACACTGATGACCATCGCGTTCATCGCCATCGTTTTGCTTGATGGTCACGTTAATAGCTCATTTTTAGAAGGCAAAATCCCCGAAGGTACTTTTTTTATGATTCTTGTCGCCCTTATGATAATCCCCGGATTATTTGAATTATCAAAACTTGCTGATGCAAAAGGAGTTAAAGTTCTTTTGCCAATATCTATTCCTGTCTCGATATTTTTTGCTACAAGTTTATATTGGTTTCAATGCAGTCTTGATCCTGTCGACTTAGTGACAGTAATCATGTTCTTTTCACTTAGTTTTACTCTCATGGCTTGCTTTTTGTATCAGAGGATTAGATATGGTTTGAAGGGAGTTTTAGTTAACTGTGGTGCTGCCTTATTTTCGATAGTGTATCTGGGTTTTTTAAGTGCTTTTATTATGGGCGCCCGTCTGGCGTTCGGCCCGTGGCATCTGCTTATGTTGATATTTGTCGTAAAATGTTGTGATATAGGGGCTTACACCGCAGGCAGTCTTTTCGGCAAGCACAAATTCTCACCAGTAATCAGCCCCAAAAAAACCTGGGAAGGAATGGCGGGGGGGATAATCCTTGCCGTTATAGTTGCGATAGCGTTTGCCTTAGGTTGTGATATAATGTCCTGGCAGTTGGCTATTGTCTTCGGGATTATTTTCGCCTTTTTGGGTCAGCTTGGCGATTTGGCGGAATCTATGCTCAAACGTGATGCCGAAACAAAGGACTCGTCGAACATCGTTCCGGGTTTTGGCGGTATACTCGATGTAGTTGATTCGATTTTAATCGCAGCGCCGTTTGGATATTTATTCTTTTCGTTTTTGAAGTAATTAAATCTAAAATTCTTAGTGCCTTAGTGTCTTAGTGGCAGGATTTAATGGAAATTACAATACAATTAGATGCCGTTGGAGCCCGGCAGTTAGAACTTTTCGGGCCTGCTGATGCTTATCTTCGTAAGCTGCGTGATGCCCTCGACGTCAGGATAGTCGCACGCCATAATAATCTTCTGGTTTCAGGCAAAGCCGATAATGTAAACAGGGCCGCTGAAATTATCGATAAAATGCAAAAGCATCTCCTTAGATACGGCTACCTTAGCGATGATGATGTTTCAAGTCTCCTTTCTGATATCGAAGTTGCTCCTGAGGCAATCTCGCCTGAGGCAGTTTCCGTTTACGCGCACAAAAAAATAATCGAGCCATCCTCGAAAAGGCAGCTTAAATATATTCAGACGATGCTTAATAACGACCTTACCTTTTGCATAGGTCCCGCAGGGACAGGCAAAACATATCTGGCCGTTGCGGTCGCGGTATCGATGCTCAAAAAAAAGCAGATAAGGCGAATAGTCCTTGCGCGTCCCGCGGTTGAGGCCGGTGAAAAACTCGGCTTTCTCCCTGGTGATATCCAGGCAAAGGTAAATCCCTATCTAAGACCCTTGTTCGATGCACTTGAAGACATGATGGATTTCGGCCAGATGCGTAAATTCATGGATATGGATATTATTGAGATTATCCCCCTTGCCTTTATGCGCGGCCGCACACTCAATGAATCCGTCATTATCTGCGATGAGGCGCAAAATACATCGGCCCTGCAGATGCTAATGGTCCTTACTCGTCTTGGCCGAAGTTCAAAAATGATTGTTACCGGCGATATAACCCAGATAGACCTGCCGCATGGCCAGAAAAGCGGCATTATTGAAGCAATCGAGCGATTGCGCCGTATTAAAGGTATAGGCGTTGTTGAACTGACACAAAGCGATATCGTTCGACACAAGCTCGTCCAGAGCATTGTGCGTGCTTATCGAACTAATCGTTCCGTAAAAAACGAAAAGTTAACGCCGTGACGTCTTTTGTATAATTTTTAAGGACCGCAGGTGGCTTTTTTTAATAGAACAAATCAAAGGCGAAGCCGGGTAAGAAAAGAAGCAGCAAATCAATTTTACGACCTTACCCGGTTGGGTAATCCCGATGTAATCTACTCACTGGCTCTCTGGCTGCTTTTTGTTTTATTATCTATAGCTGTGCTCACTTACAATCCTCAGGGTAAAACATCCTATAGCCAGTTCGGCGCGGTTGTTGTCGTCGTTCTCCTGATTTCCCTGACGTTGGCACTCCATATTTCTCAGTATCAAAAAAGATTAATAAAAAATCGCATCCGGACAATCGGTTTGTTGATTTTGATTATCAGTATGCTGATTTGTGCCAAGGCCTCAGTTCTTTTAACAGGTAAATTGTATTGGGCCACCGCCACCGCTGTTGCCGCCGCGCAGATTTTGACAATCGCGTATAACCAGCGGTTTGCGATGACTATGAGTTTGTTTTACTGCGTGCTTGCCAGCTTCGCTGTTGGCCGTACTGCTGATTTAACCGTGTTGCTTACCATGCTTGCAGGTGCCCTGCCTTATTGTTTCCTGCTCAAGGAAATCCGCACAAGGATGCGCCTGTTAGAGGTAAGTTTAGTAGCCGCCACATCAGTTTTTATAATGTCAGCATCAATGATTTATCTTTCTTCTTCACAGTGGGGCACCTCTTTATTAACTTCTGCCTCTTCCAATGCCGCGGTAACATTATTAGTGGGCGTCATTATCCAGGGTTTGCTGCCCATTATTGAAAGGGTTTTTCGCATCGCCACCAGCATGACCCTGCTCGATTACAGCGATGCCAATCAGCCGCTTCTCAAGCGTCTGGCTATGGAGGCCCCCGGCACGTATAGCCACAGTTTGTTAATAGGTTCTATCGCGGAGGCCGCCGCTGAAGCAATCGGACGTAATGGCCTTTTATGCCGGGTTGGCGCATATTACCATGATATAGGAAAAATTAATAAACCCGGCTACTTTGTTGAAAACCAGCTCGGCTCGATAAGCTGGCACAAGGAACTGTCTCCTGCTATGAGCCAGTTAATCATCGCCGGCCATATCAAAGATGGTATGGAACTGGCCAGAGAATACGGGTTGCCGGCGGTATTGCGGCAATTCGTTGAAACGCACCACGGCACAACTTTGGTCGAATATTTTTATAATGAGGCCTTAAAGCAGCATGAATTGAAAGATTCACCTGATGTTGCTACCCCTTCAGAAGGGGAGTTTCGCTATCCCGGTCCAAAGCCGCGAACAAAAGAGGCCGCCATTGTTATGCTGGCCGATGCCATAGAAGGCGCTGCCAGGACCCTTCAGGAGGCAACGCCGACCAAGATAGAAGCAGTAGTTCATAATATGGCTATGAAGCGGCTTCTCGACGGTCAGTTCGATGAGTGCGACTTGTCTTTGCGTGAGCTTAGTTTAATCGAGGCCAGTATGTCAAAGATTCTCGCCGCCCATCATCATGGCCGTATTGCCTATCCAACTCCGCCCGACCTTCCTGCTGAACAGGACCAGTAAATTACTATGGCAGTAAACGTCCATATCACTGAGGATTACAAAGGTATTCCTTGCCCTAATCGAAAAATTATTAATCTTGTTAAATTTATCTGCAAACGTTTCTCAGTCAAAAACGCGATTGTCAGTATTGTAATAACTGGAAATAAAAAGATTCGAAAAATAAATATAGAATTTCTAAATCATCGAAATTTCACTGATTCTATTTCCTTCAATTTATCAGAAGGAAAAAAAAGGCTCTTTGAGCTGATTGTTAACGGCCAAAAGGCAAAATCGCAGGCCGCAAAAAGGGGACATTCGGCAATTGGCGAGCTTGCCCTTTATATTACCCATGGCCTCCTGCATAACCTCGGGTTTAATGACAACAATCCCAAAAATGCCGAAAAAATGCACCGGCTTGAAGACGAAATCTTACAGCGGCAGGGCTTTGGCATTGTATATCATAAAAGAAATAATTTAAAAAAAAATGCTCGTTAATGACCAGGCAATCTGTATTCGTGCTGTTGACTATTCTGAAACTTCACAGATAGTGACATTTTTCGCCAGGCGCTCTGGAAAGCTCTCTTGTATAGCGAAAGGCTCTAAAAGACAAAAATCATCTTTCGGCGGTCCCATCGAAATATTATCGTTTGGCAATATTGTTTTCTCTGATTCGAGTCACGAAAAGCTTGCCGCCCTTACTGAATTTGAGCCGCTCTCAGGCATAAATTCATCAGCTATTACCTCTGATATTAACATATTTAACTGCTGCCTTTTTGCCGCGGAAATTACCAATCTTCTGGTAACTGACTATGACCCTCATCCCGGCCTGTTTGATAATTTATTTAATTTCATTCATCAGGCTTCTCAGTTAAAAAACTCAACTGATATAAATAAAAAAATTATCTCTAATCTTATTATATTTGAGCTGATGCTTTTAACCGAAATTGGTCTGCATCCTGTTTTTGAATTCTGTGTCAACTGCAGGAGTAAGTTCGATCCAAAATGGCCTGAAATTTATTTCAGCAATAATGCCAAGGGCCTGATTTGCAAAGATTGCCAGGGGATATTCTTCGACAAAATCCTTCTCTCCGCCGATATCGTAAAATGCCTGACTAATTTTAAGTCCCTCGATTCAAATAGCGAAACTGTTCTTAAGCAGACCCATAAAATTTTAATCGGGTATTTTACGGATATCCTTGGCAAACCCCCAAAAATGGCCAGATATATTTTAAATTTTTAATACCAAATAGCTAAACGCCTTTCATCATGCCCAAGACAGCCGTTTACCCATATTAACAGATGTACCGAGACATTAATTGTCTATTTTGAAAGTACCTATAAAAAAAGCCAGATTCCAAATTTTAGAACCTGGCTTCGGAGGAGGGTGATGAAAAGCTTAGGAAAATTACATTTTTTTTATATCCTCTTATCGCATATTCTTTATTATAATCGCCTCAATACCCCTATTTTCTTTAGAGGAATTTTAGACATAACTACACATTTCCTACCTTAAAGATTCAAGAGTATTTTTAAATATTTCCGCTTCCAGCTGAAAAAACCCCTAAATCTTCCTTTAAACTAAAAAAAATTACGCTTGATAACTTTGCGTGTTCATTATATTTTAACTGATTGGTTGTTATTTTATCCGGGAATCCTTATGTCAGGAAAAATCACGATAACCAATTTGCTTGAAGCCAAAAAACAGGGGCGCAAAACCGTCCTTGTCAGCTGTTATGATTATACCACCGCCTTGCTTGTTGCCAAAACAGATATAGAAATGATACTGGTAGGCGACTCTGCCGCGCAGGTTTTACTTGGGCATGATTCTACCTTACCCGCCACAATGGATTTTATGGTTGCTATCACTTCTGCCGTCCGCAGGGCTGCGCCGGATATATGCCTTATAGCTGATATGCCTTTTTTGTCTTATCAGGTAGGAGTTGCCGAGGCTGTTAAAAACGCCGGCAGATTCGCTTCCGAATGCGGCGCCCAGATAATAAAAATAGAGGCCTCAAGTGCCTATCTCGATATCATAAAGGCTGTCAACGATGCCGGCATGGCGGTAATGGCGCATATCGGTATCCGGCCGCAGAATATCTGCAGAATAGGCCGGTTCAAGGCCGAGGCCTCTAATGCTGAAATGGCAGCTCAGCTTATTGACCTTTCCAGGCAAATGGTTGAAGCTGGCTCGGTGTCTCTGCTCTTGGAAGGCGTTTGCTCGGAAGTCGCGAAGATTATTACAGAGCAATCCGATGTCCCCGTAATAAGCTGCGGCTCAGGGCCATATTGCGATGGCCAGGTCCTTATCGCCCCGGATATCCTTGGCCTGTCTATGGGACACAAACCCAAATTCACAAAGAGTTTCGCCAATATTGGGGATGCCGCAATCGCCGCCTTCGCCGAATACTCAAAACAGGTCCGCCAGGGAAGCTTTCCCGATACTGAACATTGCTATCACATGAAAGACGGCGAACTTCAGCGTTTAATCTCAATGCTTAAAAAAGATTAATTTGTAGGATGGGCTTTAGCCCATCATTTTGTCAGTGTTAGTCAGTGTTTTCGTCAGTGTGAGTCAGTGTATTGATTACGATTTTTAGAGGATCTAAATCACGATGGATGAAATTGCTCCAATTCTGCTTTCTGCTATCGTTTGTGACCGGGTGATTTTCGACCGGCTTTCCGGCATGCCCAGCATCATTAATATAATTCAGACAATCAACGACCCCAAATATACCGTCCGTAATGACCAG
>CAYSKP010000147.1:0-16486 GCA_964431645.1 uncultured Pirellulales bacterium
CCTGTATGCGAAAACTACTCACAATCCTTAACACTATGATTCGGAATCAAACCTTATGGCGTCCCGAAAATACTTAAAAAAACAGTTGAGCTCAAACACAGCCGCTCTATAATTGGCGCGAACTTGCGCGCTTTTGACGAATTTTGATACTAGATTCTAGAACCTGGATACTCGATAAAAATGCTCAGGGCAGCTAAGTGCTTAAGAGACAAGTGGTAAGAAGAAAGGGACGAAAAATAAAAAAAAATTATTTTTTTGGGATTAAGGGGAAAAAGGCTTGCGCGCTTTTTGCGAAAGTTGCAACGCAGATTACCCATTAACACTGAATTTTAAGAGAAGATTAGTTGCCTCGAATTAGGAAATAAGTATGGTGTCCCTAATGGCAATAACTTAAGCGTTTTTCAGCGTTTCATCATGTATAAAAGACGCCTTTCAGAGGAAATTTAAATGATTTCGTCATTAAAGAACACCTTCTTTTTGACTCAAATTTCCTTAGTTAGTGCCATTATATGGTGTCCCCGGAATTTCCTACCCTTTTTGAGCGTAACAATTCAGCTTGATTTGAGTCTTGGAAAAAGATACAATAAATTTGTCTTTTTGGAGGGGGGAAAAGGACAAAGAAGGATAAGAGAATGGGAAAAACAGAAGGAGAGTTTCGATAATTCCGCATTTAAAGAATTTCTGCGCATTGTGCGCATAAAGCCTGTTCATTAATTTAGAAGGAGAAGAAAAAATGAGAACGCTTCAAAACCAATTACATAAAATGCAAATTATCATAGCAGCAGTCATTCTGATTACCTGCAGCTTGGTTTATGCAGATAATATTTATGTTTCATGCCTGGACGGCACAATCTCAAAAATAGATTCGGCGGGAAATAAAACTGTTTTTGCATCGGGATTGTCCTACCCTGACGGCCTTGCGATGGCAATGGACGGCAGCGGCAATCTTTATTGCGGCACTGCCGATAGAAAGATTTTGAAATTCAATTCAAACGGCAGTTATACTACATTTGCCAATACTTCAAATCCTCCCAGCGGTATTGCTTTCGACAGCCAGGGCTTTCTATATGCAGCCAGTTACAGCGCCAGCACAATAAGCAAATTTGATTTATCAGGTCATGAAACAATCATTGCGTCATTGTCCAGACCGCAGGCCTTGGCCTTTGATATTAGCAATAATCTTTATGTAACCAGCTATTCGGCAGGAACAATTGTAAAGTTGGATTCCCTTGGAAACAGCTCAATTTTTGCAAGCGGTTTAGATAGCCCTGTGGGACTTGCTTTTGACAATCAAGGTTATCTCTTCGCAGCAAATTACAACGGCGGCTCGATATTTAAATACGATTCATTAGGAAACGGCTCTCTTTTTGCAAGCGGCTTAAGTTATCCTCACGGGCTGGCCTTCGATAGTCATTTTAATCTTTATGCTGCCACCCCCGGAAACGGCTCTGTCATGAAATTAGATTCTCTTGGAAATTCAAGTATCTTTGCTTCAGGTCTTAATACACCCGTTTTTATCGCAACAGAAGTTCCGGAACCTGTAACACTATTACTTTTAGGTTTTGGTGCGATGATTGCGGCAAGAAGGCGGAAGCCGTAGTTGGATGCTTAAGACTGATTATATATTTTTATGAATTGTAAAAATTCTATCGGTGCGCCGTTATCTTCGATGAAGGCCATTTTGAGGGAATCGTTTAAATAAACGGGAGCGATGAGGATATTTTTGCCTTCTACGGCCGTATCGATATCATCCACTTCGAAAGCGACGTGAGGGACGGTTTTAATCAACTGAGGGAAGGGACAATCCCTTTCATAGCGAAGCCATTCGATACTGTAAGGGCTTTTATCGCTTGTGACCAGCCAAAGCTTATATTTGCTGTCATAGATTTCGCCTTGTCTTGGGGTCTGAGTCGGAATACCTATATGATGAAATTTCATAACCATAAATTTAACACGAATTACACTAACATTCAAGTAAAAGAGAATAGAAGAAATTCTTAGGCACTCAAAATGACAGAATTAGATTCCTCAACTCGCTTTGCCTTAAGGGGCAAGCTTTGCTCGGAATGACAATCGTGGGCTCTTCGACAAGCTCAGGATGGACTGGAAGCCCGTGCCACAAGATGGGTTCCGGCTTCCCGTATAAGGGATGCCAAACGGGCATGCGCGGGACACAAGCCAAGCAGCGAAAACAAAAAATTGAATTTAAAATTAAGAAGTGAATGACAAATAAAATAAAAAGTTCGGTAAACAGAATTTAAATTGAAAACTGGCGGGCAATAGTGTAGAGTTTGAAAAAAATATTAGTGAAGAACGTATAAAAAACTATAAAGGGATTGAAAGTTTTTGCTTTTTTTGCTTTTGCACTACTTTAGAGAAAAACACTCTTTAAAAGCCGGAGCATCAGCCGATAGAGCATACAATGAAAAAATCTGGATTTCATCGATGATGAAAAGAGTGATTTATAGCAAGATATGAAAAAATACCCGCTCTGACCATAGGGGACATTAAAGCCAGAGTTCCGATAATTCAAGGAGGAATGGGAGTAGGCATTTCCTTATCGAGCCTTTCATCAGCAGTAGCAAATGAAGGTGGAATCGGTGTAATCGCCACGGCCGGAATAGGGCAATTCGAAAGCGACTGGAACACCAATTACAGCGGAGCAAATAAGCGGGCACTTCGAAGGGAACTGGCAGCAGCAAGGGCAAAAACCAACGGCATTATCGGCGTCAATATAATGGTCGCCATCGGGGATTTCGATGAAATAGTTCAGTGCGCGGTGGATGAGAAGGCGGACATTATATTTATGGGGGCAGGGCTTCCTATAAAGCTGCCTCATACATTGCCGCTGGATAACCTTGGCAGTCTGCATACGAAATTCGCTCCGATAGTATCTTCGGGCAGGGCGGCGGACCTGATTTTCAGGACGTGGGCAAAGCATTTTAAACATGTGCCGGATGCGGTGATTGTGGAAGGGCCGATGGCGGGAGGTCACCTTGGCTTTAAAAAGGAGCAAATCGGGGCGGCCGATTATCAGCTTGAAAGGATAGTGCCGGATGTGATTGCGGCGGTAAAGCCGTATGAGCAGCAGTTCGGCAGAAATATTCCGGTCGTCTGCGGAGGGGGAATATACACGGGACAGGATATCTATAAATTCATGCAGATGGGCGCAGCCGGCGTGCAGATGGCGACGAGATTTGTAGCGACTTACGAATGCGACGCATCCGATGAATTCAAGCAGGCATACTTGGACAGCTCTAAAGAGGACATCATCATTATCGATAGCCCTGTAGGTTTGCCGGGAAGGGCGATACGATGCGATTTTCTCGACAGGGTGGCGGCGGGGGGGAAGGAAAAATTTTTATGTCCCTGGAAATGCCTGCGAACCTGCGAATTCAGAACTGTTCCGTATTGCATTGCAAGGGCGCTGACCAACGCAAAGAAGGGCGACCTGGCACACGGATTTGCATTCGCGGGGGCTAATGTCTATAGGGTTGACAAGCTTGTTAGTGTCAAAGAGCTTATCGATGAGCTGATGGATGGGTACGAAGTTGCCGCAAATCAGGCGGATGCTGTGGTAGGATAAGAATCTAATTTAGAATTTAGAAGTTAGAATTTAGAAATATATTACTGCTTTAGAATATCCGTTCGAATTTTCAATTCTTAATTATTTTCTCCATGAGTTAGCGAATGCCGCGAAATCAAAAGAGTCAACTCTGCCGGATGCGTCGGCGTAGAGATTGGCGCGGGAGTCGTAACCGGGATTGCCGGGGACTTTGAGCCAGCTATTGCAGAAGGCATCCAAATCCAGCGTATCGACATCTGCATCGGTATCGTAATCGGCGGCGATTTTATACAGGCCGTAAAGATAGCCGTAGAGAGCCGCTTTGCCGTTCATGGTCTGCTGCGGAGTAAATTCCGCATTAGAGAAAATATATCTCGTATTGAAATAAGTTTCCGTCTTTGGCCAGCCAGTTTGATCTGTGCCGAAAGCAGGGTAACATTTATTAGTCAGATAGCTTGACATGAACATAACCATTCCATCCCACCAGTCCTGAATATTGAAATAGGGCGTATGGCCGGGATGCACGCCCTTGTAGCCGTCATTTCTGCCTGTAGTATAGCAGTTTTCAACACTGCGTTTATTTGCCAGGTTAGTGCAGGCAGTGGTCATACAAATCATGTTGAGGTTATTGCGTCCAAGTCCCCAGTCGGCTTCGAGGACCATAGCATTTTCAAACAAATTAATATCGGCAGGAAGAGTCGCGACAGAGTGGGCAACCATACACCTCTGGACATCATGTGCGGTCTTCCACCAGCCCAAGCTATCGTCTGTAGCCCTGCGGGTCGGACGTGTGGCTGTATAATTTGACTCCCTGTTTTTTGCTTCACTAATAATTGAATTTTTCATCCTGCTGAATAAGGTGGGATAATGAACTGTTCGCTTGGTTTTTAGATAAGCTGCAGTCCCCCAAAGCTGGTCCCATTGATTGCTGACGGTATCCCTTATCGTTGAACTGTCTGATGTAGCTACACTCAATGAATTGACCATGTTTTCATAAACGGTATCACCGGTAAGGTTGTAGAGAAAGGCAGCGGCCGTCATTTTGAGGTCCCTTCCCCTGATTACTATACCACCGAAATACTGCGAGGCATTAAGCATCTGGTCGGGTAAGCTGTTAGCCTCATTGTAAGCTGTAGTAGCGGCAGCCGTGTAATAATCTTTCAAATCATTGATTCCGGCGAGCATAAAACAATAACCGAGCATCGAGGCGTTAGCCGCATTTGCCCACGCCGCCATCGGAGTGTTGCCTGCCTGGTAGAGGACATTGTAGGCGTTAGGATTATTGAGGCCGTGGCTATATCCGTTTCCGTCGCGCAGGTTCAGCCAGAAATCAACTTCGTTTCGTACCTCATCGAGAAGGTCAGGTATGCCGTTGCCGCTTTCGGCGATTTGGAGATTATCATCATTTAATCTGCCATCGGTGAGGATATAGGGCAGGAGCATATCATAAATGTTAATGACATGACCGAGGTGCCTGTCCCAGTCGGCAGCATCGGAATGGCCGCCATAGGCGTTATTATTCTGTCTGCCTGTTGAATAAGGGGCCCATTCATCTTTTTTGTCCCAGGGATCACTGTCATCAAAAGTGCCCCAGTCCGGATGAATAGGTGACAAAGTAGTTATATAAACCTTCGTATTTGCCGGTGACACACCGGGGATATACAGAGGCCTGCGGGGGACCGGCATTCCTGTGTAATTAGAATCTTCGCCGATACGCATATAGAAATAGCCGATGGTGCTCACCCTGAAGGGCTCGAAGTAGGCATATTTTTTGATTTCGAAATTTTCGCTGCAGCCGACGCCTTCGATAGCGACGCGGTATGTGCCGGGGGTATTAAAGGTAAAATCTGCTTTCCAGACACTTGACATAGTTAGATTGAAATAATGCACGTCACTGCCCGAGCCGGAGGGGCTTGTTTTCCAAAATGCAACAGTGCCCACCTGCTGACTGGCGCCAGTGTTGACGTTATATATGTAAACCTTTTTACCGACAAAACTTGAGTAGTCACGCGCGCCGCCATCTCCCATCCAGATATACAAATCGACGGGCTTAATGCTTGAATCAGCAAGGAAGCCGACGAGGTTTGTGTGAATTGCTTCTGAGGGACAGTTAAAAATATTATAGGTCAGTGATTTGGATGTGGTGTCGGTACCTGTATTGGAGGCTATTTGAATGGTATATGTATTTGGCTCTGAAAGCGGATAGGGCAATCTTAAATAAATTGTATGTTCCATAGTATAGCTGTAAACGAAATCGCCATACGGCGGTATTCCACTGTCCCATTCACCTTCAGACATACCAGTGAGTTTTGATTTGCGATAGCAATTTAATGGGTGCTGGCCGGAGGCACCGTAGTTGGGATCGGCGGAACACTTGATGGTCCAGTTGTTCGTATTGACTGCATTTGTTGTGCTAAGTGCAGTTCCGTAACTTGCGATCCAATCCCAGCCATAATAATGATTACCTGTATAGGCGTTGGGCGGCAGGCAGCTCTCCATGAAACAGGCATCCCCGTCTTTGAAGTTAACCATTAAATAGTCTTTATCGATGACTTTTAAGGTGACAAGTCTAGATGCGAATGCAGTACTGGAAATCGTTAATAAAATCGAAATGATAAATGCTGTCTTTTTCATCGTTTGCCTCTCTTCAAAAAAAAGCTCACCTAACCCCCGAATAATACTATTTTACTGAATCTTGCCCAAATAGTCAAGTGATTCGTAACACCATATCAACCAAGGGATTGCGGCAATATCAACAATAATCATGAGTGAAAAAAATATCTTCCGTTGGCCTCTGGGTTAGGTTTTGAGAAGCTGTTTCAAGGCGCGGTAATCAGTTTCAACTGTTTCTGAATGAGCCCCAAACTACCAGTTCGGCGGACATTCGGGGTCTTCGGGATCGTTGCATGTCATCCATTGATTCGCTAAATTACTGAAATCGAACAAATTAACCGCACCGTCAGCCGTCTCGAAATCTGCACCGTGACAATTGTCAGGCCCGGTGCAGGTGTCGTTGAGCCAATAATCGGCGAATGTTTCAAGGTCATAATAGTCCACGTAACAATCACCTGTATCATATATGTCCGCGGCAAGCCGATGGCCCGCTGCCAAAACCTCGCTGCAGTTTGAATAACCAGGCGCTTGCATAGCATTGACCACAAATCCGATAATTACGTGCCGATTGATAGAAGCAGAGTATTCCGCGCTTGGCGTCTCCTGGGCGCCGGTTGCAAGCTTATGCCCCGTTACACCCGTGGCTGTCGAATTTATCTGTTGGTCGATGCCTTCAGTGAAACCGCTGCTGAGCGTGTATGTGCCGGAATTACCGCAGGTCGCTGCTAAAATCACCATATCGCCGTCGCTTGTTGAAAGAGGATCGGTCGTTATCGGGTCCAGTGTCGTTGTCGCGTTACTATCGTTTGGACCGACAATATTCATCTGGTCAACGTTGCCAAGAAACACACTGGAATATCCGACTGTGCCGGGTGTTGCGCTCCAGTTGACAACAAAGTCATTGTTTGTCGCGGCAGCTATGCCCGTTTCATTGAGGACAAACGCCGCGACATGCGCGCGTGTGCCGGTGCCGACGTTAATATCGACGACCTTTGTCATTGCCTGCCCGCCGTATATAACGGAATTCAAAATCGTTTGGCCGTGTTCAGCGTGTTCGACAAAAATCAGGGCCCGGTTTGTTCCGATTTCTTTCGGATGACTTGTTCCCTGAACCCACGATCCGAGGATTTCAATATTAGTAATGAGTTTATGCGTGGCCGACACCTCGCCCGAATACACTGAACCGTTTGTCCCTGTGTCTGCGGCGGTAACAACGTAATAATAAGTAGTTCCGTTTGTGACGCTGTTGTCGGTGTAATTCGAGGCGCTTAAAAGCGAACCGTTTTGTTTGACGTAGCCGCTGCCTTGTGTTGTCGAACGATAAACGTTATATCCGTCAAGGTCGCCTTCGGTGTTGTCGTTCCAGTTAAGCGTAACCATTCCGTCTGACGCGGAAGCCGACAGGCCCGTCGGCGCCGCCGGGGGGATATCAACCGTGCTTGTCAACTCCACCCAGTTGAAGTTCCAGCCGCTCGAATCCATAGAAATCCTCATAATCTGCGGCCCTGCGCTTAAAACGACGTCGCTGACAAATACACTTGTCCAGGTTTGCCAGCCGCCGGTTGAGGGGATACTCACTGTGCCGGTTACGTTAACGCCGCCGAACTCAATATGCATAGTGCCTCCTGAGCTTTGGGACGCCACTCGCAGCTCGACGTTATATGTTCCCGGTGAGGCGACGTTGACGACGTATTCAAGCCATTCGCCGGGTTCAATCCAGCCGATGTTATAACCGCCTTCGCCACACGTTTCTACGTCCACGTTATCCGTGCGGTATTGATTGCCGCTGTTGCTGCTTGTAGTGTCGTGATAGGCGAATCCCTCGCCGCCTGAGTCGTAGTTTTCACTCTCTATACGGCCGGGGATTGGGTGGGGATTCGGGCCGGGATAGGGGTCTTGGCCCGCGGTGGGACTGGGTGTTGCCGAGACCTGGCTTGAATACGCTGATTCAATAGACCCCGTATCTACGGCGGTAACAACGTAATAATATGTCGTGCCGTTGGTGACAGTGTTGTCAACGTAATCGGAGCTTGTCAAAAGTGAACCGTTTCGCTTCACGTAGCCGCTGTCGGAAGTTATTGAGCGATAAATGTTATAGCCGGCAAGGTCGCTTTCGCCATTGTTGTTCCAGTTAAGCGATACTGTCCCGTTGCCCGCTATTGCAGATAAACCCGTAGGCGCTGCGGGAGGCAGATTAACGGGCGTTGCTGAAACCTGGCTCGAATAGCCCGACTGGTTAGTGGAGGCATCTACTGCTGTTACAACATAATAATAAGTCGTGCCGTTTGTAACATTGTTGTCGATATAGGCCGAGCTGGTTAACAGAGGGCCATTCTGCTTCGTATATGGGCCGCCAGAAACGGTCGAACGATAAATATTATAACCGGCCAGGTCGCCTTCGCCATTATCGTTCCAGTTAAGCGATACGGTCCCTTGTCCCGGCGCTGCAGATAGTCCTGTTGGAACTGCGGGCGGCGTCGTATCGGCGTATGGTGTGGCAGATACCTGGGCTGAATTGTCGGATTCGTTGGCGGACATATCTACCGCCGTTACGACATAGTAGTATGTTGTGCCGTTGGTGACATTGCTATCAGTGTAATTCGAGTCGCTTAAAAGCAAGGGGTTCTGCTTTGTATATGGGCCGCCTGAAACCGTTGCGCGATACACATTATAGCCATTGACATCACTTTCGGAATTGTCGTCCCAGTTAAGTGTTACAACGTGATTACCCGGCACAGCCGAAAGTCCTGTCGGCACTGAAGGTGCCTCCGTATCATTATTATATAAAGCATATAAATAGCCATAAAGGGCGGCTTTACCCCGCATAGTCTGGCGCGGCGTGAATTCCGAATGGGCCCAGACATATCTGGTATTGAAATAAGCTTCCGCCTTCGGCCAGCCGGCAGATTGGTAATCCCCGAAATCAGGGTAACATTTAGAAGTCATCCAGCCGGGACATCCCATAATCATACCGCAGTACCAGTCCTGGGTATTTAAATAGGGTGTATGGCCGGGATGCACGCCGGGGAAACCATCATCGCGGCCGGTGGTGTAACAGTTTTCGATACTGCGCTTATTTTCAAGATTAGTGGATGCAGTCGTCATATAAATGATATTGAGAGAATTTCGTCCAAGCCCCCAGTCCGCCTCGAGAACCATTGCATTTTCGAATGTTGATTTATCGGTGGGGCTGGTGGTAACGGCATGGCCGACCATACATCTTTGCACATTTTGCGCGGTTTTCCAGTATCCCATGGCATTGTCGGCAGCCCTGCGGCTCGGCCGGCTGGCAGTATTATTCGATTCAACGTTTTTGGCTTCATTGATTACGGAGTTTCTCATCCTGCTGAATAGTGTCGGATAACGGACTGTCCGAGTAGTTTTGAGATAGCCTGCGCACGACCAAAGCTGGTACTTACCGGAACCAATAACAGTCGAAGTGTCTGATGTAATTTCGCAGAGTGAATTGAGCATATCTTCATAAGCGGTATTTCCCGTCACGTTGTAGAGAAACGCCGCGGCCATCATTTTTAAATCCCGTCCCCTGATGTCATAATCACCGATATTCACAGTGGCGGTAAGCATCTGGTCGGGCAGAGCTGAGGCGTAATTATAGGCGGTAATCGCGGCAGTGGTGTAGTAATCTTTATTGGCATCGTTTCCGGCGATCATAAAACAGTTGGCCAGCATTGAAGCATTTGCGGCGCTTGCCCAGGCCGCTATTGGTGTATTTCCGGCCTGGTAAAGGATATTACTGCCGTTAGGATTATTGAGTCCGTGACTGTACCCATCACCATCGCGGAGATTCAGCCAGAAATCGACTTCATTTTTCGCCTCATCAAGAATATCAGGGATGCCGTTGCCGCTTTCGGCGATTTGGAGGTTGTCTTCAGGTAAATTACCATCAGTAAGAAGATAGGGCAGGAGCATATCATAAATGTCTGAAATATGTCCGAGGTGCCTGTCCCAGTCGGCCGCGTCGGAATGTCCACCTCTGGCATTGTTGTTCTGTCTGCCAGTTGAATAGGCGGCCCATTCATCTCTTTTGTCCCACACATCGCCGCCGCTTGAAAAAGTGGCCCAATCAGGATGAACTGGGGACATATCAGTTATATATACCCTTGTGCTTGATGGTGAGACACCGGGGATATAAAGAGGCCTGCGAGGTACCGGCATCCCGGGATAATTTGTATTCTGGCCGATTCGCATATAGAAATAGCCCAGTGTGCTGAGCCTGAACGGCTCAAAATAAGCGTCATTTTTAATATCGAAATCCTCGCTGCAGCCTACGCCTTCTATCGCTATTCGATATGTCCCCGGCGTATTAAATCCGGTAAAATCGGCCGTCCAGACATCTGACATGGAGAAGTTATGCCAGCCCACGTCATTATTGGAACTCGCCATCCAAAATTGAACAGTTCCGACCTGCTGTGAAGCGGCAGTATTGACGTTATATATATAGACCTTTTTACCGACAAACGACGAGTAGTCACGCGCGAGGCCGTCACCCATCCATGTAAACAAATCGACGGCTTTTACGGAGCTATCCGCCAGATAGCCGACTAGGTTCGTATGAATTGCCTCCGAGCGGCTGCTGAAAATATCGAAAGTGAGTCCCCGGCTTAATACGTCAGAGTTCGTATTTGCGTTTATCTCAATGGTATATGTCTTTCCCTGCCCCATCGGATAAGGCAATCTGATATAAATCGTGTGCTCCATTGTGTAATCGTAAATGAAGTCACTGCCGGACCAATCCATTTCAGCCATACCATTAAGCTTTGATTTGCGGTAGCAATTGGATGGATTTAGGCCGCTTGTTCCGTAATTTGAGTCAGAGGCGCATTTGATTGTCCAGTTTGCTGTATTGACGGCGTTTGTCGTATTAAGAGCGGTTCCATACAGCACCTTATAATTATTGGCTGTATCATGATCTCCCGTGAAAGCAGTGGAGCCAAGGCCGTCATCGACGAATTCCACATCGCCATCTTTGAAGTAGACCATTAAATAGTCTTTATCGATGACTTTTAATGAAGCGAGTTTGGCCGCGAATGCATTACTGAGAAATGTTAATGATAAAATTGAAATGATTAATGCTGTCCTTTTCATCGTAGGCCTCTCTTCAAAAAAACACCCCTTATCCCCGAATAGTAATATTTTACGAAAAAACGGCTGATGAGTCAAGGCTAAAACAAAGCTGCCCGGTTTTTAGGCCGGGCAGCTTGTTTAAATAAAAAACATATCGAAAATCATTAGTTTTTATGCTCAAAATGGCCATATTGCCCGCCATTTCGGCGGGCTATTTTACTGAGTTTTGACAGTTTTTTGGCGATTTGGGTGGTGAGCTGGCCAATTTTGAGCTTCCAGAGCCAATTCTTTTTTGTTGTGCCGGGAAGATTCATTCGGGCTGAATGGTTTAGACCTAATAAATCCTGCACCGGTATTATGGCGAGATTGGCGGGGGATGAAAGGGCGAGCTTTATAAATTCCCAGTTAAATTGGTTTGCCCGGACCTTGCGGCCGAGACAATTAAAGAGAATCTTTTTCTGCTGCGGCAGTGCATCTTTTGTAAACCAGCCGGCGGCGGTATTGTTGTCATGAGTGCCGGTATAAACGATTGTGTTTTTTTCGTGATTGGCAGGGAAATGGGGGTTTTGGGCGGGGTCATCGAAACCGAACTGCAGCACGCGCATTCCGGTGAGATGATGTTTTTTAATAAACGATATGACATCATCGGTGATAAGGCCGAGGTCTTCGGCTATGAGACGGCGGCGGTCGAATTGTTTGAAGAGGATTTTGAAAAAATCTTCATAGGAACATTTGACCCATTTGCCTCCTTTGGCAGTCTTTGCTCCTGCAGGGACCTGCCAATACGCGAAAAAGCCCCTGAAATGGTCAATTCTGAGAACATCGAAAATTGTAAGATTTTGAGAAATACGCCGCAGCCACCAGTCATAGCGAGTTTTTTTAAGTTTGTTCCAGTCATAAATGGGGTTTCCCCAAAGCTGTCCGGTTTTACTGAAGTAATCGGGCGGGACACCGGAGATAAATCGCGGACGTTTGTTTTTGGTTAATTTAAAAATTTCGGGATGAGACCATACATCGGCGCTATCGAGGGAGACATAAATGGGGATGTCACCAATTAGTTTAATATTTTTTTGGGAGCAATAGCCCTTGAGAGCGGCGAATTGTTTGAAAAAAATGTATTGAAGGAATTTTTCTTTGCTGATGTTATCCTGAAATATGTTTTTTACATCTTTAAGAGCGGCTTTATTTCTATCACGCAGTTTCGCGGGCCAGCCGCACCATAATTTCCGCTTAAAGTGATTACGCAGGGCGGAAAAAAGTGCAAAATCATCGAGCCATTCACAATTATCGGAAATGAACTTATCGTAATCTGCAGGCCTGGAATTCTTGAAGTGCTGATAAGCGTAATTGAACAGTTTATGCTTATAAGAGATGACTTTCGGGAAATCGATTCTGGAATCATCAAGACGGGGACATTTTAAAAGCTGCTCTTTTGTAAGCAGGTTATCCCGATATAAAAAATCCGGGCTGATGAGCAGGGTGTTGCCCGCAAAGGCAGAGATGCAGTTATAAGGCGAATAGGGGTTTATCTTGAGAGTTGGAAGTGTTAAAGGCAGCATCTGCCAATAACTTTGCCCTGCACGGACCAGGAAATCGACAAACTTATAGGCATCAGGGCCCAAGTCGCCAATGCCGTATTTGGAGGGCAGCGAACTTACATGCAGGAGCAGGCCGCCGGCACGTTTTTCGATTTTTTTATTATTCGGGGACACTATTGAATTCTAACTCCGAAATATCGCGCCAACTTAGTGAAATGGTCAACCCATTTTTGTGCGGCGGCATCGCCTGATTGGGCGCGTTTGCTCATATCGGGGTATGTTTGTTTGCTTATATCGAAGAAAATATTCTGCGCCTTTTGAATGTTAAGGTCTGAAACAAGTGTCATTAAAATCCGCACGATTGCTTCAATGGACATGAGTATATCTGCATCCTGGGGCCATTCTTCCCATTGGGCCATAAGCTGATTAACTTTTCTGCCTGCCTCGAACTGAATGGTGGCCTTATCGAGCTCAAGTGAGAGCCTCGATGCCTCATCGGCGAGAATCCTAAGACGGTCGAGGTCAGTATTTTCGTTACGGATTAATTTGCAAATGTCACCATTAATTATAAATTCGGCCGGGGCCGACAGCGCCTTGGGCAGGGGGATATTCATGCCGCGCATCGCCTGCATAATGGAATAGTTATGCTCATAAATATGGCGAAATGATGCCTCAATCTCCATCCATGTAGTATTGAGCAGCTCGTTAAGGATATGTCTTTGCTCATCCTTAAACAGGTGCCACAGCGAATAGCTATAGCCGCTAAAGGCAACGTTCATAAGGCGGACCACCTCATTTGTATCACCTTTCAAGAAAGCGCCTTTCAAGTCACGCTGTATGGCAAAAAATAAATCATCGGACATCCGGCCTTTTGCCGCGGCAAGCAGGTAGGGATCTCCGCGGTCCATAGCAGCAAAATCAACGGTATATTCTTCGAGGACGATTTCGGATTTGATTGTGGCCCTGCCGGTGACAATGACCTGGATACCAGCCTCTATGCGGTCATAAATGGCCGTTTTGGCGGAATAGCAATAAATACTTGTTTCTTCCTTCGGGTGGTCTGTAAATATTGAACTGATGGCGAAATGCACGGCCACACGGTTGAGGTCCACGCTGGCCGATTTTATAAATTTTTCGTAGACTTCTTTTCCGTTATGCAGGTCTTTGAGGCTGGTGGGGGCATTGACCAGAATATTTTCGTAATCCGGCTCAAAATCTTTTTCATATATTTCCTTGGCAAGCTGTATCGCGCGTGAGGCATACTGCATTATCTGGATGGTCTCTATACCGCTGATATCGTCAAAGAACCAGCCGCAGCTTGTAAACATCAGCATCGAATTTCTCTGCAGCTCGAGTAATTTCAAGAAAATGACTTTTTCACCAAAATCAAACCCGCTGCCCGCGTTTTCTGTGATAAATTTTTCGGCGTTTTCGGCTGACCTGTCATTTATTAGTGATATGTATTTGTCCCTAAGCTGCCATGGGTCGGCGACAAACTGTTTCATTCTTCTTTCATATACTTCGGCCAGGCGGTCGCGAAGCCAGTTCATCGCATCGCGAAGAGGCGCCCGCCACTGCTGTTTACCAGATGGGTAACGTCCGACATTGCAGCCGCAGTTGGATTTCCATCTTTCCACGCCGTGCGAGCAGCTCCATGAGCTGTTCTCGAAAATTTCGACCTCGTTTGTTGGCGGGAATTTTTCGAGATATTCGCCATAGACGGTCAGTTTGGCCAGCTTATGGCTTTCAATATAATGGAGACAATAAGCAAGGGCCATATCGGTGTGTCGGTGATGGTGGCCGAATGTCTCGCCGTCTGTGGCGACATGAGCTATAGGGTGGTCATGGCCGCTATTTGTGAAAATCCATTCCATTTTTTTGGCAAAGACCTCGCCATTTTGCAGGATGCTGCCGCCGGCGACTTCGCCGGCGACCTGACCATGATAAAAGAATAACGCGATAGTCCGGCCGGAATGCAGGCGGCAAAGGTAAGGTCTTGTAGTATCGAGCTGGTCTTTTTCTACATTTATCCAGTTGAAACTATTGATATTGCGGACGCGTTTTGCCTGATAGGGTGACAAAATTGTGAATTTGATGCCGTTTTCAGCGAGTATATCCAGGCTTTCTAAATCTGCGGCGGTTTCCGGCAGCCACATGCCTTCTGGTTTTCTGCCGAATCGCTGCTCGAAATCATATATACCCCAGATGACCTGCGTTTGCTTATCCCGGCTGTTTGCAAGCGGCATGATGATATGGTTATAGGCATGGGCAATCGCGGAGCCGTGACCGGAAAAACGGTTCATGCTTTTTTTATCGGCTTCGAGTATGCCCTTATAGACATCAGGCGCATGCCTTTCGAGCCATGACATTAAGGTAGGCCCAAAATCGGAGCTTATTCTGGAATAATTGTTGACAATATCAATAATCTTGCGGTCGGGCCCCAGGATTCTAGAGGCGGCATTTGGCCTGTAGCATTCATCGGTGATACGGTCATTCCAGTCATGATATGGATAGGCGGAGTCCTGAAGTTCGACCTCTTCGAGCCAGGGATTTTCCCTTGGCGGCTGGTAAAAGTGACCGTGAATACAAACATATCTTTCCATATATATCTCGCAGTGATTTTAAAGCAAAACTGTCCCGTAATCTACGTTTAGTTTGAATTAAATGTTTTCAAAAGGCAGTAGCGTTTTTTTTTCTAAGTGATTGCGATATAAGAAATAAGCATTCTGCCAATTTCCTTTTTTAAAGTTTTAAAGTAATTTCCTTATCAAGTTCATATTTGGAATGACAGAAGTAATTGAAAATTGAAGAAAAGTTATATTAACGTCCTCCTCTAAACAGGGGCCTGACGGTGAACGCAACGCCTTGCCGTCAGGCCTATATCTAAAGAAAAAAAATAAGGAGTATACAAATGCTGGTATTGAGCAGACGCAAGGACGAGTCAATTATCGTCGGCAATGACATAGAGATTATGGTTGTCGGGATAAGACGTAACGAAATCCAATTGGGAATAAATGCCCCGCGGTCGGTCCCCGTGTTCCGCAAGGAAGTTTACGGGCGAATCTGCCGGGAATTAAACAACGAGGACAACAGGTTCAAATCGTTGCACCGCCGGCACAATTACGAAATGGCTGTAAAGATTTAGTAATACGCATTTTCCAGATTATTATACAGCAAGCTGCTTATCAGCGGTGACTTAGCTGAAAAATATATGGATTTTTAGGGCGATGAATGTTGTTCCTTGTGAAGATAGGCAAATGCGATATGCCGATTAAGCAATTTCCCTAATTTAACGTAAATCCCCAATGCCGTAGTATAGTTACTATTCGCAGGGATGCATTCGGGTTGTATGCCTGATGAAAGACAAACTTTGGACCTGAAATATGTAAAAGGAGACAAAATCAATGGATTACGAGAAAATAACCCCGTGGTACGTATTAGATTCTCCTGAAATAGGCCAGCCCTTCCAGGACTTTAAAGAGGCGTGCGAAAAAGGCGGGGTGCTGGATAGAAAGACCAGGGAATTACTTATGTTATCATTGGCATCGGCATTTCGATGCACACACTGCACGGAAAGTCATATAAAGGCAGCCCTGGAGGCAGGAGCAACCAAGGAAGAGATAACAGAGGCATTGCTGATAAGCGCCGTAGAGGCGGCCGGGACACAATTGAGCTGGGCGAAAGA
>CAYSKP010000148.1:0-7000 GCA_964431645.1 uncultured Pirellulales bacterium
GTTTGAAGTACAAGACGCCCGCGGCGTTCGCGGCTGCGTGTATTGCTTCGGCTCCGGCTTGTTCGGGGCCTGCGCCTCAGCAATACACTATTGGAAAAACGGATAACTCTCTAACAGCGTGTGGTACATAAAGAGGGGTCAGCTCAGTTTATACTTGCTAAAAAATAAGTATGAACCTGTTTTAACCTTAGAACCAATAGATAATTCCGGCAACTGGAGAAAAGCATCTTATAGCAATTGTATAAAAGGTAAACCGATTGGCGATGTTTATGTAGATATAGATTTTAATGGCCGCTTTGATTTTAAAGTTACGACAGATAACCTCGGAAAAAGATTTTCGCGTTCTATATTCTTTAATGGGGATTGGCAAATTGTTAACGATGCAAATCTTAATGCAAAAAAAGCAAGTGCAGGCGAAATGGATTATTTATTTGATCTGGATTCTGGAAATTGGTACAAAAAAAAGGAAAAGAATAGGAGATGATTGGTATATTGGAGAAATATCATATGAAACAATTTTTAAGTATTTGTTATATTATCTTCATGGTTGCCATAAGCATATCCAGCTTTAGACAGGATTTGAAAATCCAAGGATATCCAATATGGATGTTGATATTTAGCATCATTGCTATTGTTCCAGGACTTGTCTCTATGTCACTTTGGGCGTTCGAATTTGAGCCGAAGAGAAGGTGGTATTGGAAAGTAGTTCCTTTTGTTCTTATATTTTACTATACAGCCGAATGGTATTTTGATTTATTTGTTTATAAGAAGCCAGATTATACAAATCAAGTCATCGCAGTGATAACAATTTTCGGGTTATTAGTACTTTATCCTCTTTTATATTCCACGTTTAAGTTTGGCTATGATGTTGGATTGGAATAAATGGGGAATAAATCGTAAAACCAAGGACAGCAACAGTTTTTTAAATCCAATTAAAAATGCCCATTTTTAAAAATCATTCCCGAAGCGAACTGAAGGTCTCTGAGAACTGCATCCTCTGGATCAGAAGCATCAGGAATCCAGTACTTTCAAAGGGGGTCAAACGAGGGTCAAACTGGTACAGTTTGGTATACATTAGGGATATGTTTGCAGCCATTTTATGGCTGTCCCGAGCATAGTCGAGGGATGCCGAGGATCCATTTTCGTGACTATATTTCTCTGTGTCCTCTGTAAACTCTGTGGCTTAAAAACTCTGCTTGCCTCGGCATAGCCGAAGGCGACGCCTGGTGGTTAAGAAAAAAAATATTGCCCTTTTAAGTATATTTTTTTATTCCTTGTCTCCAAAGAACTTACAGCTTTCTCCCTAAAAAAATCCGTGTCCCTAACTCCTTATTTTACCCCTAAAATCTACCTATATATAGAGGGAGATGTTTTCTCCCGCACTTTGACAACTGAAGATTATGAGTCACCAGGCACGAGCCACGAGTCACGAATAGAGCACACACACTTTTTCTTGGGCAAGTTGGGCAAGTTAATTTTTAGCTCAAAAAAGAGGATGTTGCTCACACAAAAACTTTGAATAAGTGTGAATAACTGTCCTTTTTACTGCTAAAGACAAGGATTTTAGCACGTTTATTTGAATAAGTGGCAACAACCTTTGAATAAGTGACATTATTCGTAAAATTAATTTTCGACAGTGTAATCTGTGGAATCAGTGGCTAAAAAAATGTAAGTTCTTGATTTTAAAATACTTAGTGTCTTCGAGACTTAGTGGTGGCATCAAAAAATCTCGAAAAAATTCAAAATATTTCCAAAACTTTCGTATGTTTTTCCAAAAGTTTCAATTGTTTTTCCAAAACTTTCAAACGTTTCTCTAAAGAATTTGAAAGGAATCAAAACATTTTTGTGCCTTTTGTGCTTCTTCGTGGCCTGTTTTTTGAGATTTTTGCGGCCGTTAATAGCTTATTAACATGCGGCATCTATTATTCGAAACATTGTCTCTTCAACTTCTTTGGCAATCGGCTCAAGCTCGGGATTGCCGAAAATACCTAAAAGCAACGTCGGCCTGAGGGTGACTATTTTAACTTTATCATCTTCCTCATATACAGATATTCTGCAAGGAAGAGCTGCAGAAATTGACATATTGCTTTCAAGGACTTTTTTGGCCTGCAGAGGATTACAGACTTCGATAATCCGGCACTTAGGTCCGAATTGAACACCTTTGGCAGCCATTTTTTCTTTCAGGTCTATAACAGTAATGACGCCAAAATTGTTCAGGACAGAAGCCTCCTGTATTTTATTACAGACCTCATCGAAAGACTTGTTTGATTCCTTAACATAAAGCATACGTTTCTCCTTTTTGTATAAATTAGGTCTTTACGATGAAGATATTACCTGTGCGGACTAAAAACAATCAGGTTAATGATTACTTTTTCTGTTTAGAAATAAAATAGAGAACCGGAACCATCGTCCTTGAAAGCAGAGTTGCCGCGACCTCCACTGCCCTAAGAGAAACGGCCATGCCCTGAAAAATCGGGTCGAGAAGTATTACCGAAGAGCCCACAACAACCGCAGCGGCCGTTAGAAGCATAGGCCGGAAGCGAATAATGCCTGCCTGCACGATGGCCTCTTTAAGGTCAAGGCCTTCGGCAAGTTTCAGCTCTACGAAATCAACCAATATTATTGAGTTTCTAACAACAATACCTGCACCGGCAATAAAGCCAATCATTGAAGTAGCGGTAAAAAAGGCACCCATTAAAGCGTGGCCGGGCAGTATGCCAATGAGCGACAGCGGAATAGGGGCAAGAATCACAAGCGGTGTAACGAATGATTTGAACCAGCCGACGACCATTATATAAATCAGGATAATTACGGCTGCAAAGGCAATACCCAAGTCACGGAATACTTCGTAAGTAATGTGCCATTCACCATCCCATTTCATCGCGTATTTAGTCGTCAACTCAGGCTGAATAGTAGAATATTGTCTCATCGAATAGCCTTCAGGCAGCTTCAGATTTCTTATATCTTTCTGCATTTTTAAAATTGAGTATACGGGGCTTTCAAGCTCGCCTCCTGCTTCTCCCAACACATATACGACTGGTTTTAAGTTTTTATGGTAGATTGACTTTTCTATAATAGTTTCTTTTATTTTGACCAATTCAGAGACAGAGACAATATTGCCTGCAGTTCCTCGAACAGTTAATTGGGTCAAATCTGGTAAATTTGCCCTTTTAGCTAAAGGGGTTTGAAGAAATAATTCGACCGGTTCTTTATCTTTAGCAATGTGAACAAGGCCGGCAACTGAGCCGCTAAGGCCGGTTGTAATTGTTCTGCTTATGTCTTGCGTGGAGATACCATTAAGCGAAGCCTTGACTTTATCAACTTCGAATTTTATTTTTTTCTGATTGCCTTCGACATACCAATCAATATCCACAACGCCCGGAGTTCGCTCAAAAATATTTTTTACCTGCTCAGCTATTTCAATCTGGCGCTGGTAATCAGGGCCGTAAATTTCTGCGACAAGGGTGCTTAAGACCGGCGGACCGGGCGGCATTTCGAGCACCTTAATCCTGGCATTATATTTATCTCCTATTTCTTTTATTGGCGGCCGGATATGCCTGGCAATCTCATGACTCTGGTCCTTTCTATGTTCCTTTGCAGCAAAATTTACCTGAATATCAGCAACGTTGGCGCCCGTTCTTAAAAAATAATGCCGGACAAGACCATTGAAATTAAAAGGACCAGATGTCCCTATATATGATTGATAATTTGTGACTTCAGGGATTGTTTCAAGATATTGGCCGATTTCTTTTGTCAATGCGGCTGTCTGCTCAAGCGTTGTTCCTTCATCGGTATCGATAATTACCTGCATCTCGCTTTTATTATCAAAAGGCAGCATCTTTACAACAACAAGCTTAAGCGGCAGCAAAAGAACCGCACAAAATAGAAGCGCCGCGACAAGAGCAAATGCAATCATCCTGTGATAACTGCTTTCCAAAAGCCATCGCAGATTTTTTTCGTATGCAATATTTAGCCGGTCAAGTAAGCTTTTTTTGCCTTCTTCGGTTTTTAGTTTTTGGGGCGCATGTTTTAAAACTTTATAACTAAGCCAGGGACTTATGATGAAGGCAATCATTAACGAGATAAGCATAGCAGCAGAAGCTCCTACCGGAATGGGTCTCATATAAGGACCCATAAGGCCTCGAACAAATGCCATCGGTAAAAGTGCTGCAATTACAGTAAAAGTTGCCAGTATAGTAGGATTGCCTACCTCATCGACGGCACGGATTGCGTTTTCGAACGAAACGCCATCAAGCTTGAAATGTCTATGAATGTTTTCAACAACTACTATTGCATCATCTACAAGGATACCTATTGAAAATATCAAGGCAAATAGAGTTACACGATTGAGCGTATAGCCGTAAAGATAAGTAACAAGTATTGTTAAAGCCAGTGTTACAGGAACAGCAACAAATACAATAAGCGACTCTCTTATACCAAGGGCAATCGCAATAAGAATCGTGACCGAAACGGCGGCGATAAACATATGCTTAAGCAGTTCGTCTGATTTTTCTTTTGCGGTATCGCCGTAATTGCGTGTTGTCGCGACATTTACATCGAGGGGAATGACGACACCTTTAAGAGCATCTATTTTTTCGAGTATACGGTTACTAAGGTCCGTTGCGTTGGTGCCCTTCTTCTTAGCTATTGCAATTGTTACCGCTTCGAATGTCCCGGTTTGTTTTTCATCTGAACCCTTGCCAAAATTCATCAGGACATAGTTAGAAATTTCTTCAGGGCCATCAGAAATATCAGCAAGACTATCGAGATATACGGGTTTGCCGTTTGTGACAGCAATAACGACTTTACCAATATCCTGTGCATTTTTGAGAAAGCCGCCTGTTTCAACCACAATCTCTTCATTACCAGAAGGAAATGTACCGGAAGCAAGGTTGTAATTTGCCTGACCTAAAGCATTCATAATTTGCAGAGGAGTTGTTTTATATGCCTTTAACTTTGCAGGGTCGAGATATACTTTTACCTGCCGTTTTTGTCCGCCTATGATAGTAATCTCGCTTGTATCTGCATCCTGTTTAATATCGTCTTGCAACTGTGTCGCAATGCGTCTTAATTCATAACCGGTATAGTCTGGATTTTTGCTCCAGAGCGTAAGTGCAAGCGTCGGGACATCATCTATTGAATGGGGTTTGACCAGAGGCTGAGAAACACCCGGCGGTATCTTGTCAAAATTGGACATCAGCTTGTTGTAAAGTTTGACGAGGCTATCCTCCATATTTTTGCCGACATAGAACCTCACAATTGCCATACTGCTGCCCGGGCGGGATGTCGAATAAATGTATTCGACACCTTCTATTTCCCACAGGAATTTCTCCATGGGTGCAGTGACATGCTCTTCAACCTCTTTAGCGGAAGCACCTGGATAAGAAACGAAAACATCAATCATGGGGACGATTATCTGCGGTTCTTCCTCTCGAGGAGTAACTATTACAGCGAAAACACCGAAAAGAATAGAAACCAACACAATAATCGGCGTCAGTTTTGATTTTATGAATGTATGAGCTATTTTACCAGCTAATTGCACGATGTATTTTCCTTTATTGCGGCTCAATAGCTATCGCTGCCGATTTTTTGTCCTTCCGAAACTTTATTGATTCCATCGACGATAATCTTTTCATTTTCTCTCAATCCTGAAATCACTTCTATGTCGCTGCCGAACGTCCTTGAGGTTCTAATCATCCGGAAAATAATACGGTCCTGTTCACCCAAAACATATACTCCGACCAATTGACCTCTGCGAACTACAGCTTTTTCAGGCACAACGAGTATATTTATTTTTTTCTGCGGAATTAAAACGCGGGCAAAAAGACCGTTCGAAAGCTTTCCTTCATTAGGATCTTTAATAACCGCTTTTAGAACAAAAGTCCTTGATGATGTGTCAATTGAAGGAACTATTTCATTTATATCAGCGTTGAATGTTCTTGAAATTGAGTCAACTATTACATTTATAGGCATCGAGATAGTAAACTGATTGGCCATTCGCTCATCAACATTGACTTCAATTTTATATTCACGAACATCTTCAATGGTTAACAACGCTGTCCCTGGCATGGCCATACTGCCTTTGTCGATATTTTTTTGAGTAACAATTCCATCAACAGGTGATGTTATCCTGGAATAATCCAGATTTATCTTTGCCTGATGGAGGTTCGCCTCAGCGCTTTGCACAGATGCCTGTGCCCTTTTGTCTTCCAAATCCGCTGCTTCCTTCTGATTGGTTATTCTGTCCATCTCTTGCCCGGAAAGCGCTTTGGCATCAAACAATTGTTTATATCGATTATAAGTTGTATCAGCCAATGCTTTATTACTTTGCGCTGTTTCCAGGACCTTTTTTGCGCCTTCGTAACCCGCCTGAGCTGCATTTACCTGCTGTTGTAACTCCTTATCATCTATCAATAATAATTGCTGACCTGCTGAAACCTTGTCTCCCAGCTTTACAAATATTTCATTAATGGTTCCCATAATGCGGCTGGAGATTACACTTATAGTTTTAGCCTGTATAGTTCCTGCGGTTTCATAGAAATCATTTACATCTTTTTTAGTTAAAGTTAAAATCTTAACGTTTACATGTGCAGGATTCTCATCTGTATGCCGAACAGGTTTATGCCGATCAAAAATAAAATACAAAATAACAAGTAATGTTATTATTAAAATTAAAGCTATATGCTTTTTTTTAATTTTCATAGAAAAACCCTGCTACTTCAATTTCCAGCTCAGACAATAATGTCCCGCTTTCATATAAAAGAGTCATTGCTGCCGTGTGATATTCGTTTTCTTTCGAAACCAGATTCGCCCTGGCATTATCCAGCATTAATTGACTGTCGAGTAAATCCACAAGGGATGAAATCGAGCTTTCGTACCTTTTTCTTACAAGACGCATTCCCTCCAGAGATGTCTCCACCGCTGATTTTGCCAACTCCATATTACTTTTCGCCTCTTCAAGTGAAATCCATGCCTGGTAAACCTGAAAAGATATTGCATT
>CAYSKP010000149.1:0-2774 GCA_964431645.1 uncultured Pirellulales bacterium
ACACGTTGACAATTTCTGGGGATGGCTCTTCAGGACCGCCCTGGGCAAAGTCCAGCACCATTATCGCGACCAGAAACGCAGAAAAGCCATTGAGCTTTCGGATACAGAGCGCCGATACATCCATCATCGCGCAACAACCGATTTCAATGACGGCCTTTCAGAGATGCTCCGCCAAGAGCTTTCAGACGCGGTCTTTACAGCCATGAAACGGCTCAAAATGAAATACCGCAACATCCTCATCCTCCGCTGCTTCGAGAACCTCGATTACCGGGAAATCGGCGTAATTATGAATTGCTCTGAGCTGCGCTCGCGGGTGCTATTCTTCCGCGCAAAGACATCTCTGCGAAGGCAGCTCGCCTTCCATGGTTTCGGCAAAAATTACTTCCTTATCGCGCTGGCCTTATTCGGAGTCATTACTACATCCGCCAAGGCCTCTTCAGCGACAATCACCGCCTCTTCTCTAGAGGTCGGTTTTTCAGCATCTTTATTGGCGGCACTATCGAGCAAAATTGGTATTCTCTCTGTGGCCCTGGCAACAGCATTTGCGCTTGCAATACCTTACGAAACGCTTATGTATATTATCCCATTTGCCTGCCTCGCCGCCGTCTTTCTTTTCTTTATCAGCATGGCCAATCTATACGGAAATTAGAAGCCCTGTCCCGCTTGCAAAGCTTAGAGGAGCTTCAAACGTAATGACAAGAATCGTTTTGGTAAGACGGGACTGGTGCCGCCATTTGCGGCGTCGTTTTTCAAGTAGCGTTTGGCGTGTCGGCGACTTCATATCTATCGATTGAAATTTGTTAACATAGACATCAAATTCGACAAAGTAAAATCACGATTTGAACTCGTCGAAATCGAATTCGCCTGCCATAAAAATGAACTCGCAATACATCAAAATGACTCCTGCTTAGTAAATAACTGATTTGCCTCCAATGGTGTCAAATTTACAATCGACGATTGCAAAGTGATTTTCTCTGATTGCAAATCAATTTTTAGTTTCGTAAGTAGCTGCCAATGCGTTACTTAGCGAAAATTGGTCAATTTGGCGAGGATTTTAATCCGTTCTTAGTTATACGACCCTGCACAAATACCGAAACTGTCTGTAAGACAGGTTTAACACCTGAACAATGAACTGCGAACTCAATACAGGAGCCAAATAAATGCAGATTCCAAGACAGCAGGCCCAATTCGTTGAATTAGCTGACCATATCATAAATGGCATCACCGAGCATCCGGAGATATTTACCATCTGCAATGCTGCCATCTTAGAGGCCAAACGCGTTAAATTCCAGCAGCAAGCGGCTAACCTTATCGATGCCGAATCGAAAGTCGCTATCGCCGCGGCGGCCAAGCTTGAAAGCTACAGAGATTTACAGCAGGAGGTGAAAAACCTGATTAAATTATGCACTGTCGTTACCTGCGGCAATCCCGCTGAATTGAGTTATATCGGCTGGGGAACAAAACGAGCGCCCCGGCAGATTGAGATACCCGCCTCACCTGGAAATCTAAGGATTACCGCGCAAGGTGATAATGGTATGCTTTGCCTTGTCTGGGAAAAAGGAAGAAATAACGGCGGGCCTGTAAGGAGCTTTAATGTCGAAAGAAGACAGTTCAACGGCAATTGGTCCGAATGGCAATTAGCCGGTACTTCTTATAACAGCGATATTAAACTCACCAAACAGCCCATCGGATTAAAACTGGAATATCAAGTCAGGGCAGGTAATTCTTCAGGACAAAGTATGCCGACTAATACTGTCTCAGTAGTTCTTTAGCTGATAATTGAGTAAGCTGTCCCCGGAATTCGCGGAATTCCGACCGGAATTCCGAACCGCAACGGCTCTGGCTATTCTCGGCATAATAAAATTTTATCCCTGCCGTTTAATAATGTCAATCTCAAAAAAACGGTTGCTGTCCCCATTTTGCCACCATTTTGCCACGAATTTTCATTAAAATAATATTGTGGACTAATTTTAGATTCGATACATAATCATGGCTACATTAATAGTCATTATTTTTTATCTTTAATCAGCCATCCCATTCGATTGTACGAAAAACTTTTATTGTGAAGAATTATATATTCATGTTCTTGTAGGTCAATTAATACTGTACCTACTATCTCTTCTTCAGGCTTAAGAACACCATTGCTATAATTAAATGCAATCATAGTTCTGTCATTGCTTACCTTAGGAGGTTCCATCTGCACATTGAGATCTACAGGTTTTGGAATTCCAGAACTAAACAATGATCGCTGCTTACCGTCTGATGAACACCGCCATATTTGCTTTCTCTTGTCACAAAAATAGATATCACCGTTTAGTCCCCATACGGCACTTAAACCTTCATCAACTACTATCTTTTGATCCTTAGTTATATCATATTTAATAATAAGCGCTTGTTCATCTGGGGAATGAATTGTTGTTTTCGAAAGAAGTAAACCATAATTTGGATCAAAATCTGCAAAATAATTCCCGCTATATGGCGCTGTTTCAATTTTCATTGTTTTAAAATCATATATTTCACTATTTGCCGAACCAAAAGTAAAAACTTTATGATTTTGCATATCTACTGTCATGCCTTCAGGAAGAGAATCTATAATACCGATCAGCCTAGTACTTGGAGATTTATTAAAATCCCATTCAGATAAAAAACGCTTTGACCATTTTTTGCCTTCTTCTAACCAAATTTTGTTTACTCCGAACCATAAAGTCTCATTGGAAGCTTTGCCAAATCCGGCAAACTGATATTTACAGCTATTAGGTTCAAACTTGAATTCT
>CAYSKP010000150.1:0-19847 GCA_964431645.1 uncultured Pirellulales bacterium
ATAGTAGAACAGTTGAACAGTAGATAAACAGCGAAAATCAGCGCAATCAGCGTCAAGATTAGTTATTAGTAATTAGTCGTTAGTATTTAGTATTTAGTATTTAGCAATTTTCTCGTGCTTTCTGTCCCGCCAGAATTTCTAACCGAAATTCACACCCCTGTAACATTTCCCCAAGGGGAAAATACGACACAGGGGGAAAAACGAGGCGGCGGGACTTCGCTCACTTTGTTCGCTTCGTGGCTTAAAAACTCTGCGTTCTTGGCGATCTCCGCGGTGAAGGCAAAAAAGGGGACACTCTTTTTTCGTAATCCAGATGAGCCAATCTGCACACTATTCCTTTAAAAAAAACAAATTGCCTATACTGCCATTTAACCTCTTTAGAATACGTCATCAACAATAACATAACATCTATATAGCCAATAACTTAGATCTTCAAATTAGCTATTTTAAACTTTACGATATTAATTTGAATTTGAAAAGTTTTAGACAGTAATAAATAAGTTATTTCCCAATGACCTTTACGCCTTTTGCCTATGTCTTTTAACTTTTATAATGCATATTCTTTTGTATGCGCTGTTTTTGTAATTAAATAATGTTAAGCCACTACCAATGATGGGAAAGGAGTATACGATGGCTAGAAGTAGTAAGGGAATTGATGAAATTAATGCGAGTAAAAAAGGTGAGAACAAATCCTCAGTCGGCACGCTAAAGCCAGAAGGCAGCAGCAGTCCGGCAGGAAGTAAAACTTCCAAAACTCCTCTGTTGACTCATAAACAAATAGAGGAGAGGGCAAGGGCAATCTGGCGCCAAAAAGGATGTCCTGTAGGACAGGATGAAAAAATCTGGTGCGAAGCAGAAAGCCAGCTAAAAAAGGAACATGGAAGTAAGTAGCTACTGTGTGTTTTTTAAGAAATAAATATTTTCCTGACGGCGAAGGAAGGAAAGGCAATGCGCGTCTTGATGTTGGGATGGGAATTTCCGCCTTATATAAGCGGTGGTCTTGGAACAGCTTGTTATGGATTGACGTGTGCGATGGAGCGTCTCGATTTAGATATTGTAATGCTCCTTCCGACAAACACTCAAAGCCTTGATAATGCTGAGAAGAGCTCAAATGAATCCCAAATTTCTAGTGAAAATTTAAAACGCGTTATTTTCAGAACGGTTCCAAATACGCTTCCAAACCCATATCAAAAATTGCGTCCAATTCGCGTATTCGGGACAGGGCAGGCAGGAGGCTATGACGGCAATCTTCTTGAAAGAGTTTTTGAATATGCACAGCGGTGCATTGAAATAGTTAAAGTAAAATCGTTTGATGTAATCCATGCGCATGACTGGGTTACATTTCCGGCCGCAGTCGCTTTATCAAATGCGCTTCAAAAACCGCTGGTCGTGCATATTCACGCTACCGAATATGACCGTTCAGGTGAGTACATAAATCATGAAGTTTATAAAATAGAGCGTCAGGGAATGGAAGCAGCCACAGCTATCATAGCGGTTTCTAATTATACGGCAGGCATGCTCGCCAATTATTACGGTGTTCCAGGAAATAAAATTCATGTAGTTCATAATGGAATTAATCCAAAAACGATAAATCACAGACCCAATAACCATCGTGAAACTGTGATACTTTTTTTGGGCCGAATTACCTCTCAAAAAGGTCCCGAATTTTTTATAAAAGCTGCCGAGCAGGTGCTGGAGAAACATAAAAATATTAAATTTATTATGGCCGGCTGGGGCGATTTGGCACCAGACATTATTGAAATGGTAGCGGCAAAAAAGCTCGGCTCTAAAATACTTTTCTCTGGTTTTCTAAGGGGTGAACAAGTTGATAAAGCGTATAGTATGTCGGATATATATGTCATGCCTTCTGTAAGTGAACCTTTTGGACTTACTGCTTTGGAAGCAGTTCAGCAGGGTCTTCCTGTAATATTATCGAAGACTACAGGGGTAGGGGAAATATTGCGGGAAGGGGCACTTAAAGTTGATTTCTGGGACGTGAATCGACTTGCAGGACAAATCGTTGATGTTTTAAATAATCCGGGACTAGCCGACAGGCTGCGGGCTAATGCAGAGAATGAAATTCGCAATCTTACCTGGGATGCGGCAGCAAGGAAGTGTCTTTCGGTTTATCATTCAGTTAGTCAGCAAGTTGAAATGCTAAGTCAAAATTGAAGATGAGAATTCTTGCAGATTTGCGGTTTGCAAATTGTGCTTGAAAAAGTTAGAAAGGAAAGTTTATGAGGATTGCGATATTAGCGTGGGAGTCTCTTCATTCTGTGGCAGTTGGGGGGGTAGCCGCGCATTCTAGCGAATTGGCTGCCGCGCTTGCCGCAAAAGGACATCAATTGCACTTTTTTACCCGCCGCATGCCGGGGCAATCAGCTCACGAATACATTGATGGCGTTCATTATCATCGTTGTTGTTATCAGGGACATCGCGACTTCGTAGAGGATGTTAATAATATGTGCAGGGCTTTTGTTGACAAGCTCTTCGAAGTCGAAGATTTTGTAGGCAAATTCGATGTCGTGCATGCTCATGATTGGCTGGGAGCCAACGCGATGATATGGATTAAACAGGGCAGAGGGCACAAGACTGTGCTTACGATTCATTCAACTGAATATGACAGGTGCGGCAATGTCTTTTATAACGGACAATCCGCACGTATTCGTGATCAGGAAAGGGCAGGGACATATTGGGCAGACAGGGTTATAGCAGTATCACAAGCCACAAAAAAAGAAATAATGTGGATGTACGAAGTTCCTGATTGGAAGGTGTCTGTAATTGATAACGGGGTTAACTGGAAAAGATTCGATATTGAAGCGGATCCAGGAAGAATTAAACGCGAATACAATATTGCACCTTTGGACCCGACAATACTTTTTTGCGGCAGACTTGCATGGCAGAAGGGCCCTGATATTCTTGTTGAAGCAGTTCCAGTTATCCTTCGCAATTATCCTAATACAAAAATTATTTTTGTAGGAGATGGAGAAATGCGTGCGGGATTACAGGCAAGGGCACAACATCTTGGTGTTATGCACGCGATACGTTTTCTTGGATATAGAAATGGCAATGAGCTTGTAAAGCTTTTTAAATCATGCGATTTAGTTTGCGTTCCCAGCAGAAGCGAACCATTTGGCATAGTTGTCCTTGAGGCATGGAGCGCAAGTAAACCTGTCATCGTTACTGAAAACGGCGGCCCAAATGAATTTATTCGACATGAAAATAATGGTCTAAAAATTTATCCTCGGCCCGATTCTGTATACTGGGGTGTTAACCGCATGTTTTCGAATTTTGAACAGTCGAGACAAATGGGCCGTAACGGCAGAGCATTTCTCGAAGAACGGTTTAGCTGGGAGAAAATCGCTAAACGGACGCTTGAAACATACTATCAGATTTCTCCTGAATCTCTGCCAAAACCTGTTCCGCAAAATTCGGAAAATGACCTTTCAGAAGCACAAATCCAGAATGATTTTGATGAAACTCAAGTAGAAGTAGAAGCTAAAATAATGCTGCCGGAATCTGCTGAGGATTATACCGCAAGTGTTGTTTTAGAGGCTTTGAATGCTAAACAGAGAAATAACGGTTTTGCTCTGCAGCAGAAAGAGCGTTATTTAAAAATTAAAGGCGATTGGGAGGAAGTAACAAATGCGCTTTGTGCCTGCCGTAAAAGATTACGGCAAAGTGGAGAAAAAGTTTCAAAGCCTACTGGTCTTTGCGTGGGATAATAGATGCCTATAGGAAGCTTTTGTGTTGTTCTTCATGGGCATATGCCATACGTTTTAAGGCATGGTGACTGGCCTAATGGCGAGGATTGGCTTTTTGAAGCTGCGGCCGAGACATATTTGCCTATATTATCCATGCTTGACCGCTGTGATTCTTTGAATTGTAATCCTAAATTGACAATTGGCTTAACACCTGTTTTGCTGGAACAGCTTGTTCAGGAGCGGTTCAAGGAAGGTTTCCAAGAATATTTAGCTGATTATCTTGATCGTGCAAGAGCCGACCGTCAGCAATTTGAAAAGAACGGCCAAGGTCATATGGCATATCTGGCAACCCTTTGGGAACAATTCTATCTTAAATTGGCAGAGCAGTTTAATGATATAGACGGTAATATACCTGCTGCTTTTAAAAAGCATTCACAAGCCGGACACATCGAGCTTTTGACGTCAGCAGCTACACATGGATATATGCCTTTGCTTCTGGAAGATTCATCGATTTACGCCCAATTGCGTGCAGGAATGAATTCTTCGCAGCGTATCCTTGGCTTCAAACCCAAAGGTATCTGGCTGCCGGAAGGGGCTTACAGGCCCGAAGGTAACTGGTCACCAGTTATTCCATGGGGAGATTCTAAATGGAGGTCAGGTATCGAAAGGTTTGTCGCGGATGAAGGATTATCTCATTTTTATGTAGATAATCATCTTCTTAATGGTAATTCGAGAAGTCCGTTTAATGAAGCTATATGGGTTAAAAATGGACAGGGACAAAATTCAAATGTAGCGGCTTTGGTAAGGAATCCTCAAATATGCCAGCTTGTCTGGTGTAAATTTGTTGGATATCCTGCTCACGACGCATATCTCGAGTTCCATAAAAGGCATAGTTCATGGCGGGGCCTTAGATATTGGAAAATAACTGACCGTAAATCTGATTTAGGCCAAAAAGCACTTTATTATCCCGATGATATTCCCGGCAAAATGTATGAACATGTCCAGCATTTCTGCGGCCAGGTCAAGCGGGCTCTTTATGATTACCATTCTCAAACAGGCAAACAGGGGATTGTTGTAGCATGTTTTGATGCAGAGCTTTTTGGTCACTGGTGGTTTGAAGGCCCCAAATTTCTTGAAGATGTTTTGCTGACCTTGAATGCAGACCCGGATGTGAACCTGTGCACGTCACAGGAATATCTGCAAAATCATTCACCAAATAAATGGGTTTCACTGCAATCGGGCTCGTGGGGTGAAGGCGGAGACCACCGTGTCTGGTCCAATACCGAGTTAAAATGGCTTTGGGAAATGGAATACAACTGTGAAGTGAATTTTGGAAAATTGACATTTCATTTACCATGGAGGACTCAGCCTGAAATAAGGAAAATTCTGGAAAAAGCCGGACGGGAATTATTACTTCTACAGGCCAGTGACTGGGCTTTTGTAATCAGCAGAAGGCAGGCCCCTCATTATGGGATGAAACGATTTGTTCAGCATGTAAACCGCTTTGATATTCTGGCTGATATTGCTGAACGACTCGGCGAGGACCGCCATTATCTTCACAAATTAAATGAATCGCAGAAACTTGAGCTCAAGGAAATAGATACCCATGATATTATATTTCCCAAAATAGATTTGAACTGGTGGAATTGTTGATGGGAATGATGAATGAGAATAGCTTTTTTTGCATGGGAAAGCTTATATTCAATACACGTTGGCGGTGTCGCAGTTCATGTAACAGAACTGGCAGCCGCTTTGCATCGCAGGAGACATGAAGTTCATGTTTTCACACGTTTAGGTGAAGGCCAAAGCACTTACTCTGTCGCAGATGGAGTTCATTATCATAGATGCCCTATACAATTGAATCAGGATTTTGTAACAGAGATGAACAACATGGGCAACAGTTTTGTTTATTTTATGCGTCAGACAGAAGCATATCAGGGAGGCCATTTCGATGTAGTTCATGGTCATGATTGGCTTTGCGCAAAGGCAATAGTGCAGGTCAAGAATGATTACGGCCGGCCTGTTTTCCTCACGCTTCATTCTACTGAATTTGGCCGATGCGGAAATAATCAGTTTAATGGACAATCTGGAAGAGTTCGGATGATTGAAGCGGAAGGAGCTTTCTGTGCAGACAGATTAATTGGCGTCAGCGGAAAACTTTGTGATGAAATAAAATCACAATACAAGGTCCCTGATTCGAAATTAAGGTGTGTCCACAATGGGATTAATTGTTCTAAATTTGATGGTTTTATCGACCCTGCGATATGCCGCCGGACTTATGGTATTGGTCCAATGGACCCTATGATTCTATTTGTAGGAAGGATGGTGTTTCAGAAAGGACCGGACCTGCTGGTCGAATCAATTCCTCAAATCCTTCATCAAAGGCCGGATGCGAAGATAGTCTTTGTTGGTGATGGTCATATGAAACAGGCATTGGAGCATCGAGCAAATCAGCTGCATGTAAAACATGCTGTGAGGTTTATCGGAAATTTAGCTCATGATAGTGACCTGGTTAATCTTTACAAAAGCACTGATGTTGTATGTGTTCCCAGCCGTAATGAGCCTTTCGGAATAGTCGTTCTTGAAGCTTGGGCCGCCGGAAAACCTGTTGTAGTTACAAAAAACGGCGGACCGGCAGAAATTGTAAGTCATAATAATGAAGGCTTTATTGTTTACGATAATCCAAACTCGATTAGCTGGGGAATAAAAGAAATTTTTAATAATTTTTCACACGCACGATGGATGGGAGAGCGAGGCAGAGTTAAAGCAGCATTTCAATTTACATGGGATTCCTGTGCAGAACGAACAGAAGGAATTTACAAAGAATTAATTAAGTGAGGTAATATGGAATTAGCTCAAAAATTGAAAGAACTAAGCAAAAATTTATATTGGGCATGGCATCCTGAATTTGTAAAAGTTTTCAGAGACATAGATCCTGATTTATGGCGTCAGGTCAATCACAATCCGGTAGAGTTTTTAGAGCGGCTTGCTCAAGATGTTATTGAACGCGGTTCTCGTGATTCACAGCTTCATAGAAGACTCGATGAGGCTTTTCAAAATCTTCAGGAATATTTACAGGCCAGTGAGGTTTGGGGTGCATGGTTTGCAGGTCCCTTACGCGCTCGACCTGTAGCATATTTCAGCGCTGAATTTGCCGTTCACGAGTCATTGCCGATTTATTCAGGGGGACTGGGAATTCTTGCGGGTGACCACCTTAAAGCAGCATCTGATTTAGGTATTCCTATGGTAGGTATCGGACTGGCTTATACCTCTGGCTATTTTGACCAGTCACTTGATTCCAGCGGATGGCAGCAGGAGCATTATTTTTCGTCCAGTGAGCATGTACTGCCGATGGAACCGGTTAAAAACGAATATAGCCAGCCCTCTAGAATTTCAATTAATATCGAATCTTACCAAATCTGGGTGGGTATCTGGCAGGTCCGAGTTGGACGCAACCTGCTGCTGTTATTAGATACAAATGTCGAAGGAAATTCCGACCAGGACAGAGTTTTAACAAGCCGCTTGTATGCAGGTGACCGGCAAATGCGTATCAGGCAGGAAGTTATCCTTGGTGTCGGCGGTATAAAAGCGCTTAATTTGCTGGGAATCTTCCCTTCAGTAATACACATGAATGAAGGACATAGTGCCTTCGCTTCACTTGAGCTTGCCCGCACCATTATGGAAAGAGATGGACAGATTTATGAAAATATAGCAGAGCAGGCGGCATCTATGGGAGTTTTTACAACACACACTGTTGTCTCAGCGGGACACGACGTATTTGATCCCGAACTGGTCACAAAAACATTAGGGCCTCTGCAGCGCCAGCTTGGCCTTTCGGATAAAAAGCTGCTTTCTTTCGGCCGTCTAAATCCCGACAACGACAAAGAGCCTTTTTCAATGACTATATTGGCGCTTAAGATGTCACGCTATAGAAATGCCGTTTCTGCTTTGCATGCACGGGTTACAAAGGCCATCTGGAGTAAGCTTTTTACGTACGTGCCGGAGCATAATACGCCTATAAACTATATTACAAATGGTGTTCATATTGATACATGGCTGGCTGAACCGATGGCTGAGCTTTATAATAAGCATATCGGAACCAATTGGCGGGAAGTCATGGATGTTCCTTCTACTTGGAGAGCAATTGAACAGATTGATGACAGTGAGTTGTGGGAGAAAAATCAGACACTGAGGGCTCATTTAACTGAGTATGTAAACAGGACGGTAGAGCGCCAGGAATTAGCCCGTGGTCCTGATGCAAACCTTAATTATATAAAAGAGGCAAAGCTCGACCCTAATGCACTTACAATAGGAATAGCACGCCGTTTTACTGGTTACAAGCGTTTAGGTCTATTATTTCAAGACCCTGCTCGTCTGGATCGGCTGATTAATAATCCTGGTAAAAGGGTGCAATTTATTTTTGCCGGCAAGGCACATCCTAAAGACGATGAGGGTAAGCATATAATACAAATGGTCTTCAGGTTCAGCAGGGATCCGAGATTTATCGGTAAAGTAATATTCCTTGAAAATTACGATTTCAATGTATGCCGTCATATGGTTCAGGGTGTTGATGCATGGATTAATGTCCCTCGCCGTCCTCTTGAGGCATGCGGCACAAGCGGTCAGAAAGTGGCCATGAATGGAGGATTGAATATTTCCATATTGGATGGCTGGTGGGCTGAGGCATATGATGGAGCCAATGGTTTCGGTATCGGGACCGGGAGTGAGCATTCTAACTGGGATTTCCAGGACCATATGGATGTTCAAGCCTTGTATCAGGTTCTTGAGGATGAGGTTGTCCCTTTATTTTATAACCGTAATGAGCAGGGCATTCCCCGCGGCTGGATAGCTCGCCAGAAGCATTCTCTTCGCACCCTGACATGGCGTTTTAGTTCACGGCGGATGCTTATCGATTATACCCTGGGATGTTATCTGCCTGCATCCGGCGGTATGACTTCATCAACCTCCATAGATGTCCGTCTGCTTGAAGAATCTTTTGCATTGCCTCCATTCGCAAGGCAGCCATGGCTGGATGCTCTAAATAAATAAAACACACAAATAAGGTAAATATTCCTTGTATTGCACTTTATTAAACTGGAAGCTATGTATATGCCGAATACTATAACTATGCAAAAATTAGAAAAATATATTGATGGTGTGCCGAATATATCTGGTTCGGAAGACGTTATTGCATCAGCAAGGACAAATGAGCAGGTATTTCTGCCTCAAAGCTCTATAGATTGGAAAAATATAAAAAGCTGTTATGCTATAGCTTTGCATATGCACCAGCCTATCATAATTAATCCTGACCAGCAGCTTACAAAGGCTGATGAAATCAGCAATCTAGATAATATGATGAGGCATATGGATACCGGCGATAACCACAATGCTACCGTATTTCACCAGTGTTATAAAAGGATGGGACAATTCATACCAGAACTTATTAACGAGGGTAAACAGCCCCGATGCATGTTTGATTATTCAGGGACATTGCTTCATGGCATGTACAAAATGGGGCTTAACGATGTTTTTGAAGAACTTCAAAAAATAACATGTGATCCCAAATACCGCGGGTGTGTTGAATGGCTGGGAACACCTTGGGGGCATGCGGTCGCTCCCTCAACTCCGGCACAGGATTATCTTCTTCACGTAAGGGCGTGGCAGCAGTTTTTCGCTGCATTATTCGGCCTCGAAGCTTTTGGAAGAGTAAAAGGCTTTTCGCCTTCAGAAATGGCTTTGCCTAATCATCCAGATGTATTTTATGAATTTGTAAAAACATTAAAAGATTGCGGCTATCGATGGGTTCTGGTGCAGGAACACACTGTTGAACATGTCGAAGACGGCTGGGGACTGAAATATCCGCATAGGCCTCATCGTTTAATTGCGAAAAATTCCAGAGGCCAGATGCTTTCAATAATTGCCATTATAAAAACCCAGGGCAGCGATACAAAATTAGTTGGACAGATGCAGCCGTATTATGAGGCAAAGGGTCTCGGACGAATAGACATTGGAGGCAAATCGATTCCTTCTCTGGTTACTCAAATAGCCGATGGCGAAAACGGCGGCGTTATGATGAATGAATTTCCGGGTAAATACAAGGAAACGACGTCTGAGAGCAGCGGCTCGCCTACACCGGCTGTTAATGTGACAGAATATCTTGAATACATGGATTCATTAGGTTTAAAGGAAGAAGATTTACCAGCGATTGAACCGATATTCCAGTATCAAATCTGGCAGCGCTTTAAGGATGGGTCAGGGCCTGAGGCCATGAAGAAGATTATAGATGAGCTTGCGAAAAATGACCATCGTTTTCATATGGAAGGGGGAAGCTGGACAAATAATATTTCATGGGTAAAAGGTTATGAAAAAGTCCTTGGCCCCATGGAGCAGGCAAGCGCCATGTTTAATGAAAAGGTCCTTTCAAAAGGAGTTCCAACTTCTGACCCGCGATTTAGAAAGGCCCTTTATTATTTGCTTTTGTCGCAGACAAGCTGCTATCGCTATTGGGGCGAAGGTGTATGGACGGACTATGGCAGAGAACTATGCCGCCGTGCGATAGAAATAATGAAATATGATTTCTGATTTTTTTTAAAAAACAATCAAACTAATTCCCTCAAATCTTCTATTATATTTTAGTATCACATATTTTTATATTTCTAAAATTTTTAGTGTTATAAAAACGTTTTAGGATGCAGGTTGATTTTAATTTGTTATTGAATTAAAATGCCGGCTCTAATTTAAAATTATTTTTTGAATCCAAACATAAATAGTGGAAAGCAAAGTGAAAAATGGCAAAGAAAAAAGAAAATTGTCCCAACAAAGGAAAATATCTGTCAGGCAAGCGTATTCTGCCTGAGCCGATTTCGAAATCTACAGACATAACTAAACTGATAGATAATATGGACGCATATAATGGCGGAAGATTAAGGGCCGCCTGCCAATTGCTTAAAGAAAAATATTCTCAGAATGATGTTACTATAGGAATGAGTCTGGCAGGTGCTTTAACTCCGGCGGGACTCGGACCATCGGCAATAATCCCGCTGATGAATCATGGTTTTGTTGACTGGCTGGTCGCCACAGGCGCAAATATGTATCACGACATACATTATGCCTTTAATCTACCGATGTTCAGGGGTAGCCATGCCGTTGATGATGTTGATTTGAGGGACAAAGGAGTAACAAGGATTTACGATATCCTTTTTGATTATCAGGATGTCTTGATGAAAACCGACAGGCTCTTCAGAGAGATACTTGTCCGGCCGGAATTTCAAAAAGAGATGGGGACGCGCGAATTTTATCATTATCTCGGAAAAATTTTGAGCGAACTCGAAGAAAAAAATAAGCTTGGGCAAGTTAGCATTCTGGCGGCGGCTTATCGAAACGGTATTCCTGTCTTTACATCTTCACCTGGGGATTCGACTATCGGAATGAATGTCGCAGGCCTTGAGCTGCTGGCTGAAGCATCCGGTTTGGAGGAGGCTTTTAAATTAAAAATTAACCCCAGCATCGATGTTAACGATTCGACTGCGATAATATTGAACGCAAAAAAATATGAAAAAGGCAAAACAGGTGTTATCCTGATTGGGGGGGGCAGTCCCAAGAATTTTATGCTTCAAACTGAACCGCAGATTCAGGAGGTTTTGATGATACCTGAGGCAGGTCAGGATTATGATATAAATGTAACCGATGCAAGGCCTGACACAGGCGGTTTATCGGGAGCACCGCCATCTGAAGCGGCAAGCTGGGGCAAAATTGACCCTACAAAACTGGACGAAACTGTAACGGCTTATCTGGATGTTACAGTTGCGCTGCCGATTATGGCTGCTTATACGATTCAAAACACCAGGCCGAAGAAACTCAAGAAATTGTATTATCGTGCTGAAGAGCTGCATAGAAAGCTCATAAAGGCCTATTTAGAAAATAACAAAGAAGTTGAAAAACTTAGAAAATTAATCAGGCAGTTATTGGACTGAAAACAGGATTAAAATGAAAAAAGAGCTTTTAAAATTAGCATCGAAACACGGAACACCTTTATTTATAGTTGACCACGATGTGATAAGAAAAAATTATCGCACGTTCAAAAAAAATCTGCCAAGGATTCAGTGTTATTATGCAGTCAAAGCTAATTCAAATCAGGAAATCGTAAAGACCCTTTTCGATGAAGGTTCAAGTTTCGACGTTGCTTCCTATAATGAATTTATGCAGATTTACAGGTATATCAGACATTTCGAGGAAAAGGCCAAAGATTTTTACATCTGGGACAAGATAATTTTCTCCAATACGATAAAAGATATGCAGACGCTTAGGGACATTAAAAAATACAGGCCGCTTGTTACATATGATAGCGAAGATGAGTTAAAAAAGATAGCAAAGCATTGCGAAACAGCCGGTCTGGTTTTAAGGCTGAAAGTCCCGGATACCGGCTCACAGGTTGAGATGAGCTCGAAATTCGGTGCTGAGCCCGGAGATGGATATAATTTGATTAAAAAAGCATTTGATTTGGGCCTTGTGGTTGAAGGTTTAAGTTTTCACGTAGGCAGCCAATGCACAAATTTTGACAATTATACTACTGCCCTTTCTATAGCATCCGAAATTTTTAATCATGCCCGCAAAAAAGGCTATAATCTTAAAATTATCGATATCGGCGGGGGATTTCCTGTCCCCTATGACTCACAGGTCCCGAAGTTTGAAAAATTAGCGGCTGTAATAAATTCAGAAATGGAACGTCTATTCCCCAGTGACATAGAAATAATAGCCGAACCCGGCAGGTTTATGGTTGCCACTTCAGCTATGCTTGTTTCAAAAATAATAGGCAAGGCAAGGAGAGGTGGAAAAATCTTTTACCATATAAATGATGGCGTATATCACACGTTTTCTGGTGTTGTTTACGACCATTGGATTCCTAATTTTAGTTCATTTAGAAAAGGCAAAAAAGAAGTTTGCGCAGTTGTCGGGCCTACCTGCGATAGTTTTGATAAAATCTCCGTTTCAGAGCAGCTTCCAGGAAATCTGCAGATAGAAGATTATCTGTTCACCGAAAATATAGGCGCATACAGCATTGCTTCAACGACAAAATTCAATGGTTTTGATGGCGCCAAAATCCTGCACCTTAATAATTGACCTTTCAATAGCGATTTTATAGGTCTTTTTGCTTTTATTTTCGTTCCGATACTTTATATCTTTATCTTTAAGTCCCCTCTTTTTGAAGTCGATAAATCCTTCTGATTCGGAAGAACTCTGTCAAAATGAAGGGACTTTATGGAAAATCAAGACCCGATAATTTCGCAGATTATTAAAGAGAATATTCTCGATGAGGCTGCTCTTCAGAAGGCAGTTGCCCAGCAAAAGCAAACTGGTCAAAGCCTTATAAGTGTGCTAAAAAAATGCAATCTCGCAGATGAAGAACAGCTCACAAGAATTACTGCGGTGACACACAATATTGAGTTTGTAAATCTTTCTCCTGATATGATAGACCCAATGGCTGCCCATTTACTTTCATATGAAATGGTCAGCAAAAGCAGCATTATACCAATTAAAAAAGAAGGAAAACGGCTGATTGTCGCAATGAGTTCTCCATTAAATTTATCTATTCGTGACCAGATAGAGATAAAGACCGGCTATGAAGTTGTTCCTGTTGCAGCTTCGCCAAACGCCATAAGGACCGCGATTCATTATCATTTCAGTGTTCGTGATGTAACAAAGCAGACAATTGTTTCGATGCGTCTTAAACAGGAACCCGGACAGGGGGCCGAAGATGACAAGCTGCTTGAAAGCAAGCTTACGGAAGTTGAAAGGGAAGCTGCAAAAGTTGTTGATTCTCCGATTACACGTCTTGTCTCATCGATAATAAACGGAGCTATTGATGCGCGCGCAAGTGATATTCATCTTGAGCCCAGGGAATCAGATATGAGGGTCAGATACAGAATCGATGGTATTTTGCATGATACGCTAAATGTGCCCGCCTCGGCCCAGCTTGAGGTTATATCGCATATAAAGATTATGTCTGAGATGGATATTTCAGAAAAAAGGGCGCCCCAGGACGGCCATATGTCTGTGCAGCACGATGGCAAGGATTATGACCTGCGTGTCTCATCGTTGCCGGCTACCGGAGGCGAAAAAATTGTAATGAGAATCCTGGACAAATATTCATTGAAGTGGTCTATCGATTCAGTTGTAAGTTCACCTCAGGATAATCAGAAATTCAAAAGAATGGCGGCCAACCCTTATGGAATGATTCTGCTGACTGGACCCACAGGCTGCGGAAAGACCACTACTTTATATGCTTTGCTGCAAATGCTTAATATCCCTGAAAGAAACATAGTAACTGTGGAAGACCCTGTCGAATACAGGCTATCGGGTATCACGCAATTGCAGGTAAAGCCGGTCGCAGGAGTGACATTCGCATCTGCACTTAGAAGTATTGTCAGGCAGGACCCCGATGTAATTCTGATAGGTGAAATACGCGACCCGGAAACGGCTGAAATAGCAATCAGTGCTGCTTTGACAGGTCATTTAGTTCTCAGCACATTGCATACAAACGATGCGGCCGGTGCGATATCGCGCTTAATAAATTTAGGTGTTGCTCCTTTCCTTGTCGCCTCAGCTTTATTGGGAACAGTTGCACAGCGCCTTGTGAGAACTATTTGCGATAAATGTAAGCGTCATTATGAAGCTACTGTCGAAGAGTTAAAAACGATATACGGCAAATCTTTTGAGAATAGAAGCATTCAGCTTTATCGGGGTACCGGATGCAATAGCTGTCGAAATACCGGCTATCGCGGCAGAAGGGGAGTATTTGAGATACTCACCGTCAGCCCTCAGATTCGCAAGATGATAGCAGATGGATGCAGCGATGGACAAATTAAGCAGCAGTCAATTCATGAATCAATGAGAACTCTCACTAAAGCAGCTATTGACGACATGCTTGCAGGCAATACAACAATTGATGAGCTTATGAGGGTTGTGGATTTGAGGGTGGATTAATGGCTGTTTACAGTTATGTCGCCAAAGATGAAAAAGGTACGATGCTAACAGGCACCTATACAGATGTGGAAAATGCCTCCGTTCTTCGCAATGAACTGGAAAAAATAGGTTATGTTCTTGTCAAAGCACGACGAGGCAAACATGATTTCAAAAAAAATAAAGGAAGAAAAGTCAAGCAGTCGGAAGTCGCTACGTTAGCATACAAATTTGCCGGAATGTATTCGGCGGGACTTCCAATTCTAAGATGCCTTGAAACATTAGAGCAGCAGGCAGATAACCCCGCATTTAAGAGCATCTTGATGGAAGTTAAGGAAGATGTGGGGACAGGATTAAGTTTGAAGGCTGCTTTCACTAAACACAAAGGAATATTTTCAGATTTCTTCCTGGGGATGGTTGAGGCCGGCGAAATAGGCGGCAAACTTGGGGACACACTAACAATGAGTGCCTCTTACCTTGAAAAACAGGTTGCGCTGAAACAAAAAATCAAAGCGGCATTTACATATCCCGCGATGGTTACAATTATGTGCTTAGTTGTAGTGACTTTTCTTCTTGCCTTTGTGATTCCTGTTTTTTCTAAATTGTATGCCCAGGTAAAGGCTCCAATGCCCGGACCGACACTTATTCTTATTGCCGTTAGTGTATTTGTAAGGCATTGGTGGTGGGCAATAATTATTTTTGCAGGAGTATCAATCCTTGTTTTTAAAAAATTATTTCAAAATTCAATATTCAGGGCCAAATGGGACAATTTTAAACTCAATATGCCGGTGTTCGGAAGGCTGAATAAAATGCTTGTTGCTTCGCATTATATTCGAACATTTGCGATGCTTTCATCAGTTGGTGTATCTGTCATAAAATCGCTCGAAATGGCAAATATGGTTGCACATAATCATAAAGTCTCCGAAATTACCGCCCAGATGCACAAGGAAATACAGGCAGGAACGCCTTTATCAGCTTCATTAAAAAAGTATGATGTTTTCCCGCCTGTGATAATTCAGATGGCATCTTCGGGTGAAGAGGTAGGAATGCTGCCGGAGATGCTTGGCAAAGGCGTCGAGATTCTTGATAAAGATATTGAAAGATTAATAAACTCATTACTTGTAAAACTTGAGCCGATTTTGACACTCACTATGGGCCTGATTGTTGCGTTAATTTTAATGGGTGCTTATCTGCCGATGTTCGATTATATGGGTCATTTGAAATAAAGTCCCATAAAAGTTTTAAACTAAGCGACATTTAAATATTACATATTCCTAATCCTTATTTGAGAGTATTTTTGATTAAGTAGTGTGATTTTTACGTCGAATTAAGATTAGTTTAGTATAGATTGTGCAATTTAAATAAGCGGGATTATTTAAGGAGAAACAAATGCGGAGTAGAAGAGGTTTAACGTTAATAGAACTGTTAATTGTAGTTATTATTCTCGGTGCACTGGCGGCGATTGCCATACCGAGAATAACGGTTAGTGCCAGCACGGCCAAAGCCAATGCCTGCAATACGAACGTAGACACCCTCAATACATCTATAGAGATGTATAAAATGGATAACACAAGTGGTTCATATCCGGCTGCACTGACTGATATAACCAATGACCCGAATTATTTCCCCGATGGTGCTCCCTCTTGTCCATTTGGCACAGCTTATTCATACAGCACAACCACACATCGTGTCACGTTCCATAGCCATTAATTTACGCTTGGAGACCAGGAACGTTAAACCTGGGTGATGATATTTGGGACATTTGATGGGATGGCTGCAAGCGTCTTGCGCCATCCCTTTTAATTTTATATGTGAAATTATGATATTGAGAAAATCAGGTTACAGTTTGGCAGAGATGGTTGCGGTTATCATGATTATAGGGGCTCTTGCCTTTATAGCCATACCGCAGTTAAATTTTGCCGCACTGCATCATAAACAGGCAAGCACAATTGCCAAAAGAATAGTGACGGACCTTCGCAGGACCCGTGCATTAGCTATTTCAAATGCGGCAATTAATACAGCCGGGTTTCGTCTGCAGATGCTGGGCTCTGCACCTTTTACTGCTTATCAAATCGTCGATGCAAATTCAGGGACTGTTATAGAAATTCAAAACATAGACTCCCCGATATCCTGCACAGGAGGCTCGCAGTTTAAATTTGGTTCTTTAGGGAATCTTCTTTCCGGCAGTGATACATCTTTGTCAGTTTCTTCAGAAGGAAGGGCCTATACAATTACAATCATATCTGCGACAGGTTTGGTGCAATGTATTGAAAGTTGAAGCAATGTTTACGAAGATATCAAAACCTAAATCTTTTCGAAAAGGGCTAAGTATAATCGAAGTAGCGATGGCATCAGCCTTGCTTATTATTGCAATGATTCCGATTTTAAAATCGTTGACCAGAGCCAATATGATGTCAAATGATCTTGAGACAAAAACTCAATGTCTGATTCTCGCCAAGGGTATACTAGATGACATAAGAGCCCGTTCAATTTACAATTTCGGTTCATCGGGTTCATTTACCGCTAACAATGTTGTTTTAAACGGCTCATATCTCTGCAATATTATAGACAATGAAATTAGCACGGATTTAAAACAAATCACAGCATCCGTTGGCCGTGATGAAAATGGTAACGGAACCCTTTCATCCGACGAGCTCGAAGTTAGTTTGACTACGTGTTTTGCCAAACGTTGGTAGCTTATAGGACCATCTTTAATACTCATGTATTTAGTTGGTCATCTATTTAATTTTGTCCTATAAAAAACATATAATTCTATCAGCATCTGAGTTTTTATGCTTTTTTTATATATGTGCAGCAGCCCACTTTTAATCATTAAATTCGACAACGAAGCCCCTTTTTAATGCCGAAAAAAGAATTGAAAATGAAAGTATTTTGCGCATAGAAAATGAAAAACAGAGATTCTAAAAAACGATTCCGGCCGGCCTTAACATTGCTCGAATTAGTTTTAGCAATGGTAATGGTGACCATTATTTTTGCCGCTGTTTTGCCGCAGTTTGCAATGATAGGAAACAACTGGGACAGCAAACAGGGGACTGCCGAAGCCCTTCAAAATGGCAGGGTCTTTATAGACGATATCAGCAGAAATCTCTCAAAAGCTAAATATATAATTGCTGTAAGCGATTCTTCAGCAGCCAACGGATATATCGAGTTCACCGATAACGGGGTGGATGTCAACAGGTATGATATTCACTCGGGAAATAATTATATCGAGTATGGTCCGGTGGGCGCTCTTGCAGACTTGGCTGGGCCGGTAAGTTCACTTAAATTTGCATGTTACGATGCGTGTAATCTTGATACAGCTTTATCGCCGGTTACAGATGTTAACGTAATCCGCACGATTAAAATTGATGCAGCTTTTACAAATTCAGCTTCGATGGGCCAGACAAAAACTTTCACATCCTGGGCGTATTTACGAAGTAACGGCATTGGAACTGCAGCAGGTTCGTGGCATACTCTTTACGATTATACCGCGGCAATTCAGGATATAAATGTTTTTGCTTATAAGAGCGACAGTGCAGGAGGAAGCACTCCTCCTGCAAATTTAGTTACTCCTGCCGATTCGTCTGTTTTTAATCCTGGTGAATACGACAAAATTGAAGCAGATGATGGTTCTTTTCAAGAATATGCAGCTTCTCAAAGCGGCAGATATGCCATAATGAGATTTAAAATCTTTATAAATGAGAGTAAAAGCTTAGTTTCTCGCATTGATGTTATCTGGAACGGAAAAGGGATTAATGCTAAAAGCAGTGCTGTGGATGGTTCAATACTATATATCTGGAATTATGCTGCTGATAGTTATGAGCAATTGCAATTATCAGCTAATACTGAGGCGGAAATAACACTTACCGGGACTATTAACAGCAATGTCACCAATTATATTGGAGGAACCGGTCAAAACACAATTTCTGTTCTCGTTTCCAGCGCGGATAAACGCTCCGGCAGCTCCGCATGTGAATTATATACAGATTACATTAAAGCCGAAGTAATCGGACAGAATGTTGGAATTTATCCGTAATATTATGAAAAAAGAAAAAAGAAATAATGGCACAGTATTTTTGGTTGTCGTTTTTGCAATCGCTTTGCTTGCGACAATTACTGTAGGCATTTTAGTAATGACAACTGAAGAAGCGCAGCTTATGCAAAATCAATTATATGGAGCTGATGCAATGTGCATAGCTGAGGCAGGATTAAATGATGCGTTCGCTCAAATACGTGCGGACTCAAGCTGGATGACCGGTTTTAGCGGAAAACCATTTAATGGCGGCTCTTATACAGTGACCGTATCAGGAGCTTTGCCGAACAGGACTATTGTTTCTACAGCTTCTTCGTCACAGGGGTATGCGGCAAATATGAAGGCTGTTGTGACTATCGGGACAAGTTTGCCATACGTTATTAGAATCGATAGCTTGAGGGTTAATGAATGAGGTTTGTAGAAAAAACAGTTGCGGGTATTGATATTACACAGGAAAGAATAAGCATAGCTTTGCTTAAACAAGGCAAAAACGGGCCAACACTGATTAAGTCCGCTTCTGCAGCCGTTCCTGCAGGCGCGATTCAGAACGGCAATATTGCTGATGCCGGATTACTTGCTAAAATTATAAGGGAGCTGAAGGTCCGCGGCAGAATTTGGACAAATAGGGCAGCAGTTAGTTTATTTGCCAGACCTGTTATTTTACAGATGATAGAAATGCCAAAGCAGATGCCTGCAAATCTCACTCAATTTGTTAGAGGGGAAATGAAGCATTGCGCAGCATTTCCCGGCGGCGATATTGTGCTTGATTACTGTTCCCTTGGCGGCAATAGGCGTTCGGCTGAGAAAAAAGTTTTGGCGTTTTCAGCAGAAACAGGAAAGGTAACTGAGCTTTTAAATGTTTTAAATCGCGCTGGTTTTTCAGCAGAACTTATAGAACCGGCTATATTATCTTATTTGCGTGCAATAGCTGATAAGAAAATTACCGGCCGCACCGGCTTCAATGTGCTTGTAGCTGTTTTGCGTGAGAATACCTTGACATTGTGCGTTTTGCGAAATGGAACAATTGATTTCATCCGGACAAAAGAAGCAAAGCAAAAATCGACTGCTTGTGAAGAAATATTTAAATGGCTGGGTGATGAAATAACAGAGATTCAAAAATTCTACAGTGTTGAATTCATAGAAAATACAGG
>CAYSKP010000151.1:0-3453 GCA_964431645.1 uncultured Pirellulales bacterium
ACTGAAACTGCACTGGAAAGCGAGGCCAGGGAATGGAAAAGTGTCGGATTGAAGCTGGAAATAATCAGTTCTAAACACTGAAACGATAACGATTTGGGTTCCAGCCATCGAACAGTTATCACAACTCCACAATCAAGCACATGCAATTTACCTCTGTAATAATTTGGTAGCACAATCCTGAGAAGATGCGTGCAGAGCCAAGGAAATGTTGATGTGGCACATAGTTTTATGTGATTGATTTTATTTATATATTTAAAATAATTAGTTGGCTTTCCCTTGGTATTCATATTTCATAAAGGTATAGCCGATGATTGATTCTGAAATTTTAAGTACTGCCCTGACATTGGCAGGAATTTTTATCGGGTTTGCGATACTTTTATACGTGCTTTATGCAAGTAGCAGAATGCAGATTCAGTGCGCCAATGTTCAAGAATAAATTGTTGGTGAAGTTGATGGCATAAAAGAAAAAAGCCGGAAGTAGCTCCCGGCTTTCATTTGATTTTACGAATTTCGAGCTGACCTTACTCTTCTTCCTGAACCAGATATTTCTGCAGATTCAATTTCTCCAGCGGCTGATAATCGTTCTGGAAATTTGCATCGACCATATTGGGCATGCGAATCTCTTTCAGCATGGCACGTCCCTCGGCATCCTGCTGCATAGCCATTAGCGCACTGATCACACTTTTCCTGACGCTTGCAGGTACACGAGGATGAGCCACGATGGGATGAGAAGCTACGTCAGGTGTCTTGAATAACACGGTCAATTGGTCGCGCAGCTCTGGTGATTCGTCATTAAATGCTGCGTTGACTGTGCCGCCTGCCGCTACATGACCCAAGGCAACATGTTTAAACACAAGATTGTGGTTATTCAAATAACGTGGAGTAAATTTGATCGATTCTGATTCGGACAAGAGCGCACGCATATATAGTGAAGCTCCAAAAGCCTGCGGATTTGGGAAACCAATAACTTTCCCGTCCAAATCCTTAACTTTTTTGTAAGGGCTATCTTTGCGTACCACCAGTATGCCGTTTAGAGGCTTGGTATCGCGCAACATGGGCTGATAGCCGTTTCCTTTCATCGCTATCACTGCCTGATACGGGTTAACAAAGGCAAAGTCTGCCGTGCCTTTATTTAATTCGGTTTCGAATTTCGGATTAGAGGAGGCAATCACAAGCCTGAATTTGAATCCGGTATCACGTGATAAGCGGTCAATCAACGGCGACCATTCTTTTTGCAGTTGTGCGGGTTTGAATTGCGGCACTACGGCAAATACATAAGTTGACCCCGCGGGTGTTTCAGCATGGCTGAAAGACGAAAAAGCTGCCAGCAGCACAAGGCAATATGTTCGAATGAAATTCAGGTTAATCAGTTTCATGATATTTAAATCCTCCTAAAAATTATTATAATAATAAAAACATGATGCGATAACTTGGGTTAAAAATTACATCCGAACCCAATCGCATGTAAAACACAACATTCAATATTTATCCGTAGGGGATAATAATAAATTATTAATGCAATATTTACTACCTTGAAGCGGACCAATTATAGCCACGTACCGTGCCCTGGCGGTCAAACTTGACTTGTAAAATTTTTACTTTGGCAGTGCTCATGTCGGATAGTTCGCCCTCGGCGAAGTAATAGGCCCACTCGTCGAAGCGTTCACCGTCGGTCGCCAGGCTGACTCCCACACCGTTTGGCTCGCCAAGCCAGGTGCGAACCATAGTCTGTGTTGTTTTGCCTTGCTCTATTTTTGCAGCGAAAACACCTACATCAAAATCGCGTCCAATCTTTACAGATGCACACGCATTCAGCAAAAAAATAATAATAAAAGCAACGATGAGGCGAAAAATGTGATTCATGCTGCCCTCCGCAAAGATTGGGGTCCAAATGTATTTGGAAGCTATGTTCTGGAATTCATGGACATAATCTAGACTACAACAGAATTGATGCGATATCCAGTTGCATATTAACTAAAGAGATAGAATACAAATCGATGATAGTCTTAAAGATTATTTGAAAGGACAGGTAGATGAAAACGCGCTTGAAAATTGATATCGTCTCCGATGTGTCCTGCCCATGGTGCATCATCGGCTATACCTCATTATCGTTAGCGCTAAACAAACTGGCGCACCAAATTAGTGCGCAGATAGCATGGCATCCATTTGAATTGAATCCGGATATGCCGGTTGAAGGCCAACAGTTGGGCGAACATCTGCATGAAAAATATGGTTCGACCGGTGCGGATATTGAGCAAGCCAGAAGCATGATCACAGCGCGAGGGGCTGAGCTCGGGTTTCAGTTTAATTTCAGGGATGATGGCCGCATCTACAACACTTTTAATGCTCACAGATTGCTCTACTGGTCACGGCAATTCGATAAACAGACTGAGTTAAAACTTGCTTTGTTCAAGCTGTATTTTACCGAGGGAGGCAATCCTGGAAATACAGATGAATTGATTAAAACTGTGGCAACGGTGGGATTGTCGACAGAAGACGCAAAAAAAATATTGGCATCAGAACAGTTTGCAGATGAAGTTCGTGCAGAGGAGGCTAAATATCTGGCAATGGGCATTCATTCGGTGCCAACCTTCATTATTAACGACAAATACAAATTCGTTGGCGGACAGCCGGTAGATGAGTTTGTCGCTACGCTGGAAAAGATTGTTGCCGAGGAGAATATGTCTGCCAAGTAAGGCTGCGCGGAATTCCCAATTTATATGGAAGAAAATGAATTGAATAATTCCAATAATGAACCATATCAGATAAAGTTTGACCAATAGAAATCTAACCCGTATCAAAACGCCGGTTTTTTATGAAAATGACACAACGCAAATCCAGATGGATAAGCCGAATGATGCTGGCGGCGGTGCTTTTTGCGCAAGGAACGCTTGCCGCGCACGCATGTGTTGCGCCCGACGCCAGCGCGGTGCGCGCGCTTGTTACGGATAACGTTGTTGAAGTGATGCCCTGTCACGAGGCAGATAAGGCTAAAGAGAATAGCAATGCATGCCTGATGCATTGCACACAGTCTGACCAGGTCAATCTGGATCAGCAAACTGTCGCTGCAGTGCATATTGGCGATGTTGTTTTGCATGTTGCACTGCCGGCAGTGCAACATAAAATGCAGGCTGCACAGTACTCACTGATGCCGCTGAATACCGGCCCGCCGCTGTCCATCCGCTACTGCTCCTTCCTGATTTAAAAGTTCCCGCGCAAGCCTCACTCTGCACTTAGCGGAGTGAGCGGCTTTGCGCTGATTCATTGCCTGTGTGTGCTGTTTCTTGGCAAATTTGGAGAATCATGATGGGAACGAAATTCAGCATTATTTTAAGTGTTTTACTTTTATCTATATTGCCGGTATGGGCGGGCGAGCCTGCGCAAGTCCCGGGGGCGGATGTGGAAGGTTTGCTGGCATTGGCGCGGCAGCATAATGCCGGGCTGGCAAGTGTC
>CAYSKP010000152.1:0-27042 GCA_964431645.1 uncultured Pirellulales bacterium
TACGAGCCGAACAGTGATTTGCTTCACAAATTCAACATCCCCGCGGAGAGGGCGAAGGTTTTATACCGGACGGGCAAAGTTGTTTATGACAAGCGGGGCAAGGCGTCGCCATGCGAGAACTGCCAGGAGACGGGATTCTTCGGCAGGATGTGCATATTCGAAACGATTATTCTCAACGACCATCTCAGAAATTCGATTAAGCAGGCAAAAACTATAAATGATGTAGCCACTGAGCTGCGCCGAGCAAAGATGCTTTATCTTCAAGAGCAGGGTTTGATTCGTGTCATTGGCGGCATTACATCAATAAATGAGCTGATAAGGGTGCTGACAAAGGCTAAAGACCAGAAAACGGCAGAAGCACAATAAATTAAATAGAGGTCATATGGTAAACGCAATTATACTTTTAATCATGGCCGGCTGTGCGGCGGCCCAGTTTTTAAAGAATACCTTTGTTCAATCCTTTGGCACCTTGATTTCTGCCCTGATTGCGGCCTTCATTTCATTGTGGTGGTTTGAGCCCTTGTCTGACATCGTAATTAAGCAGGAGATGATTGTTGATTACGCAAGAGTTGTCTGCTTTGGAATGCTCTTTATAATTGCGTTCGCGGTTTTGCAGACAGCGGCTATGGCCCTTACCAAGCAAAAGATTGATTTAGGTCTTATGCCCGAAAGAATAGGAAGGATTATCTTTGGGCTTTTATTAGGCTATGTTATTTCGGGCGTAATATTAATTGGTGCATCAATAGCTTCGCTTCCTGCTGATTATCCATATCCGCGTTTCGACAGCAGCAGGCCTGATGTCAAAAATCCCAAAAAGGCACTGCTTAATCCCGATGGTTTTTTAAGCGGGTGGTTTGGCCTTATAAGTAGCGGCAGCATGAGCGGCTCTCAAAGTTTTAATGTTCTGCATGCAGGTTTTATTGACGAGCTTTTCATTAACCGCATTCCGCGTAATCCCAATTTACTTACGGACCCCCATGGTTTAGCAATGCAGCAAAAATCGATTTGGCCCGCGTCCGAACCGCTTAAAGATGCAGAAGGCAAGGCCATTCAATCGAATTCAAACGAAGATGTTGTTATTGTCCGCATCGGCTTTACCGGCAAGGCGGATACGAGTTTTTACGGGGGACAATTGCGGGTATTATGCAAGAAAAAAGATGAAAAGCCGCGCCTCGGAGGAAAAGCTGTAACTGTTTATCCTATAGGTTACATCAAAAGCGGCAATGAGGTGAAACAATTTAAAATAGGTGAGCAGGTTAGTCCAGAGGCTAAGCAGCAAAATAATGTCCCATCGGTTGATTTCGTTTGTTATGTCCCCAAGGATTACGAGCCAGTAGCCGTAGGTCTAAAAGCAAATGCGATAACAGAGGCCCCCTCGATGGTTACTGCTGAACAAGCTAAGGAAACATCTTCAGCTTCACAGCAGACAGCCGCGCCGCAGGATGTAAATACTGACGGAAAATAAATTGATTTGGGTATTGCTTCTTATTTAGCCCCCCCCTCCAGGGGGAATTTAATCAGGTTTGTTTCTCCGCTGCCTCCGCTGTTTTATGCACAGACAAGCAGTTCTTCTAAATCAAGTTCCATAAGATGTTCAAGATATGCCTTTAACTCGTTATCAGAGAATTTAGCCAGAAATTCCGGCCGTGCAGTTTTGTTTATTTCGCAGATGCAGTCAATCAATTCTCTTTTGCTCATATCTTCGAATCCTTCCAAAAAATATCTTTAAGCAGTGCGCAGTATCGACATACGCCTTTACTTTTCTTGAGCGCCTCGCAATAACAAGCTTTTAAGACCCATAACAAAAACCCCGATATGCAGAATATTTGTGAGTGTATCCACAATATATGGGATAGCTCTTGTAATCGAAAATTAATGTCCAATAAAACAGGCACAAAAACTTAGCAGCGGGTCTAACAAAAAATTTTTAATTACCGGAAAAATTCTCCCGAATGCACGACAATTTTAGAGCTTTTCAAGTAAAATTCTTCTGCGGTTTGGGTCTTAAATTTCCTTAATTAACCCTTGTTCTAAGCTGGTTTTTTTCATATACTGGCTCGTTTTAGGGATTTTTACGGCATATAAGCCATTAACCTTTTTTGGAGAATAGAAAGTGGCAAGTACATCTGATATACGCAATATAGTATTAATGGGTCACGGCGGCTCTGGAAAAACCTCGCTTGCTGAAGCGATACTTCATAAAACAGGAGCTACCAACCGTCTCGGAAGTGTCGATGATAAGACAAGCATCTGCGACTACTATGATGAAGAGAAATCGCACGGCCATTCCATAAAATCATCTGTTCTTCACACCCAGTTTGAGGGTAAGCAGATAAATATAATCGATACACCGGGATATCCCGATTTCATCGGCCCTTCAATAAAGGCAATCGCCGGAGCTGAAACAGCAGTAATATTAATCAATGCGTCATCAGGTGTAGAAACCGTCACAAGAAAAGTATTCGAAACTGCTACAAAGACGGGCAAGGCCAAAATGATAGTCGTAAATAAAATGGATGCCGAAAACGCGGAGCTTTCCCGCCTTGTTAAAGATATACAGGAATTTTTCGGAAATCAGTGCAGATGCGCAAACCTGCCTTCCGCAGATAAATCATCTGTTATAGACTGCATCGAAAACAGCTCTGGTTCATCGCCGGCGATGGATGTCTCACAGGCGCATACAGAGCTTATCGAAACCGTTATCGAAGCCGATGACAAGCTTATGGAAAGCTACCTTGGGGGTGAAACCATACCGCCAGAAAAAATTTCATCGGTTTTTGTGAAGGCCCTTAAGGCCGGCACTGTTGTTCCAATCCTCTTTGCCAATGCCCGCAAAGAAATCGGCGTAGATGAACTATTGAAATTCATCGTTAAATATACGCCTTCGCCGGTCGATGCAGAGCCGGCCAAATTAAAGGCAGGCGATAAAGAAACTATCCTCAAGTGCGACCCCTCAGGTCCCCTGGCAGGACTGGTTTTCCGTATTTCATTTGACCCGCGCTCGAATATGAAATTTTCGACCATACGAATATTCAGCGGCACATTGAAGTCAGACACAAATATGATTCGCAACGACGAAAAGAAAGGCGTTCGTCCCGGCCATGTCCTTAAATCGCAGGGCGGCGATACGCAGGAAATTCCAGTCGGCGCAGCGGGAGATATTATAACTCTCGCCAAAATTGAAGACCTCAAGGTTGGCGACCTCATCAGTGAGGGGAAAGTTGCAGGAAAGTTCGAAATGCCTGAGGCCCCTTCCCCGATGTTCGCGCTGGCACTCGAGCCTGCGACAAGAGGCGATGAGCAGAAAATCGGAACAGCGCTGGAAAAACTTTGTGAAGAAGATCCATGCTTGAAAGTCACCAGAGACAGCCAAACCAAAGAACTCGTCTTAAACGGTCTCGGTGATTTGCATTTACGAGTCATGCTTGAAAAAATGGAAAACCGCTCCAAGCTCAAGGTCAATACAAAAGAGCCCAAGATTCCATACCGTGAGACAATTACGTTAAAGGCTGAAGGCCATTACAGGCATAAAAAGCAAACCGGCGGGGCGGGCCAATTTGGTGAAGTTTATCTACGCATAGAGCCGGCGCCGCGAAATTCCGATCCGCCTCTTGTTTACAGCTGGGACATTTTCGGCGGGTCAATTCCGGGCCAGTACGAGCCGGCGGTATTGAAGGGCATTAACGAAATTATGGAAAACGGTTTCGTCGCGGGTTTCCCGATGCAGGACGTCAAAGTTTCCGTATACGATGGCAAGTATCATCCGGTCGATTCGAAAGAAGTTGCCTTCAGGTCGGCAGGAAAAGGCGCATTTCTCGAGGCCCTTGAAAAGGCCAAGGCCGTATTGCTTGAACCTATAGTTATTATCGAAGTTACCGCTCCTGCCGAGAATATCGGCGATATAGCGGGCGACCTTGCGGGTAAGCGCGGCAGGGTGCTCGGCCAGGATATGCTGCCCGGTAATATGCTTTTGATTAAGGCACAAGTGCCGCTTTCAGAAGTGACGCAGTATAACAGCCAGTTAAAATCCGTTACAGGCGGACGCGGCAGCTACTCGATGACCCTTAGCCATTATGAAGTTGTCCCTCCGAATATTCAGGTTAATGTGGTAGCGCAATACGCAAAGCCCAAACATGCGGCGGAATAAAAATTTATCCCTGATCTTTACCCCCGGCAAATTTCACCGGGGGTTTTTTATTTTGACAACTGCCGAATCAAACATAGAATTCTCGTAAACTAAAGGAGAAACTATGTATAACAAGGTCCTTATTCTCGCTACATCGGTAGGAGCGGGCCATATAAGCGCTGCAAAAGCCATAGAAAAGGCCTTTATACAATTAAAAGCCGCCAAAGAGCTTCGCAATATTGATACACTCGATTACACAAATAAATTATTTAAAAACTTATATTCACAGGCATATCTGGAACTGGTGAATAAAGCCCCTGACCTGCTTGGCTGGCTCTACAATCATTTCGATAAACCATGGAAAAATCAAAAACGCCTGATTTTTAATAAACTCAACTCCGGCCCCTTTATTGAAATGATAAAGGATTATCAGCCCGATTTAGCCGTATGTACCCATTTTCTGCCCTCTGAGATTATTTCAGGACTGAATGTGAAAAAAAAGCTCGCCACTCGCCAGGCGATAGTCGTTACAGATTTGGATGCCCATGCTATGTGGCTGTGTCATCAATTCGATCATTATTTTGTCGCTCTGGAAGAAACAAAGGTTCATCTTAACCAGCTCGGAATTCCTGCTGAAAAAATAAGTGTCACCGGCATACCGATTGACCCGGTTTTTGCTTTGCATAAAGATAAGACCGATATGCGCGAAAAACACGGCCTAGATATGGTTTTGCCTGCCATTCTCATCTCTGCCGGAGGTTTTGGCGTTGGGCCTATGGAGGTGCTGATTGAATCCCTTAAAAAATTGAAGAATAAAGTCCAGGTCATTGCAGTCTGTGGCAGGAACGAAGAATTAAAAAAGAAACTTAAAAGAGAGTCTAATCAAATGCCTGCAGGCTGCCCAATAAAGATTTACCCTGTCGGCTATACAACCGAAATGGATGAATACATGTCTGCGGCTGATTTGCTCTTGGGCAAGCCCGGCGGGTTGACCAGTTCTGAAGCCCTTGCAAAAGGACTGCCGCTGGTGATTGTAAATCCTATTCAGGGCCAGGAGGAGCGCAACTCCGACCATTTACTCGAAGAAGGTGTCGCAATCAGGTGCAATAATATGCCTGTTCTGGCATATAAAATTGATAAACTTCTTGAAGACCCCCATCGTTTGGCACTAATGCGGAAAAACACAAGACGTCTGGCAAAACCGCGGGCGGCAATTAATATCGTAAAAAAACTGCTTTCATTACAATATATTTAATTATGATTCTATTGCCTCCGTAAGCGTGTGACGGTTACTGTTAATCCACTTGGCCTTGCGGACAATCATATTTAGAAAATCCGTCCCCTTCAGATTACCGAAAAAACCCGTTGCCGCAATCGGCAAAACCGCCTCCGCTATCATCGTCTCAACCATTAAATCCAAAAGCGCATCAAGCTGATGTTTATCCAGCTTGATAACCTCACGATATCCGGCAAGTACCTGAATTAATTTGGCCTGGTCAAGATAATTGGGCCAGTCCGCGGGGTTAGGGTGATAGCCCACTAATGAGAATTGCAGCATTGCATTGGCCAAATCAGTAACCGGCTGGGCAATTTTAACCGAATCAAAATCCAGTACCGCGGCAAGCTTATTTTTATCAAACAGCATATTGCCGGGATGCCAGTCGCCGTGAACAACCTGCTGCGGCCATTCATCGAATCCAAGCTGGTTCACCTGCACACTTGAAGAATTGTAAAGAGTCATCAGCTCTTCTCCGCAGCGGTGCACCTTTCTCTCGCTGCTTTGTGAAATGTCCGAAGCGATAGTTTTAAGATGCCTTCGGACCATCGTCGAATTGTGAAAACTCGCTTTAAGCGGCTCCCATTCGAACTTGAACGTAGACAGGTACAGGTGAAATTTTGCAAGCTGCCTGCCTGTGTCTATTGTCTCTTCGGACGAGCCGCAGTAACGACTGCCGCCCACAAATTTGAAAAGCTCATAAATATTATTGCTAAGATGCAGTATGGTTCCAAATTCATCCCGTGCGGGGACAAGCGGCGCAACAGGAAAATATCGTTTGACCAGCTGTGACTGCACCGCGTGTGCGAATGCCACACGATATACGTCATCTTTATCCTGCAGCCGCCGTTTGAGCAGAAACTTGCCTCGATTGGTTAATATAACAACTTTTGGCGAATGGCTGCTGCCTCCGACAAGGCGCATGACCTTCCGGATTTTTCCAATATCATACCGGCTGAGGACTTCAGCCAATTCTTCAGGAGTAAAGCGGGCACCTTTGGGCATAAAATTATCGCATTAAAAATAGAAAGAAACATCGAATAGCTGAATCAAAAAGGATCATTTGTGAAATATCAAAAGGATGACAATCATCAGCAAAAATATTGCCGCAGCCCCCAAAATCAAAGTAATTACTTTATACCGGCTGACAGATTGCTCGAGATTTGCTTCACTTTCATCCACAGGGTCGCCTTCTTCGAGCTTTTCAAGTGATGATACGTCCATTCTGGTATGTGCCCTCAATGGATGATCCCCATCACGGACGGCCTTCAAATCCACAAGAAGCTCTTCAACACTGCTGTATCTGTCTTTCTTGTTTTTGGCCATCATAACCTCAATGACCTCGCAAACCCCCGCTGAAAGAGATGTATTGATGTGGTCCGGCGGGATAAGCTCGTCTTTAAGGTGCTTTCTCATTACCTCCATGGGGTCATCGGCCATGAAGGGTACACGTCCGGTGACAAGATGATAGAAAGTGGCGCCCAGTCCGTAGATATCCGCCCTTTCATCGACATCTATTTCGCCGCGTATCTGCTCAGGAGAAATATAATAAGGTGTGCCGTAGGCCTTGCCTTTTTCCAGTTTGGCGGCCTCGAAGTCTGTTGTCTGGCGAGCAAGACCCATATCTGCAAGCTTTACAATTCCCTCCTTATTAATCATTATGTTCTTTGGCTTCACATCACGGTGAATCAGTCCAACAGAATGGGCATGCCGCAGCGCGTCGGCTACCTGAATTATGACATTTATGGCTTCAAGTTCTTCATAAATTTTTCCGGCAGCGATATCATCGTAGAGCGTCTTTCCTTCCACGTATTCCATAACGAAATAGTGGTATCCCCCAGCCTCGCCAACGTCGACCGCCTGCACAATATTTGGATGATTAAGCTTGCCCGCCGCCTTACCCTCTTTGTAAAATCTCTCTACATATTCCTTATTTTCCGTGAATCGCTTGGGCAGGACTTTTATCGCTACAATTCTGTCAAGGCTAAGCTGCCTTGCCTTGTAAACGACAGCCATAGCGCCTGCGCCTAATTTACCTAAAATGAGATAACCTGGAATCTGGTGTGCCGCTGTCGAGCCGCGCGCCTCTTTAATAGAATTAATAACACGGTGCGCCTGCGATTTGGTGATAAAACCTCTCTCAACAAGCAGGTCTCTCAGCAGCGTGGGATTTTTAGCTTGTCTTGCCTCGGCTTCCTCGACGCAGCGCCTTAGTTCCTCATTTGAGACAAGTCCCTGGTCGAGGGCCATTTTGCCGAATATTGTATCGTAACTGGTACTATCGTTTGTGCTTGCCATTTTTCCTGTTTTTAATGGTTAGGAAGGAGGCGTTCTTCCTTATTCATCCTACTATTATTAGTTATAACAGAATATTGTCAAAATAAAAAATAAATTCTTACCCCTACAGTCCAATAATAACGTCGGCCGTTTTGCCTCCCCAGTTTAACTCTTTCTCGACCATTGACTTAACCGTAAATACTGTTAAACTGCCCTTTCTTAAACAGCTTTATTAAATACGTAAAAGGAGATAAAACGTTGGCATATAATTGCGTTGTATTGATAAAACAGGTGCCCGACACAAAAAGGGTCACCGGTAAGGCGATGAATGACGATGGAACCGTCAATCGTGCGGCATTACCGGCTATTTTCAATCCCGAAGACCTTAATGCCCTCGAAATGGCATTAGATATCAAAGATCGCTTCGGCGGGATGGTTACAGTTATATCAATGGGTCTGCCCGCAGCAGCAGCTACCCTTAAAGATGCCCTTTATCGCGGTGCTGATGAGGCAATTTTGCTCACTGATGCCCGTTGTGCGGCAAGCGATACCCTGGCGACAAGCTATATCCTTAGCTGTGCTGTAAAACAAATAAAATATGATATCGTTCTTTGCGGCAGGCAGGCAATCGATGGCGATACCGCACAGGTAGGCCCTCAGTTGGCCGAAAAGTTAGGCATACCGCAAATCACTTATGTGGAAAAAGCCGTTGAAATCCAAGATAGGACAATCACTGCCCAGCGTAATATCGGCAATGGCTGGCAGAAGGTCAAAGCACAATTACCGGTCCTGCTTACAGTGACATCCGAGGCAAATGTCCCAAGAGTAGCGGCCGCAAAAAAGTTGATGAAATTCAAATCTGCTATGACACCCTCGGCAGTCGAGCAGAAGATTAAGGCCGAAAATTCGCACGCCAGTCCCGAAGAGGTAAAAGAGCTGGCCGTCCAGAAATGCGCTGAATTGGATAAAAAGGGTTTGCTTATAGAGCAGTGGAACCTTGATTTCTTAAAGGCCGATTTGACATGGTGCGGCCGCAGCGGCTCTCCCACAAAGGTCCACCGGATTCAAAGCGTGGTGCTTGCCGCAAAAGAGACAAAATCAATTGAGCCGACAGATGACGGCTTAACCGGCATGATTCACGAGCTTATTGATGACAAAATAATCGCATAAATTAATTACGAAATACCAACGATGAAATACGAGATACGAAAATATGATTGAAGTAAATAGACAAGGTGAAGTGTGGGTATTTGCTGAGCAGCATGGCGGCCTTCTCGAAGACACGCCTATTGAGCTGATGAGCAAAGGCAGGCAGCTTGCCGATATACTCGGTGTCCAGCTTGGGGCGATGCTTCTGGGTGATAATGTAAAATCTCTGGCCAATAAATTGATTCAATATGGTGCCGACAAAGTTTACCTCGCCGAACACCCGCTTTTGGAGCATTATCAGACAAACAGCTATACAAAAATAATTTATGACCTCATTCATAAATACAAGCCGCAGATTGTTATTTACGGCGCTACAGCCGTAGGCAGGGATTTAGGCCCGCGAATTGCAAGTGCGGCCAAAGCAGGGCTTACAGCCGACTGCACAGATTTGCAGATTGGCGACCATAAGACAAGCGATGGTCAGATGCACAATAATCTTTTATTCCAGATTCGCCCGGCATTCGGCGGCAATATTATAGCTACAATTATAAATTATGATCGCTGGCCGCAGATGGCAACTGTTCGCGAAGGCGTTATGCCAATGCCATCCGCCAATGCAAAAAGAAAAGGCCAGATAATCACTGAAAAGGTTGAGTTGTCCCCGAACCAATTGCCTATTGAAATTATTGAAGAGCATACAAGGGCCAAAAAAGTTGATTTAAAGGCCGCCAGAATCATTGTAGCCGGAGGCGCCGGCGTCGGAAGCAAAGATAATTTCCGGCTCGTCTGGGATTTGGCCAATTGCCTGGGCGCTGCCCCCGCGGCAACAAGGGCGGCCGTTGACCTTGGCTTTATCGACCATGACCACCAGGTAGGCCAGACCGGGACAACAGTCCGGCCGTCGCTTTATATCGCCGTTGGTATCAGCGGCGCAATTCAGCATCAGGCGGGCATGTGCCAGAGCCAGAAAATTGTCGCGATAAATAATGACCCGCAAGCCCCGATTTTTGACGTTGCGCATTATAAAATTATCGGCGACCTCAATGATGTTGTTCCCAAAATGATAAAGGCAATCAAAGAAAAAGGTTTCAAGCAGGCTGCTGCAGAAGGTAAATAAAGATGCTCAATTTCTATACTGATAATGATGATATAAGATTTTTATTCAAACATATCGACATAGGCGCACTGGCAAAACTGAGCGAAGAGGATTTCAAATTTGCCTCTGAATTCGATTATGCCCCAGCCAGTGCCGATGAAGCAGTTCGAAATTACGAATTGGTCCTCGAATCAGTCGGCCAGTTGAGCGCGGAATTTATTGCGCCTCGTGCTGAATCCGTTGATCGTGAAGGTAACACCCTCGAAGATGACGGTTCGGTTACTTATGCCAAAGGAATTGCCGAGTCTCTCGATAAGTTGGCAAAAGCGGAGGTAATGGGCCTTACCTTGCCTCATCGTTTTGGCGGCCTTAATTTTCCCAGCCTTATTTATTCCATGGCGATTGAAATTGTTTCAAGGGCGGATGCATCGCTTATGAATATATTCGGCCTGCAGGGTATCGCTGAGACTATCAATGCATTTGCTTGCGAAGAAATAAAGCAAAAATACCTGCACGATTTTTCCACGGGCAAAGTCACTGGCGCAATGGTCCTGACTGAGCCGGATGCCGGTTCGGATTTGCAGGCCGTAAAGCTTCGTGCATTTCAGGATAATAGCGGCAGCTGGTTTTTGCATGGCGTGAAAAGATTTATCACAAATGGCTGCGGCGAGGTCTTGCTTGTGCTTGCAAGAAGCGAGCCCGACCGCGCTGGCGGACTTGGGCTTAGTTTACTTGTCTGCGACAGGGGGCCTAGTGTGCATATTCGCCGCCTCGAAGACAAATTAGGTATTCACGGCAGCCCCACCTGCGAAATATTTTTCGATAATACACCATGCCAGTTAATAGGTGAAAGGCAGCGAGGTTTGGTGACATATGTAATGTCGCTTATGAATGGCGCTCGAATAGGAATAGCAGGGCAGTCATTGGGAATTGCCGAAGCCGCTTATCGTGTCGCACGGGATTACGCGGCAAGCAGAAAACAATTCGGCGTCGCAATCGAAAAGCTGCCCGCGGTTCGTGACCTTCTTATTGATATGAAAATCGCCGTTGAGGCAGGCAGGGCAATGCTTTATGAAACCTCGCGGGTTGTTGACCATAGTATTTACTGCGAAAAACAGCTGGAATTTAATCCGCCCGCCGAAAAAGACGAGTTAAAAGCATTGAAAGAGCAGTCTCGAAAATTCGACCGGCTTGCCTCGATGCTGACGCCGATGAGCAAATATTTATGCTCCGAAATGGCAAATCGCGTTGCTTACGATTCAATCCAGGTCCTGGGCGGCTCCGGCTATATGCGCGATTACGCCGTTGAGCGGCATGCCCGCGATGCTCGAATCACCACAATTTACGAAGGCACATCTCAATTGCAGGTAGTCGCGGCTGTGCGCGGAGTCTGCAGCGGGACAGCGGAAAAGTATTTGGCGGAATTATCGCAAAAGCAATATGACCCCGAACTTAAAGACCTGCTTGCAAAATTATCCGAAGGAACAGCTCAATTGTTTAGCGCTGTGGCCTTTGTAAAGCAGCAGGGCACCGAATATATGGACCTCTACGGCAAGCCTCTTGTTGATATCGCGATGGATTTAATACTCGGATATTTTTTCTGCGACTATGCCAGTTCAAAAGTTGAAATGAATGTTGCCGTTGAAGATTCCGCTGATTCAAAAGAGCAGACAATTCCGATGAAAAAGCGTAAAGCGATTGTCGCCCGCCGGTTCATAACTAAGAACGCGCCGAAAATTGCCGCGCTTAGCCAATTAATCTGCTCAGGTGACAAATCGTCTTTCTGCGATTTTGGCGCCCTGATAGGCCCGGTCGCTTCCGATTGAGGTAAACCAATGCTGGGAGCAGTTATATTCGATTTCGATGGCGTCCTTGTAGATTCCGAGCGGCTCCATTTCAAAGCATTCAATCGTGTATTTTCCAAATTTTCTTTCCAGCTTTCGCAAGACCAATACTATGACAGATTTCTTGGCCTCTCTGATCAGGAGCTTTTGGCGGTTATAAACAATGAAAGGCATTTATCTTTATCGAGTCAGCAATTCAAAGACTTGCTTGGGCAAAAAGCGAAACTCTTTAAGGAAATGGCCTCCTCGGATGCTGCCATAATCGATGGCGTGCCGCAGTTTCTTAAAATGCTTTGCGATAATAAAATACCAATGGCCGTATGCTCCGGCGCGTTACTATCTGAAATAGAAATGATTTTAAATGGCGCGGGATTGAGCAGCTATTTTGAATGCATTGTTTCATCTGAACAGGTTAAAAAAGGCAAGCCGGACCCCGAGGGCTTTTTACTTGCCTTGAAAATGCTCAATAAAAAACTGGGAAAATCAATTAACCCTCAAAATTGCATCGTAATTGAAGATTCCCGCTGGGGCCTTGAGGCCGCCATTGCCGCTGAAATGAAAGCAGTGGCTATTACAAACACTTACGGCGCAGAACATCTAAAACCGGCCGATAAAGTTATTGCTCATTTGAACGATTTATCAATCGATGAGCTTTGCAGTATTTGTTCTGGAGCTTAGTTTTGCAATATAGAGAATTGTTTGTATTTATAAATCATTCTTCAGTTATTTTTTTGAGATTTCCAGTTGGCTGATGGCGTCTCATTTATTTTTTGAGTCCAGCAAATGTCTTCCTTGTTAAATTCAACATAGTCCCGGCTTATCTTGATGATTTTTATTCCATTAACACTTTGCCCTTCGCGGTAAACGTCGCCATTTATAATAGTCAAAGGCACTCCATCGGCTGAAAGAATACCGGTTATTGTCCCTAAAGGTTTAGGAACAGCAGGCTTGAGCGATTTTCTATAAGCATCACTTCTTAAATAAGCAAGTGCTTCTTTCCTTGCTTTTTCGAGGTCGATAAGCGAGCATGCCTTTTGCCTTTCGTAGTGCTCACGATCAAGCTTATAGTCACTGATTATTCGCTCGGCGGCCTTATTCATCTCGCGCATTTTATTTTCATAATCTGCAGCGGGTTTTCCTATATGACCAGTTTTCCTGGTTTTACTTTGGAATTCACTCGATGACAAACTATTTAGCTGCTCGGCGAAAAAGGGATAATCTGTGTCGTCGATGTAATTAAGCTTTTTCAAAGCTATTTGGGGGTCCTCTCTTAGATTTTGAAAAACCTTCGAGTAATAATCTTCAATTTCGTCTTTTTTACGTGCAAAATCTTTTTCTGTTTCTTCTATCTTTTTTGAAATTTCGGATTCAAGTTTAGCTGTATTTTGGTCAGTATCTTCTGCGATAGTGTCTTTTGAAATAGAAACTGAATTTTCATTTTCTGTATTAGCTCCTGGTATATTAGCGGGGAGCATTGATTCGGGGATAGAATCTCCGCCCTGCATAAAAATGCCGATATAGAAGTTTGCGGCGGTAAATGTGATTAAAGCCGCAAAAAATAGTATGTTTTTAATTTTCATACCAAAGTATTTCGGCTTTAAAGGGCGGGTGCTTAAACAAACAGTGCTGCTGTTAAAAGTAAAAACATATCTTTTTGTGGGCAGCGGCTTAAATAAATGGCCCAAATCCGCAATTATCTTATTGCGCCTGGTCCTTTTAAGCGGGTATTCCATTTTCCTGATTTAGTATCGAATCGGACGGAATCTAAAATCGCGCCATTGAAATTGCATGGCCGGACCTTATCTCCGCGTATATCAATCGAAGATGTTTGCCAGTCATATAAAAATTCGCTTCCGATGACCTGCGTATCTTTGTCTTCGTAACTGACAGCGCCTCTTGCGGCCAGTTTCTTAAGCTCCATTCGTCCGGCCGCCGTCTGGGCGATATCGCCTTCGATGCGGGAAGCTGTTACCGCTATTTTGTCCCTGGTTTTGTTCTCGGCTAAAGGCAGATAATCGGCAAGCAGTGACCCGTCTTTATTCTCAGCGATTAAATGGCTGCTTTGGCCAGAATATGAAAGCGTATCGAAATTTCTTAAAAACGCATAGCATTTTCGCCTCAGGCTGAACCTGCCGAGTTTCTCCTGCGGCTCATCCGTTTGCGAATTATCAACCTTTATCAGCCCGGGGCCCTTGGCCAGAAAATCTTTTGTCGCTGTATCAAAATCAATTGACGAGCATTTCAGCTCCATTGCTGTCACAATTTTATTCTCAATTTTTTTCATACTTGCCAGATGTGTGCTTGGTCCGTATGCAAGCAGGTGATTAACATCCATCGAAGCGATTGAATCGATATTTGGATTTTTCTTTGCCATCTCAATTTGAAGATTATCGGCCATGATAATGTACTGCTGACTCGTTTTGCCATCCTGCTGTGAAACTGTGCAGCGGCAATCTCCCTGGAAACTGCACTTGTTTGTCCCCGGTGAGAATATTGCCTTTTGACCCGCAAACAGCCGCACTGCTGAGGGCTTACCTGCCCCATCCTGTGTCTTTTCGTTGGCATCAAACAATATGCAGGAAGGCCCTAAAGCAACTGCCTCGCCTGTTTCGGCGCTGTAAGTGATTGTCTGGCCTTTGAAAGTCGTTTTGCCCGTTATGTATGCATTAGCATCCTGTTGAGCTATGAATTCAGCATAATTAATTTTTGCCGTTTCTTTTTGCTGCGCAGGTGTGCTCATAGGGACAACTGTAATCCCCTCATCACAGGTAATTATGACGTCACTTGGAGATTCGTCTGAAGCTATTGCACTTGTTTTGGCCGGCTCAATAACAGGGATGTTCATATCGGGCGAAGACTCTTTTGAAATGTCTTCTGAAGAGCCGCCCGGAATAAAAATATCATTTATCAAAAGTGCGTCAGCAAGCATCCGTTCATTTGGAGTTTCAATTCTGACATTTTTATCGAGGATGCATTTATAATATTTTCCATTCTTTTTTGTATTCGCGTTTTGACCTTTTTGATTTTGAATTGTATCCGGCGTGGATTGTAAAACTGTTCCATCGGACCATTTTTTTATCCGCAAAGATTGAAGATTTGTTATCTGCAGTCTCTCGAGCCGCTCTTCATCGCCGTTATACACGATTTCCACGCCGCTGCCCGTAAGCCGCAAATTTTCTGAAATAACCTCTATCGGTCCTGCCGTCGAAAATATCGATTTGTCCGCAAAAAAAGCGATGTCATCGAGCAAAAGAGTGGTTTCGCTGCCGTTTTCTTTTTGATTGGGAATAATGCGGATTGTAATATTGCCTATCAGCATTCCCTGTTTTGGTGTAACTTTGCCGCCTGCGATTTCCACAGCTACCTTTGCGCGTTCCGCGGTCATTGTGCAATTAAAGCTCTTTCGGAAAATGTTCATATATGGTTTTTCTATTTCCCAGTCATTGCCGTCCTGGTGCAAAAGCTCCTGAAAGCCGAATTCCCGCTCAACCTGTTTTTGGTCATTAAGCACGGTATATCGCGCGTTTTTTATCGCCCCGATTCCTACCTCGCCGACCTTTCCGATTTGGCTGTTCATTTCGCATACATCGGCAAGCTGTCCCGCGGGCGTTGTAGTTATGCCTGCCGGGATTTCAGGGGTCCTGCTGAGACGGTTATAAATAAAATAGACAATCAAAACCGCCAAAAAAGAAACCAGCATTATTGTGAATCTTCTCGAATACAGCAGCATTTTATTTTTGTATTCCCATGATTATTTTTTCGATTTTCCGGCCGATATTTTCCCGGATGAAGCAGCCATATATTTTTTCAAAACCGCGTCCCATCTGCCGGTTTTCTTAAGTATATATTCAATAATTTCACGCACCGCCCCTTGGCCGCCCTTTTTTTTAGTAACGTAATCGGCATATTTTTTTATTTCATCTGAGGCGTTTGCCGAAGCGGCCGAAAAACCCGCGTTTAGAATCACCGGCAAATCAGGTAAATCGTCTCCCGCGTACGCTATATACTTTGCGGGAATCCTGCTTTTTTTGGTAAGTTTATTGAATTCCTTCAATTTATCCTTAGTGCCGTTTATGCAGAAATCTATAGAAAGCTCTTTGACCTGCTGGCTGGTTGCCGGCGAGTAGCGCCCGCTTAAAAAAGCAATCTTCAGGCCTGCTCGTTTCCAGATTTTAATCCCGCTGCCGTCAACTATGCTGAAAGATTTGCTTTCTCTGCCCTGGCCATCCACCAGTATATTTCCATTGGTCAGCACGCCGTCGACATCAACTACGAGCATTTTTATTTTGTCGAGTTCCTTCACAAATCACCCGACAACTTTGATAGTTACGATGTCCTGAACGTCTATAAGGCCTACCGGCTTATCGTTTGAGTCCACCACCGGCAGCTCATCTATCCTGTGCTTGTGAAAAATAGCCATAGCTTCGGCTGCCAGGTCGTCAAGCCGGACCCTCTTGCATTTCTTTGTCATAACATCACAGGCCATCATTTCGAAACCGCCAGTTCCTTCTTTTGTCATCAGCCTGCGAATGTCCCCATCCGTTATTATCCCCGCAAGTTTCCCTTTTTTGTCAATGACCATCACCGCGCCATGCCGTTTCACATCACTGGTATCTTTTAAAATCTTCCCTATAGTGTCCGATGAATAAGCAAGCGGCAGTTTCTCGCCTTCCTTAAACATCATTGACTGCTCTACAGTAATTAATTTTGTGCCAAGCGAGCCCCCCGGATGAAAACGAGCGAAATCTTCCGCACTGAAATTTCTTGCCTTCATTATCATTAGCGCCAGCGCATCGCCAAGCGCCAGCATGCATGTCGTCGAAACGCTCGGTGCGACTCCAAGCGGGCAGGCCTCTGTCAATGTCCCCATACTTAAAACGACATCGCTGTATTTAGCCAGTGTCGAATCTTTATTGCCGGTAATTGTAATAAGGGGAATCTGTAACTGTTTGACCAGATTTATAAGCCGGATAACCTCATCTGTTTCGCCGCCGTAGCTTAATGCCAGGATTATATCCTGCTTTCTAAGCCGCCCTAAATCGCCGTGAAGGGCCTCGGCGGGATGAAGAAAATGGCTTGGTGTGCCTGTTGAGGCAAGTGTTGCGCTGATTTTTCTTCCTATGATGCCTGCCTTGCCGATTCCGCTGACTATTGCCGAGCCTTTGCAGTTATAAATCAGCTCCGCTGCGCGTTCGAATTCCTTATCGATTACTTCGCTCAATCCTTTTATTGCTTTGCTTTCACTTTCTATAACCTGACATGCGTAATCAAGGTCAAATTTCATCTAATTTACGCCTCAAAAAGTGTCCCTTAATATAAGGGGCATGCTGGAAAAATCTATTTACAACAATCTTGTAATAGTATCGCTGAAATATATGCAGCAGTCAAGGTTTACAGGCAATCTGTTAGAGTTTAACTACACTGCCCCTGTCGTTATAACAGACCATTTCAGACCTTTCGCCCGCGTATTGAGGCGATGAATGTATGACCACACGCTTATTGCTGGCCTGCTCGATAGCCGCGATTGCCGTTCTTTTTTCATTTTGAAGATAATCCGCCACTTCCGCCGAAACAAATAATTCCACTTTTTTGACCAGCTCTTTCGAAGCCGCAAGGTGAAGCAGCCGTATCAGTTCTATCGCGGATGATTCATGGCTCTTAACGTAGCCGCTGCCTCCGCAGTTCGGGCAGGCAAGATATGTGCTCGATTGCAGCGAAGGTCTCATTCTCTGCCGCGTCATTTCAACGATACCAAAGCTGCTTATATGCAGAATCCTGGACCTGGCCCTGTCGGTTCTGGTCGCCATCCTGAAGACTTTTTCCACTTCCCTGCGATGTTTCGGGCTTCTCATGTCTATGAAGTCGCAGATAATTAAACCGCCCATGTCTCTCAATCGAAGCTGTCTTGAGATTTCATCGGCCGCTTCGAGATTTGTTTTGAAAGCCGTTTCCTCTGCATCCTGATGTTTGCGAAATTTCCCGCTGTTTACATCGATTGCGACAAGTGCCTCGGTCTGCTCGATAACAATAGAGCCGCCCGATTTAAGCGGCACGACTCTCGAGTGGACCTTTGCGATTTCCTGCTCGATTTTATATTTATGGAAAAGCGGCTCTTTGCCGTCGTAATATGCGACTCGCTGCTTTAGCCGCGGCGATGCGATTGAAAGAAAGTCCTTAATCCGCTTAACCATCGTCTCTGAATCGCATAATATCCTGCTGACTTCAGTGTTGAAAACATCCCGCAAAGTCCTGATTACCAGGTCTGATTCCTGGTATAGCTCTGATGGAACTTTGGCGCTCGAAATTCTTTTTTCAATCGCCGCCCAGAGCCTCCGCAGATATTTCATATCATTCTGTATGTCGCGTTTTGAGCTTCCCTGTGCGGCCGTCCTGATAATGAAGCCTACATCTTTAGGGGGACTGCTCTGCTCGAAAATCGTTCGCAGGCGGATTCTTTCCTGCTCGTCTTCAATCTTATGTGATACACCTGATTTTTCCATCCAAGGCATCATCACAAGATACTTGCCGGGCAATGCGAGGTATGTGCTTAATGTCGGTCCTTTTGTATTTATTCCTTCCTTTGTCACCTGCACGACAACTTCATCTCCCTTATGCAGGCACGCCTGTATGGGTCTTCGTTCATTAAGTGAACGGCGTTTGCCGATTTCCTCTGTATCGATGGCCGATTTACCGGCAAAATATTTGGGATGCAGGTCGCTTATGTGCAGAAAACCGTTTTTGCCTGTTCCGAAATCCACGAACGCGGCCTGAATTGCCGATTCTACATTAACTACCCTGCCCTTATAAATATTACCAACATACCTCATGGAGCTTGTCCGCTCCACGTATAATTCCTCAAGTGAGCCGTTTTCCATAACCGCTACACGGCATTCTTCACTTTCTACATTTATTAACATTTCTCTTGGCATTTCTTTTCTTTCTCTTTCAAAATAAAATTTAATCTTTTAAATTCCCTTCCATTGCACCCTTGTCCGTATCACAGGACCTGCTAAATCTTCTATTCTTATCTTCAGCAAATCCATAATCTCATCAACTCTTATTGTCCCCTGGGGTGTTATTTTGCAGTCAACTGAAAATTCTCCCCCTTGTATTTTTATCGTTTCCAGAAAAGGCCTGACATCCACTGGTTTTGTCTTAAAATCCTCACCTGCTTTTCGGTTCAAAACGATTTTTTCACAAGCTAAGATTTTTGTGACGAGTTTTTGAATATTCTCATCTATTTTTGATTCATTGACCTTTATTGAATAATTTGCCGAAACCGGCTCCGGTATATCTTTCGTTTGGCTTGTCTCAATAGATATGATTTCGAAACCCTGCGGCAAACAGGCCTTCAGCGCCTCGGCGTCGATTTGGCTGAAACCTTCTTTGAGCGTCAGGCACAATAGTTCATCATCCGATTGGACCCCGACGCTTCGCGGCAATACCAGCGACATTCGCTGATGCGGGTTAAAGCCCTGGCTATAGGCGATTGGCACGCCTGCGCGAACGATTGCGCGCTGAAATACACGCATCGTCTCTGCGTGCGATAAAAACCTCACGCTTCCTCCTATACGGAATCGTATAAAAACTGCCATCTGCTTTCCAAATTTTTTACGCCCTGCACGCTCTAAACAGCCGTTTGCTTTTTAAAACGCCTCGGGCAATATCTTTCTTGCTGAGTCACGCAGGAAGCTCGATATCTGCCGTTCGGAATTCATACCCAGAACCTTTCTGGCGACTTTATTGCATTCCTCTATAGTGACTGAGCGGATAATCTGTTTTATTTCAGGTATCAATGGCGCAGCAATCGAAAGCTTGCGGATGCCAAGCCCAAGCAGCAGCATGACTGATTCGGGCTCAGAGGCCATCTCACCGCATACCGAGACATCAACCTGGCCCTTATGCGCATCCTGGATTACTGTCCTTATGAGCCGGATGACTGCCGGGTCAACCGATGAATATAATGTCGATACCAGTTCATTGCCCCTGTCAACTGCCAGGGTGTATTGTGTAAGGTCATTTGTCCCTATACTGAAAAAATCCACATCTTTGGCAAGCATTGACGCCGTCAGCGCCGCCGCGGGCGTCTCAATCATAATGCCTACCTTGATTTTCTTGTTATACCGGATTCCCTCATCGTCGAGGTCTTCCATTACATCGCCCAAAACCATTTTTGCCTGCATCAGTTCCTGAAGGTTTGTTATCAAAGGAAACATTATTCTAAGATCGCCAAGCACCGATGCCCGCATAATAGCGTGAAGCTGTGTCTTAAACAAAGGCAGATTCTGCAGGCAATATCTTATCGAGCGCAGTCCCAAAAACGGATTTGGCTCGCGTGCATAACGCCTGCTTTGTGTGTATTTATCCGCGCCTAAATCTACGGTTCTTAATATCACGGGCCTCGACTTGAATACCGATACAGTTCGTGAGTAAGCTTCATAATGCTCCTGCTCGGTAGGGTCGGTATCACGGTTGAGAAATAAAAATTCCGTTCTATAAAGCCCGATTCCTTCGCCGCCTTTTTGAAGGACAGAATGCGCCTCATCCGGAAATTCGATATTGCCAAGCAGCATTATTCTTGTCCCGTCCCTGGTTTCTGCGGGTTTTTCGCGTATGGCGTCTAGCCGGTGCTCGAGCTCTGTATATTCGACCGCGTATTCCAGATATTGCTGTATGGTGATATCATCGGGATTAATAATGACTATCCCGCGATTGCCGTCAATGATTACAGTATCGCCCGCATTGACGCTTTCGGTTATATCTTCAAGTGCCACAACTGCGGGTATTCCAAGTGACCTTGCCACAATTGCCGTATGGCTTGTCCTGCCTCCTGCGCCTGTGGCAATGCCTTTAATATAATCTTTATTGAACCCTGCCGTTTGCGTGGGGCTAAGCTCCCGGGCGACTACTACCGCCTCTTCTTTCAATGCGGCAATATCGAGCCTCTTGCCTCCTACAAGATTTCTAAGCAGCCTGTGTTCAATATCATATACATCCGTTGCACGCTCACTTATATATGCGTCTTTTACTCGTGCGAAGTGTGAGGCGATGTCCCGCATAATAGTGGAAACAGCAAATTCCGCAGTAACTGAATCTGAGATTACCATGTCCGTTATTTTTTTGCGAAGTGTCCGGTCCTTCAAGTAGCTCAGGTGCACGGCAAAAATATCCTTGATTTTCTGTCCTTCAATTTCCTTCTGGCTTGCCTGCAGGCGCGTTAACTCATCGATTGCGTCTTTGAAGGAATTGCGCACCCTCTGCGTTTCCGTCAATCGCTGTGACGATTCAATCTGCCGCCTTGGAATCCGGTAATCCTCCGCATCGATAACAACACATTTACCAATTGAAATTCCAGGCGAAACGGCTACGCCTTTTTTTATTTCCATTTTAAAATACTAATTAAACCATTCTGCCCTTTTCTTCAGGGGTCGGTTCGCCGAATTTTTTTACTTCCACAAGGTCCTGCAGCGCCTTAATCGCCTCGGCGGCATCCGGACCTTCGGCTTTTATTTTCAATTTGGTTCCACATGTCGCCGCAAGCATGCTCATTTGCATTATGCTCTTGCCGTCAACCTTTGTGTCGGCCTTTATAACTGTTACCGACGCCTGAAATTTCGTGGCAATATCCACAAATTGCATCGCGGGCCTCATATGAAGCCCATCGGCATTCTTTATTTCGACTTCAAGTTCACAAACAGTATTCACTCTGTCGCCCGTCCATTTATCATCAGCGGATACGCTGTAATATTTACAAGGACGGATTGACGTCCGCTTCCTTTAATAAATCTTCAATCTGTGCAGTCGTCTGTGACTGCCTCAGGAATTTACGGAATTTTTCCTGCTGCAAATGTTTAAAAATCTGCTCCATTGCCTGAAGATGTTTATCCGGGTCATCGGCGGAGCTTAAAAGAAGTATTATCGAATATACAGGCTGCTTATCCAGCGCTGCGAAATCGACTCCTTTACTGCTTTGTCCCACAACCGCGACCACTTGCGTTACGGACTTGTGCTTTACATGCGGAACAGCTATTCCCTTGCCCATCCCGGTGCTCGCTTCATTTTCTCTTTTTATTACGGCACGAGTGATTTTGTCGCTGTTGCCTTTGCCGAGCCTGCCTGCCTTATCAAGGGCCGCTACAAGCTCTGTTATAGCCCCATCACGGTCCTTGGCCGAAAGCTCAGGGATTATAGCTTCAAAACAAACGAAATCCGCAAATTTCATATATCCTTCCCTAAACAGTATCTAAAGTTTTAATCCGCAAATATCGTCAGCATCGCAAAAAATTATTCTGCTCTGTGCTTTTTTTCATCTCTTTCCTTAGTTTTGGTTTTTTTGAGCTGCTGTTCAAGCTTGTGCGATGCCAGGTCGATACAGGCGTAAACATCATTACCCTTTTCTTTTACGACAAAGATTTTCTTTCGTTCCGCCCGGGCGATGATTTCAACCGCGATATTGCCTGCTTCCTTGCTGCCCTCTTTTCCGTCGACAATGACCTCGATTTGATTGATATTGTCGTAAAATCTCGGCAGCTTGGATGTTTTTTCCTCTGCATAATGTTTTACTGCCAGCGGTATGTCGGTATGTTTGCCGGTAATTGAAAATAACAAGGCGGTTCTCCTTTCCTTCTGAAATTTCAAAAATAGTTCATAAGCCGGCCCGTGCCGGCCGGTTTATTATACACAAGCTTTTCACAATTTCACGCATAATCTATGATGTTTGAACCGGAAGTTTGATTTCCATTTTTTCAGCAGGAACTATCAATCCTGCGCTTACGATGAACCGAAATGCGTCTTCTATCGGCATATCGAGCTCTATGGTTTCATCTTTGGGAACAATTATTACAAATCCCGTCAAAGGAGATGGTGTTGTTGCTATAAAAACTGTCAAAAAATCTTTTTCGGCCTTATCCACTATTTTTTTGAGGCCTTGTCCTGTAACCAGCCCCACAGACCATATGCCCTTACGCGGATATTCCACGGCTACAACCTGAGAAAACACCTTTTTGCTCTCTTCCTGTTTGAAGAAAAAATCTGTAACCTGCTTTACATATGGATAAACCTGTTTGAGCAAAGGCGTGCTCATTATGAAATTCTCTATCTGCCGCCACAAAGCCTTCCCAATCATGCTTGCGAGAATTAAACCGACTACATAAACAAAACCAAGGGCAAGCAAAAATCCTGCAAGTGAAAGGGCCTTGTCAATCCAGTAATTTTGAAGTATTTCAGCCGGCCCGGATGTCAGCTTTATAATGAGCACCATTGCCCTTTTGATATGTATGCCTATTGTTTCATTGATGAAATGATATCCCCATATGAATATCCAGATTGTCAGCACAGTCGGCAGTAATACCGCCAAACCCCGCACAAAATAGCTCCTGAATCGTCCCTTTGTCATTCTTGGCTGCTGCTCCTTGAAGTTAAATATAATTAAATATCATTCTCACCCGGTTCAATTTGCTTTTCTTTAGGCAGATGTCTTCCTGTCCAGTGTATCCATGCCCCCGGCAGCGCTGCGACTATCCAGACTGCCCTCTGGCAAAGCGCAATTGCCAGTGCCTTTTCCGGCTCTACCCCGGCCAGCACAAATAATCCGGCCAATCCTCCTTCAATAACACCCGCTCCGCCTACGCTTACAGGTATTGCGCCTAATCCCCATGTAATCGTGAAAAACACGAAATAATATTTTACGCTTGCATCGATGCCAATCTGCCGGCCAATCAGCCAGAAACCAACTATAACTATACTTTGAAGCAGAAATGTGAGCCCGAAGGCCGCAAGAATTGTCAGTGGATTTCTCCCGTAAAGCACGGCCGCTGTCCCCAGCTTTTTGGCAAATACAATTCCCTGCTGATAAACCTTTATTAAAAGTCTTCTGCCGGCAGGAATGATTGCTGTCAGTATTATCAATATCAAAATAGCGAGTCCTGCCCACTTCAAAATTCCTGATGCTTTCCCTTGGCTTGTCCCCAGTTTGACATCCAGCAAAACAAAATAGCAGAAACCCGCCATCATCAAAGAGCTTGAAAGTCCTACAAGCCGGTCAACAAATATGCTCAGCACCGCTTCGAATTTCTTGTCTGTATGTTTTGTAACATACCATGCCCGAATCAAATCGCCTCCCACAGACCCCGGCATCGCGTTATTATAAAAAAGCCCCAGAAAATGCAGCCGTATTGCCGCAAAGATTTCTATGTAAATTTCCTGTGTCCGCAGCAGCAGCCACCACCTTGATGCCAGAATTGCCTGGCTTATTATAAAAGCTGACACAATTCCCGCAAAAAACCAGGGACCCATTCTGGCAAAGCTCTGTCCAAGGATTACATACCGGTTATTACGGGATACCCAGATTGTTACCGCGATTACCGCAGCCGTCACAAATCCAATTCGAAGATAAAAGAATATCTTGTTGGCCGTGGTATTCTTTTGTTCGCCCATTTACATTCTTTCATTTTAACCGCTAGTGGCGGATTTAAACTTGTTTTAAAAGATAATAACGGTTAAAACCCTTTCCGGCAAGATTACAGATATTATAAAAGGAGCATAAAGTGTCCGCGGATAAAGAAATTGAGCTTGGAACTGAGCTTAAACCGAAATTTGATGAAAATGGCCTTATTCCCGCTATCGCACAGGATGCCCGCACCGGCGTTATCCTGATGGTTGCCTATATGAATAAAGAAGCGCTCGACCACACAATTAAAACCGGCTTCGGCACATATTACAGCCGCTCTCGCAAAAAACTCTGGAAAAAAGGCGAGCAGTCCGGCTTTTTACAGAAGGTCACCCAGATTCTCGTTGATTGCGACCAGGACTGTATCATCTTAAAAGTTATCGTCGATTCAGGCCAGTGCCACAATGGCTATCAATCCTGTTTTTATCGTGCCTTGATAAAAGGAACTGCCGACCAGCTCGAATTTATCGCCGAAAAAGTCTTCGACCCGTCTAAAGTTTACGAAAAATAAAACTATTTTCTCTGCGGTCTCCGCGGTGAAATTACTTCAGCAGTCCGTATTCCTGCAGGGTTTTTCTCAGCACTGCCTTTTTGTTTTCTTCCATTGCGACCAGGGGCAGTCTCATCTCTTCATTGGCTAAATTCATCATTGCCATCGCCGCTTTTACAGGTATCGGATTGGTCGCCAGTGAAAGCATCCCCTTGCTCAAGGCATAAAGTTTTTTGTGCCATTTCAATGCAGTTGCAAAATCGCTTTCAAGTATCGCATCCGTTAACGCCTTTACATCAGCAGGGGCGACATTAGCTACAACGCTGATTACGCCTTTTCCGCCAACAGACGCTATCGGCAGTGTCATCGAGTCATCGCCCGAAAGGATTGTCATATTGCAGCGTGTCGCGATTTCACTGACATGGTCCATCTGCCCGGTTGCATCTTTTATCCCGACGATATTCTCAATTTCAGAAAGTCTCACTACGGTATCGACTGTCATCCCTGCGCCGCATCTGCCGGGGATATCATAGAGAATAATTGGTAAATCCACCTCTTCGGCTATCGCTTTAAAATGCTGATAAAACCCCTCCTGGGTAGGTTTATTATAATAAGGGTCAACCTGCAATGTGGCATCCGCTCCTATTTTTTTTGCAAATGTGGTAAGCTCAATCGCCTCGGCCGTAGAGTTGGAGCCTGCCCCGGCAATCACCGGGACCTGTCCGGCTACCGTTTTGACAACACGCTCAATTACTTTTTTATGCTCTTCGTGGCTTAAGGTCGGGCACTCCCCAGTTGTCCCCACCGGCACGATAGCATCTATCCCGCCTTCGAGCTGAAATTCAAGAATTTCATCTAATGTTTCAAAATCAACCTGTCCTTCTCTAAATGGCGTTACCAGTGCCGTCATTGCCCCTGCAAACATATTTTATTCCTCTTATAATTAGATTTTACTGATTAAGTGAATTTTATTGAATTACGCCTTTTTACACTTTCCTTAGTTATTTATCAAGCATTCTATTTATATGGTTCAATCAACGAATTCATTTCTTTATATAAGTTTTTATCGGGGCATTTGCAATTAAACAAACAACTGTTTAACTTCAATAAAGCAAATAGCTTATGTTAATTGCGACCGAAGAAATATTTTATTAAAATTTTAAGTTATAATCGGTTTTGTCTTGTATTAATTCGTAAAAATGTCGTAATATATAAAAGAAGCCCTGCATTCCGCGAATTCCTAAGTATTACTTAGGCGACGCCGAAAGGCATAGCGGATGTGGGACTTTTTTATTGTTGCATTTCGCTTTCGTCTGAATAACTTGCTTCACTTGGAATAAATAACCAATGTCTGTAAGATTGTTTCCATAGATTTGTGACATCGTTTTTCCTGCCGGTAGTTATGCCGATATTAAATCCTGGATATTCGAATCCTCGAATTTATAAATTTATATAGTTTTTCCTTTGCTATTGTTCTGTTGCCTCTGCGTTTGAAGCCACTCAGTTTTTCTTTGTGTTTGTTATTCAGACGAAACTGCATTGCTCCAAGTACTATATCGAGACATTGCAGGATTGTATGATTGTGCGAATCCACTTCAGCAATCTGGTCTCTAAGAATATGAATATTGGTTTTTCTAAATTCTGGCCATCGGCTGATACCGCACACGAAACCTTTAAATTTCTCGCGTTTCTCTTTTGTATCCGGCAGCTTATCAAAAAATATTCTAATCGTAATCGGAGTTTTCGCTTCATTTGAGTACCGCAACCCAAAACCATGTTTGAGGAATTGATAGTAGAGTATGAAATACTCATGTTCTTTGTGATATGACTCAAGGTTTTGCGGATGAAAGTTTTTATGAGTAAACATAATACGAATTTTGATTTTGTCGGACTGTACAAGGTCAAAAAATTCACCTATAAGGTCTATATATTTTTGAAGGTATGGTCCAGTTACTTTTTTATTTGACTTCCTGAAAAAGATTTAGCTGCTGTTTCTTTTGTTCCAGGCGAGTGATTATTTGTTCGAGGTCTTGTGCACGTATAAGTGCTCCTCCATAAAAATTTGAGTAAATATCACCTTTACTTAAGGATTCATCGCAATAGATAATGAATTGGTGTGTCATATTGTGGTTAAAAAATCCGGTTACTTCGGTGAAAATTTATCAATCAGCCTAATCATTTCAGCCGCTGCCTCCCTAATCCCCACAAACATACTCCTTGCCACAATACTGTGCCCTATATTTAATTCGCAGATATCTTCCATCGCGGCAATCGGGCCGATATTCCTGTAAGTCAATCCATGCCCCGCGTGCACAATCATCCCTTTTTTCAAGGCA
>CAYSKP010000153.1:0-1617 GCA_964431645.1 uncultured Pirellulales bacterium
TTCGAGCGGCTTTTGCAAAGGAGCTGTTGTGATATTGAAATTTATAGCGGCGTAGTGCTGGCTTTCATTCAGGACTTCTATTTTAACATCTTTGCCGAAGGGCATAAACCAGTTACTGTATGCGCCGTTTTCGGTCATGCCTAAAGGCAATGATTTGTATAAATTCGCGCCCGGGGCGGTGCCGAAGAAATCGCCAAGCGGGGACCAAACACTTGGTTTGCTTTCGCCATCCCAGTAAATCGCAAGAGTTAATTCCCTGAGAATTCTTTTTTGCTGCTCGATATCCTGCGGCAAAGGTCCGCTTACTATAATTGATGTAATTGCCGCCGGGCCGGTTTTGCTGAATACGACCGATTTTTCGCCCGGGGTGATATGAGCCATTAAACTTTCAGTTTTTTGTCCCGGATAAGACGCGAAATCCGGTCCGCAATTTTTCAGTTTTTCGTTTACTTTATCGAGCGCCTCATTTTCTTCCTTGGTTAAGTTCCTGCTAAAAGCGGGAACGACCGTTCCTTTCGGGAAAATAGTGTAAGTGAACTGGAAGTATTGGCCATAAGACGGCTCTGCGAAAATTTTGCATGACTTCTGGAAGGGAATCGGAATGTAAGAATTTTTTCCGTTGGCCGCGGTATGAACAAGCATTGACCTGTTAAACGGAGCATTTTTGCCATCAAAGTATCCTGAAAAAGGAAGGTCTACGGCAGGGGCTTTCTGGCCATCAAGATAAATTCTTACATGTCCATTTTTAGCAGTTGCCGCCCATATTCGCCAGATACAGCCGGGACCGTTCATTTCCGCGACCACAAGCTGCCCTTTTTCTCTGCGTATAAAACCGTTGCCGTCGCCGTTTGCTTCCCAATTTATGTATTTGCCTTTCTTTGCGTCATAGTAACTTTGTCTATCGTAACTTGAGCATAGCATGCCTTGTTCGCCATCCTGCGGCAAAATCGCGACCTGCTCCATATTTGCCAGCCTGTCAACCAAATCAGTATAAGTAATCTTTTTTTCGGATTGACAGCCGCAGCAGATAATGCCAGATATGCTTATAATATAGATTGTTATTCCTTTAAGATTTGCCATTTGTGACTCCTTATTGAATTTATTTTTTTATTCATCAATAATTTCGATACACGTATTAGTATGGCTTGCATATAATATTCAGTCAAGAAATAAGATATAAGTTTATGATATGTCTCTGGAGTTTAAATATGCAGGTAAAAAATTATCATGTTTTAGTGTCCCTTTTGAGTCTCATATTTATTCCCGCTGCGGCTTTTGCGGCACAAAATGAAATTTATAAGCCTGTTATCGAAGGTGACTGGTGGCAGGTGGCGGGTAATCCTGACCTCGGCAATTTGTCCGACCCCAATCAGCAACCAGTGGATTTCACCGTCTGGCAGGCACAGGACGGGACATGGCAATTATGGTCCTGTATCAGAAGCACAAAAGCCCCCGGTCATACCCGGCTTTTTTACCGCTGGGAAGGAAAATCACTCACTGACACAAACTGGACGCCGATAGGAATCGCTTTGATATCGGATAAGAAATTCGGCGAGCCGTTAAATGGCCTGCAGGCGCCGCACGTAGTCAAATGGAAAGATGAATATTGGATGGCCT
>CAYSKP010000154.1:0-8850 GCA_964431645.1 uncultured Pirellulales bacterium
GCTCCCCCTCGGCGATGGCAAGTCCCGCAAGCTCTTCAAGCCATGTTGTCCCGGCCGTCTTAACATGCAGGCCGGCATTAAATTTCTTCAATGCATTATTAATGGGTTTATATATCGAGAACTTATCACTTCCTGAATGGATGCTTAGCTTTAGATTTTTAGGCAAGCCGAATTCCTCGACGGCATACGCAATTACCGCCAAATCCTGTTCGAATTCCTTCGCAAATTTTTCAACATTGCCGACATAATCGACTCCTTTGTTGAACCTGCCCGAAAATTTCGGCGCGATTGTCTGAATTGGAATTTCATCCTGGGCCGCGGCCGCAAGAATAAAGAATAATTCCACAGGAGTTTGCGGGCTATCGGTCTCATCCATCGACATTTCGACAACGAAATTGCTGATTCCTTTTTTAGAGACTATATGGCGATAAATTCTTCCTGCCTCTTTTACGGCAAATAAATATTTATTACCTATTGCCCTTGCTATATCTTCAGTAACTATCAAATTTTCTTCGATTCCGGGGACGGTCAATCCATCGATGTATTTTACGCACCCGTCGATAAAATTATCAATCCGGTCTTTCGGTGATGGCTGTCCGATGTAATCGGCAACATCGAGCGTAAAAAAGTCACTCGATTCTATAAATAAATCCACGTTCTTAAGATTAATATGATCCGCGTCAACAAAGTACTGTCCTTCCCACAGCATTTCTTTTGTCGCCTTATCCGCCTCATCCCGGACCGACCGCGGCTTAGTGCCGATTATCGTATGCTCCCTGTGAGATTTGTTCCAGACAGGCGTAATTTCCAGTTCTTCCTTGGCGGCCGCGATCATTGCCGCAAGCTGGGCCTTGCCCTGTCTGCCGAACCTGTCCCCTACCCCGAAAGAATATTTTTCCAAATTCATATATACCTCGCCAATTTTTTATCTTCCCATTTTTTTGCCAGCCGCACATATACCGGCAGCCCGTCTTTGCCTATTGTGACCGGTGCCTCGCCTTTAATCCATGGAGATATATACCGGCGGCACGCATTTGTGATATGATTGCCTTTCTCGTTTATAAATTCCCCGGGCACCTTCTTTTCGCCGTTTGCGACATCTTTCAAATCTGCAAGCCCTGTGCCGCATTTATATCCTGCATCCTTTTCTCGAACCAGCGTTATCATTTTACCATTTACGCCGGCCATTGCCGCCTTAACCGCGGCTTTACCGCACATAAATGCCTCATTTACATCAGTTAGCGAGGCGAAATGCATTGAGCATCGCTGCTGAGAGCCGAGTTTATTGCAGAAAACCTTTATGCCGAGCTCCTTCTGGATTATATTTTTAAATACCTCCGCTGCTCCGCTAAAAGTGGCATTCCCGAACGCATCCTTGCCAAGTCCTTGTGTTTCAGCGGCTATAAAATTGCCGTTTTGATCTTTAAGCCCTTCGCCTGCAACTATAAAAACCCTGCCGAATTCTTTATAAACCTCTTTAACATCCGCGATTAATTTCTCAAATGTAAATTTGGCCTCCGGCATATAGATTAAATGCGGAGCATCCTGCGGCTCCCTGGCTGCCAATCCCGAAGCTGCGGCAATCCACCCGGCATTTCTGCCCATCACCTCAATTATAGTGCATTGCTCGTAAGTAGATAAAGATTCATTATCCCGGCCTGCCTCCATTGCGCTTGTCGCCACATATTTTGCCGCGCTGCCGTAGCCGGGGCAATGGTCTGTAAATGCCAGGTCATTATCGATGGTCTTTGGTATGCCTATGCAGACAAGCTCATAACCTTCCTGAGCGGCCAGCTTGTTGATTTTATCCGCCGTATCCATCGAATCATTGCCGCCAGCATAGAAAAAATAATGTATTTCGTGTGCCTTGAAGACGTCAATCACTCTTTGAAAATCAGATTGTGCGCCATTTTGCGATTTGAGCTTATATCTGCAGGACGCAAGGGCCGCTGAAGGCGTCTTTTTGAGCTGTTCAATTGCTGAGGACTTTTCTTTTGAAATATCAAAAATTTCTTCTTTCAAAACACCAAGTATGCCTCTATATGCGGCAAGAATTTTTCCTATCTTTTTTGATTTTTTGGCCTCCGCAATAACCCCGCAAACGCTCGAATTGATTACACAAGTCGGGCCTCCCGACTGAGCAACTAATGCGTTTACCTTGCTTTTTGCCATACAGCTTTTTCCTAAATGGTTTGCTCTATAGAAGGATATCGTGTCATTTCGACCGAAGCCCCGATTCATCGGGGCTGAGCGGAGAAATCTATAGATTTCTCGACTCGCTTCGCTCGCTCGAAATGACAACTTATAAGTTTTCTACAGAGTATAAATCATTAATAAACCAATAATTTTACCACAAAAAGTGCTCCAGACAAGGTTCAAAGAGCGCATAAAAAAAAGCTGTTTTTAACATAAAAAGTGCAGAACAGGTTAACCTGCCCTGCACCATAAACTAAAAACGTTTTCATAGGATAAAAACAACTAAAATCAATTTAGAGGTTCATGCAGCCGCTCCTTTGTCTTAGCGATGTTCCTCTCTATCCGTCCACAGCCAAATTGCCAATCCCGCCGTAATAATCAAAGCCAGGATACTTACCCAGCCGGGTATTAATGTGCTGTTTACCATTAAATCAGCCCCAAATAATAGTCGTATTAAATGGAGTAACGCGAAAATCATTAAAATGATTGAAACAACTACTATGGATGGTTTTCTGTGTGCCCACATAATCATCTTCATACCCTTTCATCTATACCCCTCTCCTCCATATATAATACGTTCCACCTGCCTTTTTTGATTGAAATCCGCGCATAAAAAAGGCCCTTTTTAAAGGGCCGTTTTTTCAGGGTATTGCATTGTTTTATTCCCCTTAAAAAAGTATAATTAAAGTTGCCTTTATACACAGGCAGAAGGCAAAGAGGGTTGGAAATGAAAATGAAACAAAGATATATACAATCAATTTTAGGAAGTGCAATAATATTGCTTTTGGTATCGTGTTACGCGGAAGCAGACACTTGGACTACATTAGATTATCCCGGGGCGACGCAAACATATGTGAGTGGTATTAGCGGCAATAATATTGTTGGTTACAACGGGAGTCAGGAGGGGTTCCTTTATGACGGCACTAATTGGATTAATATCAATATGCCAGCAGCGAAGGCAACGCTAGTTCGCGGTATTAGCGGCAACAAAATTATCGGAGAGTATTTACCTTCTGATTCTCCTCATCCTATAGGCCCTTGGCATAGTTTTTTATATGATGGGACGAGTTGGGTTACTATACCTTTACCGGCCTATGGAGGTGTTATTGGCATTAATTCGGGTATTGATGACGTTACTATTGTTAGCAAGAATCAGATTTACAATATAGCGACACAAACCGTGAGTGTCTTAAACTGTCCTGGAGCAGAAAGGACAATCATTTGCGGAGTTGATGGAAGTAACCTTGTGGGCTCTTATGATAATCATGGTTTTGTTTACAATATGGATTCCCAAAACTGGACCACTATCGATTATCCTGGAGCAACTTTTACACGCATCTTCGGTATTGATGGCAATAAACTTGTTGGTTCATCAACCTTAAATGGACAAAAACTCACAGATTTCATCTATGATGGGACAAGTTTCTTTCCTTTGGACCTGCCTGGTCCACCAACTGGTATAACCGGCAATACTATCGTAGGTTCTTATAATACAATTATTCATGATGATAATGGTGCTGTCGGTATTTTTTCTCACGGTTATGTTTACAAAATCACAATTAAGGTTTTCGTTGATATTAAACCGGGAACCTGCCCAAATCCTTTTAATGTGAAAAGTAAAGGTGTTTTGCCTGCGGTTATCCTTGGGACAGAGGATTTCAACGTAATGACGATTGACCCGAACTCTATAAGACTTGCCGGCGTTGCGCCGATTCGAAGCACATTTGAAGATGTCGCAGCACCGGTTTCTGATGTCAATGATTGTAATTGCACCTCAGCAGGCCCTGATGGCCTGCTTGACCTTTCTTTGAAGTTTGATACACAAAATATTGCGCAGGCTATCGGCGACGTCAACAAGGGCGAAATAGTAACCCTTGAACTTACAGGCACTTTATATGACCAGGACTCCGAGACGCCAATTGAGGGATCAGATTGTATTTTGATAATCGGGGCTAAATAGCACTAATAATTTTCTGTGCGATACTACTGAAACGATGTAACTAAAGTATATTAGAATTGTTTTTTAGGCGCATAAAAAAGGCCCTTTTTATAGGGCCATTTTTTTGTTGGTTAATAATGTTTATTTAGGCACTACTTTCGTAGCACAAGGTCCTTTTTTGCCTTCTCCGACCTCGTATTCGACTTTTTCTCCTTCTTTGAGGCTTGCATGGCCTTCACCCTGGATTTCCGTATGATGGACAAAAAGCTCAGCTCCGCCATCATCCGGAACGATGAATCCAAACCCTTTTTTGTTATTGAACCATTTTACTGTTCCCGTACTCACTGTAAAACTCCCGGCCCTTAAAGGACCATAAAATTTGTTATTGCCTTTCACTTATTCTAAAGATTTATCTTTGAAGGGCAGAAGATAATCTCTAACTATTAAAATATACGAAAATCGCTCTATATTCGTGCCTATCTCGATAAAAATATTTTAAGCAGGTTCCGAAGGATTCTTTAGATTTGTTTTTTCTTTACATTTACATCGATATAAGGGATAAAAATCGGATTTCTACGGAACTGCTTAAAGAATGAAGCAATATTTAAAAATTGTCGTTATCCCGGGCATCATTGCCTTTGCGTTTGCAAATATTATTTTCCCAAATCCTTCAGTAAACAACATAAAGCAATACATATCCAAAGCCCTTGCCTCAGGTAATGATTATATAGCCGAAAAAGAATATAAAAAACTTGCAGAAGCTGATATTAACAATATTGAGCACCACAGGTTATATATTAGTGTCCACTACTCTTTACCTCAACGCCGTGATGATACTGAAATCACCGCATTCTATACAGCTCTTGCAAGAAATTCACGCCCTGATATTTCAGATATAGGCTATTACGGCCTTGGATTAATAAAATATCAGGAAAACGACTTTAACGGCGCGCTGAAAAAATATCTCGAAGTCCGAAATCAGAATTTGCCTTTTCTCAGTAATTCTGTAGGCCGTTGTTATCTGGAACTGGGAGATGCCGAAAAAGCAAAAACATTCCTGAATCGTGAAATTGAGCTTGGGGTAAATGTCAATGGCGCTGTTTATAATCTCTGGCAGGTATTTCTGCGAGAACACAATATATCACAGCTTAGGCTGCTCATGGAAAATCCTTCTTACAGGGACAAATTTTCTGCCGGGGCAAAAAGGCAATTAGCCTTTCTGGAATGTGATTTTTCCTCTTATTTCGGGTTCATACTTGCGTTTTATGAGGAAAATTTTGTTCTGGATGGAATTATTGCTGCGGCATTTATTTGTTTAGTCTGGCTCATTTTTATAAAATTTCTCGATGTTTTTGAACCAGAGAAATTTCGATATCTCATACTCACGCTTTTACTATCCATTCTCTGCTCGAGGCTCGCGTATCTGCTTTATGATTTTTTCCATCTCAGTTTGAGATTTGAAATGGGCAATTCACCCCTTGAAATTCTTGCATATTGTATTTTCCGCATCGGTTTGACGGAAGAGTTTGTAAAGCTTGTCCCTATATTGCTGATTATTTTCTTCAGCAGGCAAATCAATGAATCTACTGATTATTTGATTTACGCTTCTGTATCTGCTCTTGGCTTTGCTTTTATGGAAAATATCGGCTACTTCGATGAGGCAGGCCTCGGCCAAATCGCCGGAAGGGCAATCTCAGCTACTATGTTTCATATGGCGCTTTCTTCTTTTGCTGTTTATGGGCTGATTTATGCGAAATATAAAAATAAATCATACCTTTATTTTGGCTTGAGCTTTATAGCGGCCTGCGTGGTCCACGGCCTTTATGACTTTTTGATTTTTGTTAAAGGCCCTTTAAGTGAATTTAGAGCTTTAGCCTTATTTGTGCTGCTGTTTTCTGTTATTTTTTATGCCAGAATCTTTCGTAATACCTTGAACAGCAGTGAATTCTTTAGTGATGCCGGCCAACACTCATCATTTAGGCACAACGCCTTTTTGCTTGTCTGTGCGCTTTCTTATATTGTTATTCTTCAGTATCTTATCATTTCCTTCAGGTTCGGCCCTGTTTTTTCCAATCGGCGCATCGTAGGCGCGATTTTCGGTTCTTACCTGGTGATATTGGTCACCTATTCACAATTTGCGGGACTATCACTCAAAAAAGATTTATGGATTCCTATTTTCAAATCACACAAGAAAGATAAAACGGAACAATCATCTCCTCCAGCGAAATAATATTTAATTAAAATCGATTTTCAATCCGGCAAAAGACCTATAATCTTTCTTATATTAATATAGGCACAAATCTTATTGATTAATATTTCCTATTTTAACAAACTATCGGGAACGCCTGATTCATTTTGCGTTTTTAATATCGAGCTATTATAATTGTCACGGGCGGTAAGTGGTTAGATTGGCAGCCGACCCTGCCCTCGGAGGGGCATTATCAGCCGGGCTGCTTTTAACTGATTAATGATGAAAAGGGTATAGAATGCCGATAGTGACATTTTATTTTCAGCTGCACCAGCCATTCAGGCTTCATCCGGCCAGAGATAAATTCGTCTGGGAGGATTTGAACAGGGAAGTCTTTGAAAAGGTCTCGAACAAATGCTATCTGCCCGCAACAAAGATGTTTACCCGTCTCATTCGGGATAATCCTGGATTTAAAATCACCTTCAGCATGTCAGGAACATTCCTTGAACAAGCCCAGATGTTCAGGCCGGAAGTAATTGAATCAATCCAGGAGCTCCTGGAAACAGGCAAAAAACATAATCAGGTCGAATTTCTCGAAGAGACATATTACCATTCGCTTGCAAGTTTATTTGGCGACCCTAACAGGCAGGAATTACGCGACCAGGTTGACCTGCATTCGGCAAAAATGCAGGACCTTTTCGGCATAAAGCCCAAATCATTCCGCAATACAGAGCTGATGTTCAATAATGATATCGCCTATGTTGTCTCGAATATGGGTTATAAAGCGATGCTCTGTGAAAAAAGGGCAGATATGTTCGGCCGAAAAAACGGCAAATTGGTGTCCCCTAACGCCGTCTTCAAGGCCAAAGAAGGCAACCTCATCGTTATACCAAGAAATCGAGAGCTTTCCGATGATGTGGCATTCAGATTTCCTCATACGCCCTTACCCGCGGAACAATACGCCGTCAGCATTGCCCGAGTCGATGGCGAGGCAGTGCTGCTCGGCTACGATTACGAGCATATAGGCGAGCATATTTGGGAAGACAAGGGAATCTTTGAATTCTGGAAGGCACTTCCGCGAGAATTAGCTAATTATAAAAGCATAAAAATGGCAAATCCCACGGAAGTTGCCGAAATATTCAAAGATGCGGAATGCCCGACCATTGACATACACGGCCTTTCGACCTCGTCGTGGGCAGATACCGCAAGGGATACATATGGCTGGCTCGGCAATTCAACTCAGCAGGAGCTTTTCTACCGCATTCAGGGCCTTGAGAAAAAAGCCCGCACTGCCGGCGGCGAATTATTAACTAAATGGCGAATCCTTACCACCTCGGACCATTTATATTTTCTGCACGAATCTTCCGGCTCAGACCATGCCGTCCATTCATATTTCAGCCCCTATGGCACAATTGCCGAGACCGCCCGCACCATAACAGACAAACTCTGGATGCTCGGCCGCTCGCTCGAGCGGTTTAACATTCAAAAAAAAACGGAAAGAACGCCCGTCATCATCATAAGCCCCGAAACTGACCGCCTGCCGACCCGCGGAATGGGCTACTTCGCGCAGTATGTCGCGGGCAAATCGGGCGGCATGGGCGAAGTCGTGGCAGCTCTTTGCAGGGGACTTTCCAATAAAGGCGTTCTTACCTATATCATTACCCTCAATCTTCAAAGAAAATTTATGAAGCATTCAGGTATGAGCTGGGAGGATTATACTGAAAACTGGTACAATGTCCCCCGCGACAGGATAAGATTCGTTGATTCGCCCATATTTGAAAATTATATGAGCGCATACGATGGGGATCCCAAAGTCACCGCGGCCGAATTTCAAAGGCAGATACGCCGCTTTCTCATCAGCCAGATTTTATCGAAGCACCAGGGCAAAGGAATTATTCATTCGCATGACTGGATGGCAGGCGGAATCATAACGGCATTCGCGAAATTTCGCGGCATTCCCGTCCTGCATACCTGCCATAACTCTCATACGGGCCATATACCGCTGGAGATGTTCTCCGGCGTGAATTTGAGCGAGCTTTGGAGCAATCTTTTCCTCTCAAAAGATTACGGCAAAGACTGCGTCGATTGCCAGGCAACAGCTATAAAAAACGCGGCACTTGTAAACTATGTAGGGGACAAATTCCTCGAAGAAACTGTAAACGATTATTTTATGGACCGTAATTTCATTCCACCCAGTGTCCGCCAGGAAACCAAGGCCAAATACCTCTACGGCAGCGCCTTTTCCATACCTAACGCGATTTCGCCGTCGGTTTATCCTGAAAATCAGATTGAAAATCCCGATGTTGATAAGCCGGGACTGGCCAAGAAATTCGGTGTAACTGATAATGTAATTGAGGCAAAAAAATTAAATCTTGTTAAATTCCAGAACAGAACAGGATTGCAGATAAATCCTAAGGCAATAATGCTATATTGGCCAAGCAGGCTCGACCGCATTCAAAAAGGCATCGAGCTTCTCGAGGCGATTGCCCAGCAATTTGCCATTCAGCATCCGGATGCCCAGATTGCG
>CAYSKP010000155.1:0-18871 GCA_964431645.1 uncultured Pirellulales bacterium
GCCAGCCGTTTCTTCGCCTCGCCGTAACCCATACCGCCTTTACGATACCTTTCGTCCCATTGTTTTATTTCCTCGGCACTGGCGAACAATTTTAATAAAGCAAATACATTGCATTTATCGGGATTTTTCGGGGCCTCGACGGGAGTGGAATCGGTAACGATTTTCATGACCTTGTTTTTGATGCTTTTTTCCGGTTCGAACATCTCGATTGTATTGCCATAGCTTTTGCTCATTTTGCGGCCGTCAATACCGGGAACGACGGCTACCGAATCAATAATATAATCTTTTGGCAAAACGAATGTCTCGCCGTAAGTATTGTTGAAATAACCGGCTATATCGCGGGTAACTTCAATATGCTGTTTCTGGTCTGCTCCTACCGGCACGACATCGCTTTTATAAATAAGTATGTCGGCCGCCTGCAAAACAGGGTAGGCGAACAGGCCGTGATTGGGGCTTATCCCCTGTGCCACCTTATCTTTATAGCTTGTGCATCGCTGCAGTAAGCCCATCGGTGTGATGCAGGATAAAAGCCACGTAAGTTCAGTAACTTCAGGGACATCGGATTGCCGCCAGAAGATTGTTTTTTCGGTATCGAGGCCCAGTGCTATGTAATCCATAGCGACGCCGAGTGTGAAGTCATTGATATCACTGGGTTTAGGGTTGCTTGTTAAGGCGTGATAATCGGCAATGAAGAAGAAGCAGTCATTATCCTTTTGGAAGGTTATGTGCTGACGCATTGCGCCGAAGTAGTTGCCTATATGAAGCCGCCGGATGGCTGTATGCCCGAAAATACTCTCAAAATAAGGCTCCTAATACAAAAAAGTTAAGGTTTAATTAGATGAGGGTAGCTTTTGTTGAACTGAAAGTCAAGGATTCACCGCGGAGAACGCGGAGTGCGCAGAGAAAATTTTAATCGTATTTCTCTGAAAAAATTAGATGGGAAATGACATGCATTTTGGAAAATCGCACCGTTGTTTTTAGCGTAAAAACCGCTATGGGGAGGCGCAAAACATGTAAAATTTGACTCGCGGCGCATGACTGGTGACTCAAGACGTACCCCTAACGATCCCTAAACGGTACCGAAACGGTACCAATATGACCCCCAAAAGACAGAGGACAGAAGACTGAGGACGGAGGACGGCAAATAAAATAACCAATGACCAATATTAAATTTTCAATAACCAATTATAAGAAAAAAGATAAAGAGTTGGAGGACAGAAGACGGAGGACGGAGGATTGCAAGAGATATCAGGAAATCAGATTATCAGGTTATCAGGAGATCAGGATATTTTTAATACGCTGGGACTTAGAGGACGAAAGACAGAGGACAGAAGACTGAGAACGGATTAATTTTGAGTTTTGAATTTTTAGTTTTTAATTTTGAGTTGCGGAATGAATTTTATTTTTTGGCGGGGTGTAAAATTTACCGCGGAGAACGCTGAGATCGCTGAGAATTTTTAACCACGAATTGAATTAGTCGTTAGTATTTCGTCGATAGTCATTCAATTTTCGATTGCCGATTTTCGATTGCCGATTGTCGATTTATCTTTTCTGGAATTTAAAATTGAGAATTTAGAATTGAGAATTAATCGGCCGCTAAGATACCAAGACACAAAAAAATATATATGTATATAAGCATAGACTTATTGAGTACGGGGCGATCTATATAAGCTGATTGATTATTTTTATACTACACAGAACATTTTCGTATTGAATACTATAGTCTTAAGCCACGCCTAAATGGATTGATTGTCTTAACTACGGATTAATACGGATTTTCAATGATTGACGTTTTATGCTATTAAATTTAATATATCTTAGAGAAACAGTTTTTTATGGTCCCCTGTTAAAGACCAAGGAGCAACTCTCGGGGACAGGCAGGATGGCATGAAATATAAAAGCATAATGCAGTTCAATGAAATTGTTACACGTGAGGGGATGGTTCTACAGAAGGGGATGAACTTTAGAATCAAACATAATTACTCAATAATTTTAATGAGCGTTAGAAAAGGAGCGCCATATAAAGATAAATGGCACGAAGATACGGGACTTCTTGAATATGAGGGACATGATGCGAATGCTAGGGCCGGGATTGAACCCAAAAAATTAGATCAGCCACTAAAATATCCTACAGGGACTTTGACCGAAAATGGGAAATTTTTTGAGGCTGTTTTTGCCTATAAAGAAAAAAAGCAAAAGGCAGAAGTAGTTCAGGTATATGAAAAGATTGCACAAGGGATATGGTGCGACAGAGGCAGATATGAATTAATTGATGCAAAAATTGAAAATGACGGAGGCAGAAAGGTTTGTAAATTTTTCCTAAAACCATGCAAAACAGCTCGTGCGGATAAACCAATACTTACACAAACTCGTTTGATACCTACAGAAATAAAAGTTGAAGTTTGGAAGAGAGACCAAGGACATTGTGTTCTTTGCGGCAGTGATGATAATTTGCATTTCGATCATGATGTTCCTTTTTCAAAGGGCGGAAGCAGCATAACTGCAAAAAATGTCCGGCTTTTATGCGCAAGACATAATCTTTCAAAATCGGATAAAATTATGACCTTTGCGCCATGGCTAACGACTATAGCTTCTGCATTCTTTTCAAGGGCAGGATGATTTTAAAAAGTAATTACAATCAATTATGAATGATGATTGATGATTTGAAATTTAATTAAAACTAGAATTAAAAATTTAAAATTGGGAAGTTAGAATTAAAAAAGGACAGACACTAAGTAAATTCCGATTTTTTAAAGGTTTACTTTTTATACCATTGCTGGACTTTCGTAATACATGTTTCAATATCATCACGAATTTGATATACCCAAAATCTCATGATATCCCAACCGAGTTCCATAAGGCGTTGATTTCTGATTTGGTCCCGTCGGCACAATTCACCATCCCAATTTCGATGATATCGCTCCCCATCAACTTCTATATTTAAGCGACGATCTCCAATAATTAATGCAAAATCAAGAGCATATTTTTCAACAAGATATTGTGGAATTGGTCGTATACCGACCTGGTATAATTTTCGATAAAATAATCGTTCCCATTCTGAGACACGTTCCGGATTCGGTACGATTGGGTATTCAGGGCCAAAATTGGAAATGCACTGACCATTCATTTCCAGTTTATGGTTTCTGATATTCTCTACATAACTTGCAAATCGGGCTAGATAGTCGACGCCACAATTTAAAGCTGCTGATTTATTTCCCACAACTATAAAAGCTGACCTAGCACGGGTAATAGCAACATTGAAGAGATTTGGATAGGTATCAAGGAACCATAGTGCTCCACGTGGTGTATCATCGCTCACAGTTGGTGAAAAAATCATCACATCACGTTCATCTCCTTGAAAACTGTGCACAGCATCGGAAAGGAAATCGGCATTTGAGAGGGCTTTGGTCAAATCATCTCTCTTTAAAACAAGGTCACGAATTCGATTGGCTTGTGCTCTAAATGGGCTAACTACACCAATGCTACCACGATATTGCTGATTAACCAATCGTTCTATTTCGCTTACGACAGTTCGTGCTTCATCTTCATTTACAGCTCCACCAATGTCTGGACGAATCGTTTTACCTCGGATATCAATCCAACGAATTGCTGGTTCATTGTGCCAAGGCCGATTAAGTTTATCGTATTTTGTCGCGATACGAAGACGGCCTTCATAAAATAAATCATTTGAAAACTCTATAATGTCTGAATGCGACCGATGATGGTCACGAAGCGATACAATATCTTCGCTTCGGCACATTCTACACGCTAGATCGAAAAGAGAATTTTTAGAATAACCCCATTTTGGAAAATCTTCCATGAGGACATACTTGCTTAGGAGTTGCTGATCCTTTTGTACCGAAAGTGTACTGATATGCCGAAGCTGCATAGGATCACCAATAATCACTACTTTTTTAGCACGATAAAGAAGCGGCAGAGCGGAAGCAATATCACATTGACTTGCTTCATCGATTACTAAAATATCAAAAAAATTTGGCTCAAAAGGAACACGCCCTCGCGCAGAAAGAGAAGTCACTGCCCAACACGGAAAAATAGAAGTAATCTGTGGAAATAACTGATAGTATCGCCGGAATAGATCTCGTCCGATTCTTTGATTTTGTTCATCAGCAGAAACAATCATTTGGAGAACTGCACTATAATCACCCAAAATCTTTCTTTGTGCTGGTGTCAAACGAGAAGGTTGTAATCGGAGCCACATACTCCACAGTTCTTCAGAATTAGAACATAGAGACTCTGTTAATTTTTTATACTGTTGACTGAAATCTTCAAGAGAACGCGAACTAGTTAAAGTTAGCAACTTTGAAAAGTATTGTTTTACAGACTCTATTTGCGAAATTCTATTTGAAAGATTTTCACCATATTTAATCCAATCATTTATAGAAGTTGAGTCTGGGTTTAATTCAGGAAAACATAGAGCTATATTTTGAGAAAGATTTTTGAATGAAACTGAAGCACCATATAAATCTGCAAATCTACGATTCCTTATAAAAAACCATGCGAGATTAATTAAGAATGATTGTTTATTTTTGTTTGCCCGATCAATAACACTTTGAAAATGCTCAATAGTTTTAATTATTTGATCAATACCATTATCTCTCAATTTAGAAAAAAATTGTGCGTTTACTTCACTTCGAAATCCTTCAACCTGTTGTTCTAACTTGTCCACTTCGTTACGAAGATTAATAATGGAAGAAATTTCTGTATCTATAGAATCCGAATATTTTTTCAGCTTAGCATGAATTTCCTCACATTCTTTATAACGTTCAAAATCTTCAAGGGTTGTGGTTGAAGAAAGTAAAGATAATAAGTATTCCGCAAGACGATTACGATATTCGTTTGGTCCAAGCCGTAAAAGAATGGGTCTAGGGCCAAGAGCGTTTACACGTGCCTCAACAACATCCACAGCTTTATTATTTTTACTAGCAAATAAGACTGTTTTTCCTTGCCATGCAGCATTTATTAATATTGATGTCACAACTTGTGACTTACCCGTACCTGGTGGTCCAGTAATAACAGTTAGCTGATTACACAATGCTTGACGCACCGCCTGTCGTTGTTCACTATTTAATTGAAGCACTTCAATTAAGGGTTGCTGGTCTGCAGACGGCGATTGGATATTTTCGGAAAGAAGCCAAGAACCTAAAGAAGACGCTTTATACTTATCTTGTTCTATATCTTGTAATTGAGCAAGTTCTGATTCAAGGCCCTTTGTATAAGGCGATCTTTCCGCAGCAATCAGAATAGCGCGATTAAAAATACCTTGTTGATTTATTTCAGAAAGGGGCACTCCTTTGCTTAGTTCATGCGGTTCGATTCTTTCTTTCCAATCCCAATCTGAACGAATTTCTTGAAGTCGGTATAAAAGTTCGTCGACTTCAGGCTGATCATCTCCTGTATTTGATAATCCAAGTTCCTCAGACAGCTGAATTGCCTCTGACATCAAGGCAGCTTCTCCAACATTTGACAAAGAATTTAATGCTTTGAAATTAATCTGAGGTAAATCATCGCTCAATATAGGTGCCTCATGATGATTATCTGTGTCTTGGAAAGGAAACAATAAAAGAGGTTCGACCATAAAACCTTCCCAACCTTTTTTAGAGCGAATAAACTTCAGACGAACAGGATAACCCAAAAAGATGTTTTGACGATTACGATCTCTTCTGATTTTTGTTAACAATTGCTGAGATGATTCGGAGGCAAAAGGATTATTATCGCTTTCATTTAACATTGGTACTTTTTCTATATCAACATAATTGAGGTCACCATAAATAGAAGTCGCAAAATCACTTACACCTCCTATATCGTCGTGGCTCAAACAATCGAGGTAATAACGGCATATCTTTGAAAGGATTGTATCTTTATGAGAAATGGATATATGAGGTTGCTCAGCGCTTTTTGATGACCGTAACCACCATCGATATAATTTATCCTGCCAAACCTTGTCACGAAGTTTACCATAAAGAAGTGAATTTATTTCCATAGGATCTGTGTTGAGATGAAAAGCCATTTGGTTAGCTTTTAAGCCATTAGTAGCTTTAAGCAAAGAGAGAATCCTATCAGCAAGGGAAATTGATTTATTAGATCGTTGGTTTGAGTTTTCGATTTCTTCAGAATCCATAATCTCTATTCATTAATTAAAAAGACCAATACGATATTCCTCAATGTCTAATTCTTAATATCGGTAAAAATGATATAGATTAGAAGCTAAAAAATAATCTTTCTATATAAGAACTAGATAATCTATATTCAATCATAATTTCCAATATAATTAAAGGATTGAAGAGTGACGATTTCCAATTGACGATTGAAATGAGATTCCCGCTACCGTAATACTACGGCTGGGTAAACTTTGCTATAAGCAAACTCCAAGGAGCAGCTTCCCGGGAGAGGCCCCTGCAGCTAGACCAATAGTTCCCCTGTTCTAAAACCAAATGAGCAGCACCCCCGGGGACGTTCGCTACGCTTCGGGAAGACGGAGAACTTGGTTTATAAACCGCAGATTACCACTGAATTAGATTCCTCGACTCTCTGCGCTCGCTCGGAATGACACTCCTACGCAGGCAGGCAAGCGGATGCGGAACACGAGATTCCCGCCTCCCGTTCCCGTTAGGGATGCCAAATGGCAAAGGGATGCCAAACGGCATGCGCGGGAATGACAAAGTCATTGATGGGCTCCCCCGATAACAACATTCGAGGGCAGGAAAGCCCATCCTACAAAACTGCCCCTACACACACGCGGGCAAGATGCCCGCGACACGAAAAAACAGAGGACGGATGACGGAGAACAGAAAACGGAAAAGAGTTGTGTTTGTAATGGTAATCTCTTAAAATAGAGCATGTTATGAAAAAGAAATCTGCGATAACATCACGAGACCTTGGACTGGAATTCGCGGCAATCTGCGGGAAGCATTTTCTGGGATTAGAGCACCTGCATTACGGCTACTGGCCGGAGGGGTTGGCCGTAACAATGAATAATCTGCGGACGGCACAGGAAAATTACACTAATTTCCTTGTTTCGCATATTCCCGATGGTGTGAAAAGTATTCTTGATGTAGGCTGCGGGTCGGGACACACTTCCAAAAGGCTTAGCGACATGGGATATAAGGTATCGTGTGTTTCCCCTAGTCCGGTGCTCAGCGAAAAGGTGCGGGAACTGGTAGGAAATTCATGCCATGTATTCGAATGCAAATATGAGGACCTGCAGACGCCAAACAAATTTGATTTAGTGCTGTTTAGCGAAAGTTTTCAGTATATGAAGGTGCAGAGGGCACTGGATAAATCGATGGAAGTTCTTAATCCGGGCGGCCACATTCTTATATGCGATGTATTCCGCAAGGATATCGAGCCCCAGCCGGGAGAAAAGGGAGTGGGCGGGGGACATACATTGAACAAATTTTACAGCAGGGCGGCGGCCGCATCATTGCAGCCGGTTGAGGACATAGATTTAACGCAGCAGGCGATGCCGAATATGGACCTGATGGATGACACGCTGAAAAATGTTGTGAGGCCGATTGTTGATTCAACCATGAATTTTCTCGGCGGGCGGTATCCGCTGATGAGCAAAGTTATCCAGTGGATGTACAGAAGGCGAATCGCGAAAGTTTACCAGAAATATTTTAACGGTAACCGCTCAAGCGCAGATTTTATGAAATACAAATCATATCGGCTTTTGCTTTATAAGAGCGTTTCTCGTGTTTCGGACCAGACAAAAGGGGTAATTGATACAGGTCCGGGTAAACAGGCAAACCAGGGATTAGCTTTACAAACAGGGACATAGTCGGCCGGGCGAGATTAAATCATACTAAAATACAGGTATTTTCATCCTTTTTTTTCTCCAAAATGAAAAAATATTTTTTCTAACCATTGACTTTCCGGATTGTAAATTATAGAGTTTAACGTGTGCAGGGGGTTTTACGCTTTTAAGCGGACATTAAGTTGTAAATTTTTAGAACAAGAATGGGGCTTCGACGACCGAGGCAGAAACGTTTTTAAATTTTTTTTTGAGGTACGACAATCGCTAAAAGACCATACATCCAGGGGCCGTTTTCAAAAGAAGAGATAGCTGTCTTGAAAAGAGAGTATCCCGCAAAGACCGCAGTGGTGCTGGCAGGAAAGCTGAATCGTTCTTTGATATCGGTTCAAAAGCAGCTTCGTGAGATGGGCATAGGCCGGAGAAAGTCATCGGACTGGAGTAATGAGCAGATACAATATCTGCGGAAAAATTACAAACAGACGGCAACGTGGGAAATTGCCAATGAGCTCAATATGACACCATCAATCATAAAGCATAAGGCTGCCGAGCTGAAATTGAAGAAATGATAATTGCCGCCGTTTCAAGCGAACAATAATCAGCGGTATTTATAAAGCTGAAAATCCATTTCTCCGAGAGCCGCGCATTGCAAATTTTTCAGAAGTGAATAAAATTACATCACTTTTGATATTAAAGGCCGGAAAAATATGATAATAGGCGTCATGCAGGCAGATATGCATCTTCACGGGATTAGTTCACTGAAGGAAAAGCGCAGCATTGTAAAAAGCGTTATCGGCCGTCTGCAAAGCCGGTTCAATATCTCAATTTCCGAAGTCGAACATAATGACAGCAAAATTATGGCTACTATCGGGGTGGCCGTAGTTGGTAACGACAGCCCGTTTATTCAAAGCCAGCTCGAAGCCGTTGTGAATTTTATGAGAAATGACGGCAGATTTTATTTGGGCAATATAGAGAGGGAGACCTTCGGGGTATAAACATTAGAAGGCCACTTTTTTCCGCAATTTTCGGCAACTAAAAAATATTCCAAAAATTACCAAATCGTAGCAAAACGGTAACAATCATTTCCTAAATTAAAGGTGTCAGAGAACGGGTTTTTTGATACCTTAATAGAGGAAAGGAACGGATATGAATACGGTAAAAACAATTGTGATGGTTGTGGTGCTGGCGGCAGGATTGATGGTTTGTGCGGCAAAGGCGGCAACGACCAGCGAGATGCTGCAAAAAGGTCTTTATGCCGAGGAGGTCGAAGGGAACATGGAATCGGCGATAAAGATTTATTCGGAGGTGATAAAGAAGTCGGATGGCCCGCGCAATCAGGGGGCACAGGCGCTTTACAGGCGAGGGACATGTTATTTGAAAATCAAAGATGAGGCGGCGGCGAGGGCGGATTTTGAAAGGCTGGTAAATGAATACGGGGACCAGGCGGAGATAGTGCAAAAGGCGCAGATTGCGCTGGAGGATTTGATGGATTTTGACGCGGCCACATTGATGCCGCCGGATACTCTTGTTTATCTTGAGATTGGCAGCCCCGGCAAGCAGGTTGAGACTGTGCTAAATATGCTGAAGGGGACACCATACGAGAATCCATTGGCGGCGATTTATAATCAATCACAGGCGCCAGGAAATAAGAATCAGGCAATCCAAAAAACGCCGGGGGATTTTATAGGGGCAATGCTGAATCCGAGCATGATGGCGGAATTCAAGAAGATACGCGGTTGCGCTATCGGGGTTACGGGAGTCGCACAGAATAATCCGCCGATGATAATGGTGCTTTACCCGGGCAAAAGTGATGCGCTTCGGGGACTTATTATGATGGGTTTGAACATGGCTGGGGCACCTGGAGAGCCGATAGAAGGGATGCAGACCATAAATATTCAAAACGCGGCAGGGGCGGCATACGATGACAAGGTGATTATAGTGGCACAGCCGGCTGAGCAGTTAAAATGGTGCGTAAGGCAGTATAGAGGGCTTTCGAAAGAGCCGACGCTTGCATCGAGCAATCCATCGTTTGCGAAAGTAAACAAAAAAATGAGGCATGACAACATGCTGACTATCTGGGGAAATATTGATGAGATATACGCAAAAGCACTGCCGCTATTTGAGAAAGGCGGAGTTTCAAAACAGTTATATCTTGTTGATACGGTTACTGATTTTAATCATATTGATTATTTAACATTCACTAACGCAATCGAGCAGGATGGTTTTAATGACACGGCCGAAATCGTTTTCAAGGAAGGCCACCACTGTCTCGCTTACGATTTGATTCGCACACCGAACATAAATAAGGCGGCTTTGACAGCGGTTCCGCCGGAAGCTGTTGCTGTAGTGACATTCGCGATGTCGGCTGAAAATGAAAAACAGGCAAGCGCGGTACAAACGCAGATTAAGAATTTAAGCGGCCTCGATATAGGCAGGGAGATATTTGCCAATATAGAGCAGGTCAGTATATTTGCGGTGCCGCCAAAATCCGCAAATTCTTCAATTATCGAATCTGTAGGGCTTGCGATTACAAGTCATAATCCGCAGCAGACCCGCCAGATTCTGGCAAAGACAGTTGGAACTGCCGATACGGTGTTTAGCGGAAGGTCGAATATTGACGCAAATTTATTCGGCGGCAAATACCAGATTGGACAGATTCAAAATAATCCTTTGTATTGCTATATCGAACAATCGGGCAAGGTCACGGTAATTTCGCTTAATCCGGATATTACAAGTGGTTCAATTGCCGCGATGAAGAGTAAAAAGAGCATTTGCAATGAAGGGCCATTGAGCGACTTGGTTAACAAGATGCCGGCGACTGCAAGCAAGATGATTTTAGTTAACGCCGGCGGGGCAATCCGAGTTGCAACACCAATAATAATGCAATCTGCGGGAGTGGAGAATAAGCAAGAGCTTGCAAAAAATTTCAATCAGCTCGCGGCGGCCTGCGACAAGACGGCAATTGAGATACGAACTGATGAGCAGATCAACAGCTTCAGTTTCAACAGGAGGCTTACGGGTCTTCCGCCTGTAAATCAGATTTTTGTGCCAATCAGTAAAATTGTGCAGACAATTAATGAAGGCAAGGCAAATGCCGTCGCGGAAGAAGCCAGGAAAAAGGCAGGCATTGCAATTAGACAGTCAGCAGCAGCACCCGTGATTGATGGAAAAGAGGATGATGCCTGGGCGAATGCAGAAAAAATCAAACTGACAAATGTTCTTTATGCACCGGTTTCCTCGCCGAATGACCTGGCGGCAAATTTCAAAACGATGTGGGACCAGAACAATCTTTACCTGCTGGTCAATGTTTCTGATGACGTCCTGAAAAACGATTCCGGCGAGCATTATCAGGATGACGCGATAGAGATTTACATTGATTGCGACAACAGCAAAACAACTCAATTCGGGGAAAACGATTATCAATTTATATTCGCCTGGGATAAAACTTCTGGACATATGGAAGAAGGCAAGCATAACCGTTCTGACGGCGTTGCGTATGCCCTGGCAACAACGGACTCGGGTTATCGCCTCGAAGCCGTATTCCCCTGGTCAACGCTCGGCGTTAAACCTTCCATCGGCTCAAAGATTGGTCTGGAGGTCCAGGTCGATGATGATGACGATGAGGGCGACAGAGAATCTAAAATGATATGGCACTCTGATAAGGATGAAGCCTGGCAAAATCCGCAAACCTTCGGCAACGCGGAATTAGGCGGTCTTATCGGCTGGTGGAAATTGGATGAAAAAGAAGGGACAGCCGCTCTGGACAGTTCAGGAAACGGCAATGACGGGAGACTTGCGGGCAGTCCAAAATGGCGGCCTGGTGATGGTAAAATCGGCGGAGCGATTGAGCTTAGCGGCAACGGGGATTACATCAAAATCAATAATGAATCTCCATTTGATATTACAAACCAGATAACGATTTCTGCCTGGGTAAATATAAAATCTGTGCCGCAGGAGTGGACAGCTATTGTCACTAAAGGCGACAGCGCATGGCGGATGTCAACAGATTACGCAAACAGTATCCCACATTTCGGTGTCGGAGCAGGTGTCAACACAAATGATAATTTTGTCAGTGGAAAGACAACAGTGAATTCCGGTCAATGGCATAATTTTGCATGCGTGTATGACGGTAAGGAAATGAGAATTTACATCGACGGAAAACTCGAGATTTCCAAGCCGAGGAGCGGACCGATTGGGACAAATGATATACCCGTTTGCATTGGTGAAAATTTGGAGCTGACAGGCAGATGCTTCAACGGGCTTATAGATGATGTGCGGATTTATAATTACGCAATATCACAAACAGAAATCGCGGCTTTAGCCGGCGGCAAATAAAGGAGCGAATTTGAAGTTCGGCAAAAGGCTTATTACAGAAGGTAATCAGATCCAGTGGATAGTGCTATTGACAATCGCAGTGGCGCTGCCGACTGTGAGCCTGCTTTGGTTTATGAGCAAGGCCGTGACGAATGAGAAAATGGCTGTAAGGGAAAAACTGGCGGGGCTTTACCAGGAAAAACTGACAACGGCGGCCAAGACGGCGGCAGAAAATTGCCAAGCAAAGATACGAGCGCTGGACAAGATTAAGATAGAGGGCAATCCTTACGAATTTTTTAAGGCAATTGTTTTAGAACATAATTTTGAAGGAGCTGTTGTCGTCAATTCAAAAGGAATTTTTTATCCGGCATCGGGCAATTTAATCAGTGAGACATCGCAGCAGGACAATGCTTTGGCAGATGCCAGGCAGCTTGAATTTAGGAAGCATAAATATGAAGAGGCGGCAGAAAATTACGAAAAGCTTTCAGATGATAAAGACGCGAATACAGCTATCGCTGCAATTTTAGGCAAAACGAGATGCTTATCGAAGCTCGGCCGGATTGATGAGGCGATAGAAGAATGCCAAAAGGCGGCTTTTTGGAAGATGGAAAACTCAGATATTTCGATTGAGGCTGCTATTCAAAATGCCCGGCTGCTTTTATTGGATTTGCTCAAACAGAAAGGCGCGAAGTTAAATTTGCAGCTTGCGCAAAGAACGGTCAATGAGCTTGCAAAGGACCTTTACAACAATAATGAAATTCCGTCCGGCAGGAATTTGTTTATTGCCGAAAAGATATTAGAAATTAGCGACCAGATTCGTGAAATAAAAGTGGAAGGCGGACTGACAAAAGAAACAATCAGCAAACTGGCGGCAGGAGAGCGGCTTTCGATTTCAGTATCTGAAAATTCACAGCTCATGCGAACGCTTGGCGACAAGGTTCAGGATACATTTTTCCGTACAGGCACAGGTTATGGTCTTTGCCACAGGAGAGACTCAGAGATATTGCTGGTTTTATTTTCAGAGAATGGAATCAAATCTGCCCTGGGAAGTTACGAAGATACATTCAAAAACTCGGATTCTGATTACCGGATAATAGATGGTATGGGCTCATATATAGCAGGATTACCGAATCCGGCAGACCGGCCTTTTGCGACAGCGGCTATGGGCGGCTTCTTCCCGGGCTGGAAGATTGAATTGTATTTCAAAGGGGGCGAGATTTTCGATAAGGCAGCCAACAGACAAATCGCGATTTACATATGGACAGGAGTCCTTGTGATTCTGGTTATTCTGGCTATCGCGGTTTTAGCGGCGAGGGCAATCGGAAGGCAAATAAGATTGAATAAAATGAAAAACGATTTTATCGCGACGGTTTCTCATGAGCTAAAGACGCCGCTGGCTTCGATGAGGGTGCTTGTTGATACACTTCTTGAAGGCAATATCAGGGATGAAAAGCAAAGCGAAGAATATCTGCGGCTAACGGCAAAGGAAAACGAGAGGCTTAGCCGGATGATAGATAATTTCCTGACGTTCTCGCGGATGGAGCGGAATAAAAAGGCCTTTGAAATTGTTTCAGCAAATCCGGCGGCGATAGCAAACGATGCCGCGGAGGCAATCAGGACGAAATACGCATCTAATAATTGCCAATTCGCAGTCGATATAGGTGGAAATCTTCCGCAGATTCAGGCGGACCACGATGGGATGGTTACAGTAATTGTGAATCTCCTGGATAATGCATGTAAATACAGCGGCGAGCAGAAGGAAATTAAACTGAAGGTGTTTGGGGAAAATAGTGAGGTTTGCTTTGCGGTCTCAGATAACGGGATAGGAATTGCACACAGGCATATTCGCAGGATTTTCGACAGGTTCTACCAGGTTGACAGTTCTTTGGCGAGAAAGGCGGAGGGTTGCGGGCTGGGATTGAGCATAGTAAAATTTATAATCGATGCTCATAAAGGGACTATCTCGGTTGACAGTAAACCTGGAAAAGGGAGCACTTTCACGGTAAGAATACCGATTTTGGAAAATTCTGACTAAAGGATTTTAGATGAAGACGGTTCTTATAATCGAAGACAATCCGACAATGGTGCGGGCGCTTGAGGATAATTTCACGATAAAAGGTTACCATGTAAAGACGGCGATGGATGGAGAGAAGGGGCTGGCTTTGGCGATGAAGGGTGAAAGCGACCTTATAATTCTGGATATAATGCTGCCGAAGATGAATGGTTTTGAGATTTGCAGCAAACTGCGGGAAAGTAAAAAAAATACGCCGATAATAATGCTTACGGCCAAGGACCAGGAGCAGGATATTATAATGGGCCTTAACCTGGGTGCTGATGATTATGTCACCAAGCCATTCGGGATAAGGCAACTTTTGGCGCGGGCGGAGGCGCTATTGAGGAGGACTCAAGCCGCAGAGCCGGATATTTATCAATTCGGCAATTTCAGACTGGATATCGCGAAAGAAAAACTTACGAATGGAGATGAGGAGGTACCGCTTAGTCCGAAGGAATACAAGGTGCTGCATCTGCTTGTGAAAAGACAAAGTTCGGTATTGACGCGAAATGAGATACTGAGCAGCGCCTTCGGCAGCGCGCATTTTGTAAGCGAAAAGGACATAGACGGTTTTATTAAATCAATTCGAAAGAAAATAGAGCCGGATTCAGCTAAGCCCGCTTATATACATACTATTGGTGATATTGGCTATAAATTTGAGCTTGTATAGAACATGGAAACAGTGCTGATAATTGAAGATGACCCGACGATGCTGAGGGGACTCAAGGATAATTTTGAGTTCAAGGGGTATAAAGTTCTTACTGCATCTGATGGAGAGAAGGGACTTGAGGCGGCGCTCAACGCAAAACCCGATTTGATACTGCTGGATATAATGCTGCCGAAGGTTAACGGTTATGAGATATGCCGGCTCGTTCGTGAGCAGAAATTAGAGATGCCGATTATTATGCTGACGGCAAAGGGCGAGGAATCGGATATTGTACTGGGACTGAATTTAGGGGCGGATGATTATGTCACAAAGCCATTCAGCATAAAGGAGCTTTTGGCGCGTGCGGCGGCATTTTTGAGGCGGGCGAAAAAAGAGGTGCAGGATATTTATGAATTCGGTTCTAACAGGCTGGATTTGACGGCACGGAGATTGACTCGCAAGGGAAAAGAGATTGAATTGTCGCCGAAGGAATTTTCATTATTGGAATTTTTTGTAAAAAGGCCTGGACGTGCGCTTACGCGCGATGAGATATTAAATGCTGTATGGGGGTATGACTGCGTAGTGACGCCTCGCAGCATCGACCGGTTTGTGACTACACTGCGGGATAAGATAGAGCCGGAGCCCGAAAATCCCGTTTTCATTCATACAATAAGGCAAATCGGCTACAGGTTCGAGCCGCCGGAATTAAAACACTAACACCTTTTCGGCGTAGAATTTTGCTGTATTTAGTTTTCGAAAATGTTATGCTTATACAGTGTTGGTCTGCACAGAGAGCAGGTTATTAATTTAATTCTGTCAGGTGATATTTTTCCCGCAGATAAAAAAAAACGGAGAACTCATGCCGGATTTGATTACCGGAGTTGTTAAAAGAAATTCGAAAGGCAGTTTCGTTTTGCGTGACCCGGCCCGATCATTCAGGCCCGCCGGCCGCGAATTGAGTATACCCTCGTCGCTTGTTTTTAAATGCGGCCTTGTCGAAGGCGCCTCGGTCACTGGTTCAACGCGCACGGACAAGGGGCTTATGCTGCTTGCAAATGTCGAATCTATCTGCGGCCTTACTATCGAACAATTCAAAAAGCGCACGCCGTATCAGAAGCTTACCGCCATCTCCCCTCATCAGCGGTTCGAGCTTGAAAAATCCGGCGAGCTTTCGATGCGCATAGTTGACCTTATCGCTCCGATAGGCAAAGGCACACGCGGGCTAATCGTATCACCGCCAAAGGCAGGCAAAACAACACTCCTGACACAATTCGCCAAGGCAATCCTTGCCGACGAGCCCAAAGCACAGGTTGTTGTCCTGCTAATCGATGAACGACCTGAAGAAGTTACACAGATAAAACGGGGTATCCCCGGGGCAACCGTCGTCGCCTCATCAATCGATCACTCAATCGATGAGCACGTGGAGCTGGCTGAAATTCTCCTGTCTTATATCAAAATTCAGCTCGAATGCGGGCGCGATATCGTCGTCATGGTCGATTCAATAACTCGAATGGGCCGGGCGTTTAATCGCAAGGGGACAGGCTCCGGGCGAACGATGTCGGGAGGGCTTGAGGCAGGCGTTCTTGAAATTCCCCGCCGCTTTCTCGGTATGGCCAGAAAAATAGAAAACGGCGGCTCAGTTACAATCATCGCCACTGCCCTTATCGATACCGGGTCACGAATGGACCAGCTCATCTTCGAAGAATTCAAAGGCACGGGCAACAGCGAGATAATGCTCTCCCGCGAACTTGCCGAGAACCGAATCTTTCCAGCTATCGATATCCCCGCATCCGGCACACGAATGGATGAGCAGCTTTGGGGCAAGGCTGACAGTAAAAAAATCGCCAATCTCCGCAGGGGCATAGTCGGCCAAAATCCCGCCGACGCCATCAATACTCTCACAGCCGCTCTGCGTAAATACCCGACAAACGCCGAACTGCTAAAAATAATTCCTGGGTAAGCTGTCCTGAGCGAAACGCTGTGCGTTGAAGGGATGCGTAAGCGGAAATGTTATCGTTTAGCGAGGTGTTGGTCGATGACGCCACATGCTGGAGCGGCGGTTATCGTTGAAATCATCGGAGGGCAACGCATTATAATCCTGGTTGATCTGGTCTGAAGTTATATTTGTGTATGAAATGCTGTTCGGGTCGAATGTGTAGCCGTATTTTGTTGGGAGGATAATTCCGCTGAAGCCGGAAGTAACAGTGACACTATAAAATCCATTTGAATCTGTAAGAACGTCAAGGCCGGTCATATTCACATCGGCAAGTCCGGCAGTTCCGGCAGTAATATTGCCGCTGATGGTAATGGTGCTGTCCAATTGTTCTTTACCTTCAGTATTGATAAATACAGCAAGGATAAACAATAAAATTGCACAATTTGTTTGTAATAAATATTTCACCAGACCGCCTCACGTTTTTTAAATTCCAGATATATCTAAAATACAAGATTTTTAGTTGAAAAACAAGGCAATTTTAGCTGTTTAGTCCGATAAAATATTTATAATTTGGTTCATTCGGCGGGGCAAGCCCCGCCCTACGAATAATGGGCATTCAGCGATTGAGATTGCTTCGCTTCGCTCGCAATGACAAGTCATAAAGAACGAATTACGGCGGGCATTTGGCGCAGGCGGCGCGGAAGAGCATAGTGCTTAAATATCGGTCGCCGCGGTCGCAGATAATTGTGACAACTGTGCCGGAATTCATATCTTTGGCAATTCGGGCAGCGCCTGCGACGGCAGCGCCGCTGGAGATACCGGCGAAGATTCCTTCCTCGGAGGCGAGGCGGCGGGTCATTTCGTAGGCCTCATCATCTTCCATTATTAAAACATCATCGAGCTTTTCGCGCTTGTAAATGGCAGGGACAATGGCCTCGGACATATTTTTAAGGCCCTGGATTGTGTGATGAGGAGTAGGCTCGACGCCGATGATTTTGACATTTTTATTTTTTTCACGCAGGAATTTTCCTGTTCCCATCAGTGTGCCGGTTGTGCCCATGCCTGTAACGAAATAATCTACTTTTCCATCTGACTGTTTGAAAATTTCAGGGCCGGTAGTTTCATAATGGGCAAGCGGATTTGCGGGATTTGAGAATTGATTTGGCATGAAATATTTATGCGGCTCTTTTTCGAGGATTTTACGGGCAACTCTAATCGCGCCATCGGTGCCTTCATTGGCGGGAGTCATTATTACTTCTGCGCCGAAGGCCTCCAATATATGCCTTCTTTCACTGCTTACGCAGGCAGGCAGGGTGAGTTTGACCTTGTAACCTTTTGCTGCGCCAATCATCGCAAGTGCGATGCCGGTATTGCCTGAGGTGGGTTCGAGAATGATTTTGTCTTTTGTTAATGTGCCATCCTCTTCAGCTTTTGTGACCATGTAAAGGGCGGTTCGGTCTTTAATGGAGCCGGCGGGATTATTGCCTTCCATTTTAGCCAGCAGGCGCACCTTTGGATTAGGGTTGACGCGTTTAAGCTCAACCATAGGCGTATTGCCGATAGATGATAGAATACTCATCGCAATTTCTCCTAAAATCCGGAAGAAAATGATAACAGATAATAATAATGTTTGCAAGTAATAGAGGTTTATTCAAAAATTTCGAATTGGAAGATTTATTTGAATTTTACAGCGGCATTGATATACTTACGAACTTTGTTTTGAACAGAATTGATGGGCTCCCCCGATAACGACATTCGAGGGCAGGAAAGCCCATCCTACCTGATCTTGTTTGGTAGTTTAGTGTTGTTATAGGAAAGGTAAAGGCAATGGCAAAGGTTGCAAAAGCCAATGCGGTGGTAGGGCAATCCGGCGGGCCGACGGGCGTTATTAATGCCTCATTGGTCGGTGTAATTGAAGAAGTGAAGAAGCATTCTCAGATTGGCGAACTTTATGGTGCGGTTCACGCGGTATCCGGAATAGTTAAAGACCAGTTTATAAATCTTAAGAAAATCGGTGCAAAGACACTGGAGATGGTCGCGGGTTCACCATCATCGGCACTGGGTTCGAGCAGGGATAAGCCCGATGAGGCATACTGCGCAAATATCCTTGAGGTATTCAAAAAACGAAACGTAAGATATTTTTATTATATC
>CAYSKP010000156.1:0-55904 GCA_964431645.1 uncultured Pirellulales bacterium
GCTCTTACGCTTTGCCGGCAAAACATATTTTGAAACCAGTTTGTCTGTGTCCGCCTCACCGGCAGATTTTATGCTTTCTCTGATTATTTTCGCAAGCTGCTTAGAATCAGACAATTGTTTGCACTTCCTGCTGCTTTTACCCGGTGGAAACACGCGAATTACGGCCGTCTTCGATCCCTTTGCCCCAATCAATGTCGCGTTTATATCTGAAGCCGCCCATGTGATGACCTTTGTCTTATTTGCCTGCCTCGTCGCGGAAAATGACGCGAAAAGCGGATATTCATACTTTGCAACCGTAATTACAATCGGTTGTTTCTTTGCGGCGACCACCTGGCTTCCGCCGCTTATAATTCTTGTAAACTCAAATCGCCCGTTCTTAAATTCGCAATCTGTCGCGTAAGCAACGCACGAAATCCCTAATTCCTCCGCAATCTGCGGCGGCACCTGTGCCGTATCGCCATCGACCGACTGCATCCCCGAAATTACAAAGTAATCGTTGCTGTCGTTCAAAACTTCTTTTGAAATCTTTCTTATAGCACAAGCCAGCGGATTTGCCGTTGCGACCGTATCCGCCCCGCCAAGTGCCCTGTCGGTCAGTAAAACCACAGTATCTGCGCACCTGCTCAGCGAATATCTAAGCACCTCTTCGGCCATCGGCGGCCCCATCGTAAGAGCGATTATATGTCCGTTTGTATCGCCTGAAACCTGCCGCATCCGGTTGGCAAACGCCAGTGCCTGCGTATCAAGCTCGTTTATTACACTGGCAAGCCTCGTCCGTATAAGCGTTCCGGTATTAGGATCAAACGCGTTATCGGTTATCTGCGATACATCGGGAACCTGTTTTACTAGGATTATATAGTTGCTCATAACTTTTTAATCTACGCTCGATACCTGACTTATGGGTTAAAAATTTACCTGCACTGCATCACTAATAATAACATAACCGAAAGGTTCATCATATCTGAAAAATTTTTACACGTCAACCGACAGGGACTGGCTTGCGGAAAGAAAAAATGTATAATATGCGCTTCGGCTTTGGCCGGGAAAGGAAAGAAGATTATGCGTAAAGTTATCGTTCTAGTTACAATTCTATTTATTTTAATACCCGCTTATGTAAATGCAGTGGAACCCATCGGCTGGTGGAAGCTCGATGACAAAGACGGAAACACCGCCAAAGATTCATCCGGCAGCGGCTTTGATGCAAAGGTCGTGCTCAATGGCGGCCCGAAAATCTGGTCTCCGGGCGGTTTCGATTCCAACGGCTGCGCCAAATTCACTGCCCAGCAAATCGTTGTCCTGCCTGATGCGGTCTGGAGTAAGGTCAAAGACCAGCTCACTATTACCTTCTGGGTCAATCAGGACCCCAATAATCCTCCCGGTGAAACATGGCCCGGCCCATGGGGTATCGCGCCAACAGAAGGCATCTCTCACCCTGACCCCTGCTGGCTGAAACTTCGTGCCTTCGTGCCTACGCCCGAAAAGGCAATTGATATCGGCAATGATTCAGAAAATATCTATTGGATGACAAATACTCAGGATGATTACGCCGGAAATTGGAATTTCTACGTATTTGTTAAAGATGCAAATGAATATTCTTTAATGCTCTATCATAACGGCACCAAAGTTGCCGAAAGATATGGAGCAATGGAACCGATGCCGAAGATTAATAATTTTCAGCTCGGCGGCCGCGTATATCCAACGGCTGACTGGTTCGGCAAAATCGATGATTTCAGGATTTACAACAAGGCGCTCTCACCCGATGATATCCTGAAGATGTATATGGCAAGGCCGCAGCCAAAAGCAGAAAAATAGAATTTCAATTAGCGGACGAGAACGCCATGGATGGTTTCTATGACCGCGATAATTTCAGCACCTGATACGCAGCAAAAGCTCGAAATATTGAGCACCGATGCTCAATACGACTTGGCCTGCGCCTGCGGGAGCAGTGAATTTGACCACCGCAAGCGTGGAGGCCAGGGAAAATGGATTTATCCTGTTACCCTGCCTAATGGCGGTTCCAGCGTCCTCTTCAAAACGCTCATTTCAAACGTCTGCTCCAATGACTGCAAATACTGCCCCCTGCGTGCAAATCAGGATGTCCGCCGCTGCACCCTAAACGAAGAGGAGACCGCAGATACATTTCTTGATTACTATAATCGAGGCGAGGTCTTTGGCCTGTTCCTCAGTTCCGGTGTGCTTGGCAATCCTGATGCCACAATGGAGCGATTAAATCGAACTATCAGGATTTTACGTTATAAACGGCATTTCAAGGGCTATGTCCATTTGAAGGTCATCCCGGGCGCAAGTGCGAACGCCATCGAAGAGGCCGTAAGCCTCTCTACGGCCGTCTCTTTAAATATCGAAACCCCCGGCGAAAAATATCTCCAACAGCTTTCAACCAGAAAAAACTTTCTAAAAGACATCATTGAACCTATAAAATTAATCAGCCGCCTTACCGGCCGCGGAAATAAATATAGCAGGGTCAAGCAAACCACTCAGTTCATCGTCGGCGCCGCCGATGAAAACGACTCCGAAATCGTCAAATATATGTGGGGCCTCTACGACCGCCTGAACCTCAAACGGATTTATTTCTCCGCCTACCAGAACCCCACCGAATCCGATTCCAACTTATTTACTAAATCCGAAATACGAAATACGAAATACGAAATTCCAAATCAATCGACAATCGGCAATCGACAATCGACAATCTCAAATACCTCATTCGTAAGAGAACACAGATTGTATCAGGTCGATTTCCTCATGCGTAAATACGGCTTCAAGGAAAATGAAATATCCTTTGATGACTCCGGCAACCTCCCTCTCGATACTGACCCCAAAGAATCCTGGGCAAAACGCAACCCTCAATATTTCCCTGTAAATATCAATAAGGCATCAAAATTTGAGCTCCTGCGTGTCCCCGGCCTCGGCCAAATCTCCGTCGACCGAATCTTAGAAATACGCCAATCATCTAAGATTCATTCAATCTCTGAAATTGGCAAACCAAACATTCGCTTAAAAAAAGCAAACGAATATCTGTCATATTGATATATACATTAACCATGTAGGGGCAGACCTATGTGTCTTCCTTATTTATTATTTAAATTTTTATTTGATCAAAATCGCCATGGATGGAAATGCTATAGCCGGTTCGAAAGACTATCACAAAGGTTTATCAATTTTCTATAAGCCAATTATCAGCCAGGACTTTGAGATCTGCCGTATCCACGTAACCATCGATGTTTAAATCCGCTCCGCCGCTATTATCGGATATTGGGCAGTCGCTATTAAGCCACTTCAAAGCTATTATTGCGAAATCTTCAAAATCGAAGTTACAATCTCCATTTAAGTCACAGAGAATAGGATCCGGCGGTCCCCACACCGCCCAGTAAGCTGAATCCTTTCCGCCCGCGGTTGCAAAATGGCCTCCTGCAATAAGCTGGTCGTTATATCCTGCGAGGGCATGGACATGAACGTCCATCCCGCTTCCCAGCGCGGACCAGCTATTGCTATCCCAGGCAGCAATATTTTTTGCGCTTACACCGCCTGCCGTTAGAAAATCACCTCCCGCAACAAGCTGGCCGTTATAGAGACTAAGGGAAAAGACATAACTGCTGATCCCGGTCCCAAGCGCGGACCAGTTGTTTCCGTCCCAGGCAGCAATATTACTAGCACTCACGCCGCCTGCCGAGCCAAATCGGCCTCCTGCGATAAGCTGGCTGCCATTGACTGTAAGCGCATAGACACAAGTTCCGGCATTCATCCCGCCTCTTAAAGCATGCCAACTGTTTCCGTCCCAGGCAGCAATACTATGGGTTCCTGCTGCGCCGAAATTGCCTCCCGCAATAAGCTGGCCATTATAAACAGTAAGGGCATCTACATCACCGCTTAGACCGGTTCCCAAAGGATGCCAACTGTTCCCGTCCCACGCAGAAATAGAATAGTAATTAAATATACCTGGGAAATAACCTCCTGCAATAAGCTGGCCATTATAGACCGTAAACGCATAGACATATTTATACATCCCGCTTCCCAGCGCATGCCAGCTGTTGCCGTCCCATGCGGCAATATAATTGACGTCTACATCCCCTGCTTTGTTAAAATACCCTCCAGCAACAAGCTCGCCATTATAGATAGTTACAGCATTGACTATCTGATTCATCCCGCTTCCCAGTGCATGCCAGCTCTTGCCATCCCATCCAGCAATATGATTTGCATCTGCATAACCAGCTATGTAAAAAGAACCTCCTGCAATAAGCTGGTCATCGTAAACCGTAAAAGCATTAACATAACCATTCATCCCGCTGCCCAATGGATGCCATTTGTTCTCGTCCCAGCAAGCAATGTGATTGACAATTCTACTACCAGTGTTTGTAAAATTTCCTGCCGCAATTAGCTGATCATTGTATACCGTAACGGCGAAAACATAACTATTCGTTCCGCTTCCCAAATCATGCCAGCTGTTGCCGTCCCAGGCAGCAATATTATTAATGTCAACACCGTCTGCGGTAGCTAAATTGCCTCCAGCAATAAGCCGGCCGTTATAAATCGTAAGTGCATATATACAGCCGGTATAGATCCCGCCGCTTCCGAACTCATGCCAATTATTGCCATCCCAGGCAGCTATTAGATTGCCAAGCCAGCCTCCTGCAACAAGCTGATCATTATAGACGCTAAGTGCACAAACCCCGCCATTTACTCCGTCTCCCAATGCATGCCACTTGTTGCCGTCCCATGCAGCAATAAAATTCGTATTCACATCGCTCCCTGTATAAAAACTGCCGCCGGCAATAAGCTCACCATTAAAGACAATAAGGGCATCGACCGAACTGCTGATAACACTGTTTATACCGCATCCCAGCGCATGCCAATTGTTGCCATCCCACGCAGCGATATAATTGATGTCTATTCCGCCCGCACTACTAAAAAATCCTCCTGCGATAAGCTGGCCATTATAGACACTAAGTGATTGGACATCATTATTCAAACCTGTTCCCAGCGCCTGCCAACTGGTGCCGTCCCAGGCAGCAATATGGTTGTCGTCTTGGCCGTTTGCCGTGTTAAACGTACCTCCTGCTATAAGCTGGTCATTATAAACCGTAAGGGCATAGACTGTGCCGTTCGTCCCGGTGCCCAGCGTATGCCAGCTATTGCCGTCCCAGGCAGCAATGTGATTAGCATCTACACCGCCTGCCTTAATAAACTCGCCTCCTACAATGAGCTGTTCTGATGGCGTCCCCCAAGTAGTTACAGAAAATATCCTCCAATTTGTTCCTGGCCCCCCATGTCCCTGCTTCCAGTCATACTGGCACTCTGAAAAAGCAGGAACAGCTATTAGAATTGTTAAGATAAAGACTGAGAACCTTCGGATACCAAACGCCAGTTTAACTCTGATGAAAATTTCCATCTTTATTTCTTCCTCACAATCATTGCGTTGAGGCCGAAATTTAATTTAGATTAAGATAGAAAATTATCATGCGGAATAACGCTGCAAACTTTTTCTCTGAGATTTTCTTCATTTGCGCTCTCCTGCCTTCCCGTAGGTCCTCAGGGTAAGCTTCTTTGGCTTTCTGCTGAGGAACCATTTATTTTTTTATTTTTGTCTCTTCTCAAAAGATATTTTTCATTATAAGCTTTTTAGATTAATATTCAAGATGAATATCGGCAAGAATTGTGCAATCTATGGTTTATTTCCGAAATGGGACACCATACTTATTCCTTCTTCACAAAGGTTTTTTTCAAAAGGGATTGTTGTAAATTAAAAGGTGCGTACGAATTTATCGGAATTTTATTTTTTCAATTAATTCATCGATGAAAGGGGCTTGTCCTTTGAGAATTTTTTTTCTCGCCTGTGAGATATCAAACCATCCTGCCCTGTCAATCTCGGGATAATCTTTAAAATTGCCTGAATTTTTCGGCCACTCCATAGAAAAGAGATTGCTTATTATCTTTGCCGCGTCGATATCCTTTTCGAGTCCCCAGACGTGCACAATCTTCCCGCTGGGCTGCTTCAATTCGCCAAGTTCTATAAATTCTCCATCAACCTCAAAGCCGGTCTCTTCCTTAAATTCCCTCTTTGCGGCCTCCAGAGGCAATTCATTTCCTTCAAACAGTCCCTTCGGTATCGACCACGAGCCATTGTCTTTACCAGTCCAGAAAGGTCCCCCCGGATGCACGAGCATAACATTGAGCTCGCCATTAATATATTTAAATAAAAGAATACCGCCGCTGTGAAGGGCCATAAATCACCTTATTCTTACTTCGGTTTGAATCCTTTGATATTTCCCTTTGTGTATTTTTCGCAGGCCTTCTCCAAATCAATATCGCTGATATTTGCGAGCGTGCAAAGCCACGCAAAGACATCCGCGAATTCTTCCCTCGTATTTTTCTTATCGCTTCCGGCCAGCGCCGTCGCCAGCTCCCCCACCTCCTCGATAAACCACATATAAGTCTTCGGCACGCCTCTTTGCCGGTCACGCTTCTCATATTTCTCAGATATGAACTGCTGAAATTCTTTTATATGCATTTATAAATCCTTAAAAAAATAACCGGCCGCAAATACCATCTGCAAAGCTGCAAACAGCATCTCCGGCCGGTCTATTCTTTTTTCAATCTAAATTACGAAAGCAGGTTTGCCAGTGTCACCTTTGCGTATATTGCCCTTGCCGCGTCGAGCCCCTGCTCATAGGCCCTCTCAGCCTTGCTGCTGAACTTGCCCTTCTTTGCGTGCTCTTCAAGATTCAGCTGGCTCATCATCGGGCCATCGACAGCCTCGATGATTTCAAGCATAGTGATTTTGCCTGCGGGCTTCGAAAGAACAAAGCCGCCTCTGGGGCCGCGCTTGCTCCTGAGAAGATTGGCTCTGACTAACTGCTGCAGTATCTTCAGCAGGTATTCCAGCGGTATATCGTATTCCTTTGAAATAGTTTGTGAAAGCACAATACCTTCTTTTTCATTTTTGGCGATATAACCTGCCGCCAGAAGTCCATAGCCCGTTGACCTGCTGATTTTCATTTCGTGCTCCTTTAAATAAAAAAAATATCTACCCGTTTCATTTCATCGTGCCCACATGCACGTAACCGTTTTCAATGTCCAGGGTGTGGACATGTATCCGTCTAAGCGGATGATGGTGTGTGGCCTTTCAAAACTCCACTCCGGATAATTCACCCATTATTAATTTTCTATTCTAAATTGCAAGAACTTTCTCGAAAAAAAACATCGAATTTGGAAAGTTTTAACAATTTTCTTTCAGAATTCAAGCAATTTGTTAAAAAAATTTCAAAAACTTGGTTCTTTAGGGACTTCATCATTTAAATGATTGTAGCTAATAAAATAACTAATAAGTAATTGCCTTGCTTTAAAGACATAGTTATACTTCTTTCTGCGTTCCCTCAAAGGGCGTAAATAAACAAGCCATATGCCCTCCTGGAAGACTATGAAGGAGCTCTTCAATGAAATTTTTTAATTATATTCGTTAACTTTAAAAAAACTAATCAAGTATTTCTATTTTTTTGCGGCCCTGCTGCTTTCCGCTCTCTGATATCCTGATAACCTGATTTCCAGATATCCTTTTCCTACCGCCCTCAGTCTTCCGTCCTCGGTCTTCCGGTTTCTGCCCGCCTGCCCTTCGTAGTCCTTTCGGGACGAAGAGGGGTGCCTTTGTGTCTTAGTGGCGGCTTCTTTTCAAAAAAAAGCATTGCCTGGCATTCTAAAATTTGTTATTTTGCCGCATTAACTGTAAATTTTGCATATTGGGTTTTTTTGGAGATTTTTTATGGCATCTTTAAAGCCAAGAATTAGCGTCGAATACGGCGAAAAAGCAACGATAATAACATTCACCGATGAAAAAATCCTTGAGGAGCGAGAAATCGTCGAGCTGCAGGAATCACTTATGGGAATCGTCGAACAGTCCGAAAAAATCAACTTAATCCTTGATTTTACCAATGTCAAATTCCTTTCCTCGGCTGTTCTCGGTCTTTTAATCCGCGTTAGCAAGAAAATTTACGAGCGGGACGGGCAATTGCGCCTTTGTAATATCAGTCCCAGAATTTATGAGATTTTTAAGATAACCCGCCTGACCAAAATTTTCGATATATTACCAGACAGGGCCGCTGCGGCCTCCAGTTTCAATACCCAACAGTGATAAATTGGGTTTAAGTTAGACACAATTTACGTATAAACGGGATTTAGGGGTGGTTTTTAAGATGAGCAGGATTTAGAAATGTTCGTTAGTCGCTCATTTGTTATTGCAAGCTCACCTTCAGCCGTGGTTGATATTTTTAATCAGATTCAGCCCGGCATGCAGGCCAACAACTTCAGTGAAGAAGACATTTTCGCCGTTCATTTATCACTCGAAGAGGCGTTCATCAATGCCGTTAAGCACGGCAATAAAATGGAACCCAGCAAAGCTGTAAAGATTGATTACTCCATTGAACCAGACAAGATTGAAATTACTATGACAGATGAAGGTGAAGGTTTCGACCCTGAAGTCATTCCCGACCCGCGTTACGGCGACAACCTTTACAAGCCCGCAGGCCGTGGAATGCTTCTGATGAGGTCATTTATGGATGTGCTCGAATACAATAAAAAAGGCAACAGCCTTAGAATGATAAGATATAGAGAAAAACGCAGTCCAAAATTACAGCAGAAAGCCTCAAATAGCCGATAATATCCTGTCTTGAACTATTAAAAAGAATGTGAGCGGTATAATAATGTGCATACGTCGACTTTTCTGGCTTCTCCTGGCAATGTTCATATTCACCGGCTGCAATGAGCAAATCCCCCCTTCGATTGATTACAGTTCAGTCGATGCGCCTCCGCCAAGAAATAAAATAATTTTGCCTCCGCCTTTGCCCCCAAAACCAGCTCCGCATCCCGCTGCACCATCAGCACAAGTAAATGCCCCCACCGGCTGGATGCCGAGCCATTCCGAACGCGCATGGTCGGCAATCATTGTTCATCATTCCGCCACAGATAATGGCAACGCAACGATAATTGATAAGTGGCACCGCGAAAATAACGGCTGGAACGGCGTCGGCTATGATTTCGTAATCGGCAACGGCTCAGACTCCGGCGATGGCCAGGTCGAACCGACTTACCGTTGGAGAGGCCAATTGACCGGCGCTCATACCGGCGGCACGCCCGGCAACTGGGCCAATGAAGAAGCTATTGGAATCTGCCTGGTTGGCGACTTCGACCGCAATGTCCCAAGCAAGCGGCAATTGGAATCACTGGCAAAGCTGGTCCGTTTCCTCCAGCAGCGATATCATATCCCCAAAAGCAGGGTCTACGGCCACGGCTCCACCCCCGGCGGACACGTCACCGACTGCCCCGGCAAACGCTTCCCCATGAAATGGCTCAAGAGCAACATAAACTAACCTCCCCGAAGCGTAGCGTAGGTCCCGGACTTTGATCCGGGAACCATTTCCTTATTCGCCTGCCTGCCCCCTTGGAGCGTAGCGGAAATCCCCGCATGTCTTTGGCGGGGAGCCAGTTTCTTTGGTTCTGAAACAGGGGATCCATACTTTAGGCGCAGGTCGCGGACTTTGATTCGGGAACCATTTGAATATCTTTCTTCAGTCCCCCGTTTCTTGCTTGCCACGACGTAGTCGAATATGAAGCCGGTTCATTCCCTGCCTGCCCTCCGTACCCAGCAAGTTGTTGGTTGGGAGAATTGTCTTTATCGAGGGTTTCGATAAATTAATATCTGGGGGTTGCTCTTATCAAAGAGGTGCGGTTATAATGTTTGGTTCTAAAGACACGAATTGTGGGATAAGTTAATTTTAACGGGAACATATGCTGAAGCTAAAACCCAATTGGGATCAGAATACCCTGTATTCTGAATACACTTGGCATCAACTTTCGCCTTTCATTGGGCGAATGAAGTCGTCAATGGCTCGTAGCTTAGTTGAGAAGTTCTCAGTTCCGGGGGAGACAATATATGATCCCTTCTCGGGGGCGGGCACGGTTCCCCTAGAGGCATGGGCAGCAGGTCGGCAAGTAATAGCTGGAGATATTAGTCCATATGCTTATATACTGTCTAAGGCGAAGTTAAATCCTCCGCAAAGTTTGAGGGAAGCCGAACAACGGTTACTGGCCATATGGCAAGAATCTGAGAGACAGATTCACAATGTCGATCTTAGGAACGTGCCATCATGGATAAGAGCTTTCTTTCACAAGGAAACTCTTCGTGAAGCGATTTCGTTGCGAAATATATTGGTGCAAAAGCGAGAACACTATTTGCTTTGCTGTCTTCTTGGTATTTTGCATCATTGGCGATCTGGTTTCTTGTCTTATCCGGCCTCTCACACCGTACCGTATTTAAAATGCAAAAAGTTTCCACGGAAGCAATATCCCGAACTTTATGAATACAGGGAAGTTCTGCCAAGGTTATTGGCAAAAGTTAGACGGTCATTCAGATGCATCCCCAAAGTTGACAGGGGATTGAAGAGAAAAGTTCAACAGGTAGACGCTACCAATGGATGTATGGAAGGAAAAATAGAGTGCATAGATGCTATCATAACGAGTCCGCCATATATGAATTCTCTCTCGTACGCTCGTGACAATCGGCTGAGATTATGGTTTTTGGGGGTAGAGGACTATCGAATTCTAGAGCCAATGGTATCCCCAAAAAAGGTACGATTTCTTAACATGATTGGAACATTGATGTTGAAGTGGGAACCACTCCTAAAACCGCGAGGGATTTGTGCTCTTGTGCTGGGAAGTGTTAGACGAGATGGAAGAGAACATGACCTCCCTGATGCAGTGACTCGGATAGTTAAAACTTACTGTAATCATCTGCGTGTCGAGGGGGTATGTAAAACCATTATTCCAGATATAAGGCGAGCTCGAGGAAACTGTTGCGGGACAAGAGAAGATACAATCCTCGTTCTTCGCAAGGTGAATTGATATTATGTCCTTGCCCTTGCCACCTGACTTAAAAGAAATCATTGATAAGAAGATACAAGATTTCACAATTATTTCCTATAAAGGAAGTGGAAGACGTGGATGGGTTTTCAAGGCAATGAGGGATGATGGTGGAAAGAGAGCCTTGAAGTTTGTTCCAATAGAAAAATCGATAAAAGAGCATGGCTGGGAACAAGAATGTTTTAAGGCATACCAATTAGAGGAACAGCCAAATACAGTCAGATTTCACAGTTTGTTTTTTCACAAGAAGTATTCTGTTATGGTGTTCGATTGGGTGGAGGGGGTAAACTTAAGAGAAAAGATAACAAAAAAAGGATTAAACATTGGGGATATCTGGCATATCCTTGAAAATTTAATCATTTTTAGGCGCGATTGTCTAAGCAAGAATCTAAGACATGGCGATCTTCATCCAGGAAATATAATTCTTCACAAACCGGAAATGGGCAAGCCGCGCGAGTATGAAGTTAAGATAACTGATTTTGGAATAGGTTGTACAGGTGCAGTCTTAGTACCTAAAGACGATAACGTACAAATTGGTTTGATTACTACAGAAATGCTTCGATCAATAACTCGAGAACATTTATCTCGTGAAGACCGGATAATGTATGGTGAGCTTTGTAGTGGAGGTGCTCTCAAAAAGTTGCGTGAGAGATCTCCTGTAGAGTGGGGAAATGAGAAAAATTTACTAAATGATGTATTGCATGAACTATATGAATGCCAAAAACTAATTTCTGCGTCTCAAATAAGACTTCCTCAATCAACACGCTTTGGGGACTATTTAGCTGGGGAACAATTAGGAGATAGATGGGGGGAGTGGCAGGAACTGTTTGTGCCCAGTTTTCCTGGATACGAAGATATTGTCAGTCGTAACAATACCGTGCTCACAGGAACAAGAGGATGCGGCAAAACTGTTGTTTTCAGACGACTTTCAAAACTTCTATCATTTCAGGTTGGGCCTGTTGATGAGAAAGCCGCTGGCGCTTTAGTAGGTGTATATCTTAATATGAATGATATAGCCGACGCATTTGCTTTTTCCCGGAACCAGTCGCTTACAGAAGACTTTGCGAAGCGCGTAATCCAGTTTTTCCATCTTTCACTGTTGGGAGAAATTGCTCGAATTGCCGCAGTTGCCAGAGAAAAGGCAGAAACAACTTCTCGCCAAATACATGACTTGGCTAATCGATGGTTATTTGAATTTGTTACTGATTTGATTGCAAATGGTCAGCTCTACTTCGGACCAGGATCAGAAATGGGCACAATTATAACACTAATAGAAGAAGCAAAAGATGAGGTAAGGATTTCCAAAAAACCTATAGGCAAGCTAAATGAACTGGCCCAGTTGGATTGGTTGAAGCGATTCGTTCCAAAACTACAAAGTAAAATGCCGTGGGTGGAAAATAATCCATTGTTCTTTTTTCTTGACGACTATTCTTTACCGAGAGTTGATCGTAATGTACAAAAAGTTCTAAACTCTGCGATTTTTCAACGTTCAGATTCGTTTTTCTTTAAAGTTTCAACGGAATCGCCATCGACTTTATTTAGGGAAGACTATTCAGGAAAGATTCTGGATGAGCCACATGATTTTGAGTTTACTGATTTGGGGTCCGTGACAATAGATTTACCTGATAAAGAACGAGAAGCATTCCTTGACGAAGTATTTCGTAGGAGATTTCTAAGAGAAAATAGGTTCAAAGGGAAGACCCTAAATGATGTACTGGGGCATTTTGGCAAGTCATGGGCAGATCTTGCTAGAGAAATACGGCGTGAGTTACCCGAAGAAAAGGAAGGGGCTTCTATAAAAGGAAAACAGGACTCAGGGGTTATTTACCATGGACATAAAATATTTATAAACATGTGGTCAGGAGATACTCGCCAGATGGTAAAAATTGCCCAGAATCTCCTTGAGAAACTGCCCAAGACCGAATTGCCGGAACTTCCTATTCCACGAAAGATACAGGACAAAGTGTTCCGGAATACGGGCGGTGAGTTTTTGCATTTGCTAAAAGCATGCACACGCACAAATCGTGAAACCCTTCCACCATCAATTAAATCATGGGGAGACCAGTTAGTTAAAATAGCGGAAGCGTTTAAAGAGATAGCGATATACGAACTCCGCCACAAGGAAGGTGGTAGAGAAAATCGCGACGAGCCAAAGCAAGCTTTTAGAATTGAAATAGTAGACAAATTAAATATAGACGGTATTGAAAAAGAGATATATGAAGACTTAATTAGATATGGAGTCTTTCTACGAGACGACAGAGGTAAAAGCATTAGGGGAGCAATTATTCCTAGACTTTATCTCCGTAGGTTATTAATCCCGTTCTGCACCTTAACCTTTTCTAAAATAGATAATATTCCAATGGATGCATCTGATTTTTGTAAACTTCTTCTTAAGCCAAAGGAGTTTCCTGAGGATTGGAAGAAAAACCGACGCGATTTTACTAAGCACCAAATGAAATTATTTGAATAGGTCAACAATGCTGCCGGAATTGAAATCAATACATAAAATCCAGTTAAGACCAGGGGAAGTTTTGATTTCTGCTGGTGGGTTTGAAGACAGGGTATTAGCCATCCCATCGATATTGACTAAGGAATCTCCTCCTGAGGGGCTTGCGATTGTATTAGAATACCTGCCACATGATGAAAAGAATCGGCTAGATGAAGTAGTCACGGCATTACGTCAACGATGTGCTCAAGTAGAGACTGAGAAGTATGATTTACATCACCCTGAAGGTTTTGACCAGATTCTAACAGATCGCTTGTATAGTTTAAAGGCCTGTGCAGTGTGTTTAGATATCTCAGGTATGTCACGATTGGCAATCATGATTATTGCAGATGTGTTGCGGGAGATGAATCTTCCTTTGCGAATTGTCTTTGCAGAGGCTCGTGATTATGCTCCGTCAGAAGAGGAATTTGAATCGGCGAAAAAGGGCGATGAGCAGCATCTTCCCACATCATTTATTCATACAGGGATACATGATGTTCTACACGTGCGAAGGTTATCAAGCGTTCGTATGCAAAGTAATGCCACCCTATTGATTGCTTTTGACTCATTCAACGAAGCTCTTTGCCAAGCATTGATTAATATGATAAATCCATCTCGCTTCATTCTCATAAATGGTCTTCCACCACGAGATGAATTACTATGGCGAGAAGAAGCTACTAAGTACGTACATCAGTTTCTAAGGAAAGAATGGAATATAGAAGATGATAATGTACCTGTTAAAACAACCAGTACCTTATACTATGCTGAAACATATGAGCTTCTGACGTCACTTTATTGGCGGTTTTCAACAGAACACAGAATAATCATAGCCCCAACAGGCAGCAAAATGCAGACTTTGGGAAGTTATTTGATGCGTGCCGTCCACGAGGATGTCCATCTTGAATACCCTGCCGTATCAGGGTTCTTTGGAGATAAATATAGCCGAGGAGTTCGAGAAATTTGGGAAATCGATTTTGGTAACATGGGTGATTTTATCTCGCGTCTCCGACAACAAGAGATATTGTCTCATTTAGGACTTCCAAGTAATCCCGTAAACACCGAGATAGACTGAATTAACATTGTTGGAACTTAGGATGAAGACCACAAAAACAGATAGCGTAAGCAGCATCTAAAAATTAAAAAATGGTTCATGTCTTTATAGCTTCATGGTTAATTTCTTGTTGCATAATAATTTAACTTATGGTATAATTATCAGCGTAGTGAACTATCAGTTACCGCTGATATCCCCGAGTGTTGCTGCTTGGCCATAAACAGGGGATCCAATAACCTTTGAAATATGCGCAGCACGCAGTATTCAGTACGAGCTTTTGCCTTGAGACTTGTGACTTGTGTAAGTATGGCAACTATGGCAAGAACGTTTTTTGCCTCAAAAATGAGGATATTTAGTCAAGGACACATAAAAATGTGGGCAAGTTGGGCAAGTTGGTCAAGTTGATTTTTAGCTTAAAAATGCGGCTTTTTTCTAAAAAATGGCCTTTTTACCTTAAAAATCGTGCCCAAGTCGAAGCGAAAGCGACGAGCCCCCGTTTCGGGAAATTAGTGTTTATAATTTTGATAACTTCTTTGCTATCAAATACTTAGTGCCTTTGAGCCTTCGTGGCTGAACAAAAACGGTCACAAAAAGGCACAAAACGGCACAAAATGGCACAAAAAGGATGATTAACTATGATTAAGTACTGTTTTTCGTCTGAAAACGCAAGTTTTTAGCTCTTTTAATGATTAAGTATGATTAAGTTCATTTTTACGCCAAAAACGCGTCTCTTTAAAAATTAAAATAAGCGGATAAAATGAAAAGTGGATTTCCAGCTTAAAAACGAGGAAAAGGCAAGAAAGTCGTCAAAAAATTTCAAAAAAAATCAAAATATTTCAAAAAAAATCAAAAAAAATCAAAAAAAGTCACTCCAAACTAATGCCGAAGTTCCTCTTGTTAAATGACTTAATGAAAAGGAGCCCAAGCAATGGATATGTTCAGTTCGATGTATTCGCCAACATGCGTTCTAAATGAGCAGATAGCCCGCCTCGTTTTCGATATCCTGCCCGAAGACGGCCCTATGATTATCATCGTAAATAAACAGGGTAACTGCTGGCCGAGCAACGCCGAAGGTTTCGCAAAACTCGGTATCTCCGATGGTTACCTCAAGGAATTATGCAATAAAATCGATGACGGCGAAGAGCCGATTATCACAAACGTAAATGATTTCAGCCTTGTCGCCACAGCCCTTGCCACCGAACGCAACGACTGCGGCTACATCATAATCGTCCTGCCGCACTACACCCCCGAATCGACAATGGCTAATATGACGCTTATTGAAATTTTGCTCAGCCAGGTCGGCCTTATCGCGCATCTGATTGAGCAGAATAATATGCTTTATGAACGCCAGATGAAGCAGCTTGTGACGTGCGGTTCAGTCCAGGATAATTCTCTCCTCAACTAAAAAGCATTTGTCATTGCGAGGAGTCCCAAAGGGACAACGAAGCAATCTCCTGTTGTTGAATGTTTAAGATTGCATCGCTATCGCTCGCAATGACGAGCCTTTATTAGCTGATCTATACAGGAAAGCCGACTGTCTGAGCGTACAGCACGCGATGGCCATCAGGTAATTTGAGCTCCTGGGCAAGGGCCTGTTTATTACAATTATGAAACCACGCAGCAAGTCCCTGAGAAGCCGCGAATAGGTACACATTGCCTGCGATTAAACCTGCCGCGACATTATAATATGACTTTTGAGTCTCTATGTCCCGCAGACCGGGCTCCTGAAGTTTCGACTTTTTGTATCTGGCAATATCAACAGCATAGACCAGTATTACCGGCGCTTTTACCATCGAGTTTTGACGCTGATGAGCGCTGACCTTCGGCCGCAAATCGCCGGAGGCAGCAGGCGTTAAACTATGGCTCATGGCGTCATACAGATATGTCCCCTGCGGCAAAACTGCATACATATCGATTTCCTGCGAATTACTTGCCGATGCGGCCGTCCTGCCAACCTGCCCGAATGGACCATTTTGCCTGTTGACGCCCCATGCCGCCCACAGCAGATTCGACAGCATCTGCGGCGGTAATTTCTCATCGCGAATATTGCGTATCGACTTTCTTTCCTTCAAGGCTTCCAGCACCGTTTTGCCTCCCTGGGTTTCGGGGGGCATAAGTTTGATTTGCTCAAGATTCGATGCGGGCATAGCTTGCTGAACAGCCTGGCCGTAAGATTCATTTTTTTCTCTGACTTGCTCAGTTAAATTGGGTCTGGCCGCCGCGAGTGCCGTAAATGCCGGCACGCTTTTTAAAAATGTTCTGCGATTCATAAATCCTCCGGACACTAATTAAAAATAAAAACTAAGTAATACTCTTATTCTGATTAAGCAGCTTCCCAATAGAAAAGGCAATTCATATTATATATATTTCAGATACCTACAGTCAACAAAACTGTTTTCCATAGAACAGCCGGCGCTTCTCAAACGCCGGTTGTTTTTTGCGCTTTATTTTTCTATGCCCAGCAAACTCAGCGTCTCGCGTTCAAGCACTCCCTGTATAACCGAACGCGGAACCGCAGGAAGATTGGCCCCAGCAAGCAGCTTATTAAAACCAAGAAGCGTCTCCATGCAATCCTGTGCCTTTGCCGCGGGAAAGGCACTGCCGAAAAGAAGCTTATCCATTACACCCTGCTCATATGCTGAAATTACTATATTATAAATTTGCCAGACATTGCCCGGCTTTACCGAAAGGTCGGCAAAAACATTTTTATGTTTGGCCAGAATGCACAATGTCTGCTCATAAAATGGATAACCCATGTTTCCGATTATTATTTTCAGCTTAGGGAAATTTCTGGCAATCTCGTCGAGCAAAAATGGACTGGCGTATTCCAGGATGCCGCTGGCTCCAACAGGGCTGTTATGAAAAAAAACAGGCAGCCGCAGGTCCTGTGCAGATTCGTAAAGCTTCATTGCCCTGGTTTGTGCAGGATGAAAAGCAATTTGAGAACAATACAACACGATTCCTTTGAGTCCGATTTTTTCAGTCGATGCCTTTACATTCTTTACGCTCACATCATCCATAATCGGATTTATAAAGGCAAAGCCAATCATCTTCTGCTCGTATCTTTCGATGTACTGGCTGAGATGTTTATTTACCTGTTCGCTGGAATTATCCGGTGATGCCAGAACCAGACACTTATCGACTACATCTGCTGCGGCAAGATGCTCTGATGCATCTAAGTTATGAATATTAACCGTTCGTATATGCGTATGACAGTCAACTACCATAAATAATCCTTTATTGGCTGGTATACGCTAACGGCTCTATGCGTAAGCGTCAAGAGGAAAAACTTTTCCGAAAAACAACGATTAAATTAGTGCTCTGATGCGCTTATTGTTGAATTATTATCCTGTCCGGCCAAATGTTTTTGATTATCGATATACTGCAGCATATTTTTAACAGCCGCATCACAAGGGTCTTTACTAAGACAATATCTAAGATGCGGAACCGCCTGGCTTAAAAGCCCCTGCCGAAACATTGCAAGCCCAAGATTATATCTGGCCGCGACATTATCCGGCCGCTCTTTCACTGCTGTTTCTAAATAATTTTGGGCCTGCTTTGGAAGATTTGCGCGTATATAAATAGCTCCAAGCGCATTGAGTGCCTCTACATTTTTTGGCTCAAGCGTCAATATCCTTTGATAAATTGGAATTGCCCCCTGCAGCCCGCCTTTGCTCGAAAGCCGCAGAAGTGCAGCCGCTTTAAGTACCCGCGGTTTATCCCAAAACAGTTCCGCTATCGCATTAAGATAAATAGGCCCTCTTTCGTACATTTTATTCAATTGCTCATAGCGGATATCATCCGGTAAAAGACTGTAACCTTTTTCTATCTGTCCGGATAAAGTGAGACGGTTTACATTTGCCCGAACGATAAGTGACTCATGTAAACGGTTTGCCTGTTCATCCGAGCCTGTATTAATGAGAAATGGCCAGATATCCTGCATTATCTGGGCAAAATCATTGTTGCGTAAAACCGGACTCTTGGAATATCTGGTCTTGTATTGTGTAAATGGCAGGTCGTCGGTATTGATTGGGCCTTCGCCTGTCCATTTACGAAGGCTTTCTTCCCCGCAAATAAATGAATCGAGGAAACCGGCGGGCGTATCAAGTCCATATGCCTCCAGATCCCTGCCAACAGCCTCTGCATCAAGCCGCCCGGCAAGATTATTTATATCAATTTTCAATTTATCAGGTGTCGCCGCAAGAAGAACGTAAGAAACAAAACATGCCTGTTCATCTGATCCCCCGATAAACCATAAACTTGTGTGCGGAAAAACATTTTGAAAACTGCGCACTATAATTTTGAATTCTTCGATTCGCAGGTTATGAATCGGCACCCATTCGACAAAGACGCCATCGGCTGTAAGATGATTTCTAACCTGCTGATAAAATTCTTTTGTATACAGCACCCAGCTGTCCCCGGACTTTGGATGAGTGGAATCGGAGATAATGACAGCCCACTTACGCGTCGAATTAGCTATATAGTCGCGGCCGTCATCTATAATAACCTTCGCCTTTGGATTTTTAAGAAGGTTATTATTTTCTTTTGAAAGAAGCGCCGCGGCATCTATAACACTCTGCTCGAGGTCGACGATTGTAAGCGATTTAACATCAGGCAAAACTGCCGTTGCGCCTGCCGCGATACCTCCTCCAAAACATATCATTAAAACATCGTCAGGAGCAGGGTGAAGCATCGGGCCCAAATCGCCAATCATCTTAAAACATATTTTATGTGGATATAGAAGGGGAACTTCCGAAACGCCGTTGATGTAAACAGTCTTGCAGTTATTGATGCGATTATTCGTTAATACGGCCGTCCCTGTCCGCCCCTCTTTGTAAAAAAGAATATCAGTATGCCTGGCAAGGTTAAAATCCGTTGCAAGAAATACCTTTCGGCAAATGTCCCCCGGAACCAGACCGAAAAACAAAAATATAGCAGCCCCATATATCACCGCAGGTTTAATGATACCCTTTACAGAACCTGTTAAAAACAATAAACCAATTCCCGCAAGGCCGTAAAATAACGATATCACTAAAAGACTCATTTGAATCCCGAATATTGGAATAAAAATGAAAATAGGCAATAGCGACCCCAGAACTGTTCCAGCCGTATTTACAGCAAAAAGTAAGCCCGTGCGCCTGCCCAGTGTCTGCAGATTACTGGCGTATACCGTGCATAAAAGCGGAAATGCAAAACCCATTAAGACTGTCGGAACAAAAACTGCCAAAACCGCTATTACCTTCTGGTCGACCGCAGGCGGAGAACCATTTATAAAAACCAATGCGCTTGCGATAAAAGCGGCAGGGACAAAAATAGCCATTAACAATTCTATCATTGCGAGCATTTGTGCCGGTCTTTTAATTCTCCTCGCAAATAAACCATAAATCAAACTACCCGCGCCTGCCCCCAAAAGGTAGATGCATAAAATTGTCGGGAAGACATAGGTCGAATTGACCATAAAAGACATATACCGAATCCAGAAAACCTCGCATGCAAGGGCGGCCAGGCCATTGATAAAACCAATGATTAAAAGGATAGATGAAGAAATCTGCGGCTCAACATGTTTCCGGGGTTTTTCCGGCTCTTTGAAACAATCTGTTTTAGCTGCGGTTTTGAAATATGAAAAACTCAGGGCAAAACCTGCGATTATAAAATTAATAATTACAGCTATAAGATTGGTCTTCCATAATCCAAAACTGCTTATAAGCCAAAAGCCCCCTGCCAGGCAGCCGGCTCCTGCGCCAAGTGTATTGACACAATAAAGAAAGCCCAATGATGAACCTATCATTTTCTCCTTATCGGTTACCGCACGGGCAAGTAACGGCAGTGTTGTCCCCATCAGAAAACAGGGAACTATCAGGATAGCGAATGACACTATGAAGCGAACAACATTGCTGATTAATAGCGAATTTGAAAATAAAGCCGAAATTCCTGGTGCTGCCAATCTCGTCTGGCCTAAAACAGCGGGTATCCCCAGCGCACAGACTGCAATACCCGCTAAAATCAGACTAAACACAACCCCCTGATTTATATTCCTGTCGGCTAATCTTCCCCCCCATAGCCCTCCTATTCCGACACCGGCCATATAGGCACAAAGAACGATGCTGATGGCATAAGAGCTGTTGCCGAAAATTGTGACAAACTGTCTGCTCCAGATAATCTCAAAAAGCAGTGAGCTAAAGCCGCAAAAAAAGAACGATAGGTAGATGCCAAAATGAAACAAAAATTCCCGGCGAGACCGCGCTGGCGGTATAGACATTCCCCTGGTCATACGGCCAAACGCTCCATATACTCAGGATAAAGGCTTTCGCCTGTATCCTTCCTCATTTCATTCCTCTGGTTTGCCCGAAACTCTGACGATATAAATATTACTATTTTGTTTCCGTTATGTCAAGTTGACCTGCAAATTTTCTAGATTCCAGCTTTCATAATCTTAAACAACATGGTAATCTGTCTGTTTGAAAATATATCGATGGGAGAGCATATATGAATTGCCCTGTATGTAAAAACGCGATGATAACTATGGAATTGGCCCAAACAGAGGTCGATTACTGCACGGGATGTAACGGCATCTGGCTTGATGCGGGCGAGCTTGAAATAATGCTAAATGACGGGGGAAAGGCAAAAACACTCATCAGCTCATTTAATAGAGACATCAGCGGCAGCGAAAAACCGCGGCAATGCCCTATATGCGATAAGAAAATGGAAAAAATAAACGTGGGACAGGAAAAACCTGCTTTGCTGATTGACAGATGCGTTAAAGGTGATGGATTGTGGCTCGACAAGGGCGAATTAAACAACATTATCGAACGCGCAAAGCTCGATGAAGATAATAAAATAAAAGAAATTCTGGCGGATATGTTCGGTCAAAAGCAGAAGGATTAATTTAAATCAGGGATTTCTCTTTAGAGCCTTACCATTTCCTCCGCCACCACAATATGCCTACGATTATTGAAGACGATATTGCCAGCAGAGATATAATCAAAAAAGCATGAGGATGCTGTTGGAACGGAATTTTGACATTCATCGAAAAAATACTTACCACCAGCGTCGGAAGCATAATGGCGATTGTAATTAGTGTCAAAGTCTTGATGCGGATATTAAGATTGTTGCTGATAATCGATGCGCGTGCATCCATTAAGCTGGCAAGAACCTGTGAATAGATTTCGGTCTGGCGAATACACTGATTGTTTTCAATTTGCATATCATCCAGAAACTCAACATTCTCCTGGCTGAAACCTATTTTCGCTGCGCTGTTTTTAAGCTTTTCTATTACTGCGTTATTTGAATGAATGGCATCGAGATAATACACAAGGCTCTTTTCGAGAGAGAAAAGATTTAACAGGTATTTATTTTCCATAGCGAGATTTATTTGCTGCTCAAGCTCATTTGAAATCTGGTTAATACCCCTCAGATGCTCGACAAAATGAGATATAGCTCGATATATAAGCCGTAAGAACACATCCTGTATGGATTGAATCCTCGTAAAAGGCCTGCCCTCGAAGATCGGCGCATCTTCGGCCAAAACTACCGCAAGATGGTCTTTAAACATAAAAACGCCCGCTGAGCCGACTCTGAAAAGAAAATTATCAATAGCCGAATATCGCTTAGGTCTTTTGAAAATCATCGCGATATGTTCCGGTTCGAATTCCAGACGGCTGACCTCATCGGGGTCGAGGGATGAATTAAGGGTATGCTCATCGATTTTCAGCTGGTCAACAAGATATTTGCGTTCACTCTCATCAGGAGCGATATAAACAGCAACCGGCCCCGAGCCGTTTGGGCTTTCAACAAGTTTACCGTCAACTATATTAAGCCGTCTCAACATAAAAGATATATACCTGTTAATCTGGTTATGAATTTAAACCCTTGAATTTAGCTTTTGTTCCGCAGGAAAGCAAGAGCCCCGCTGATTTTTTAACAATAATAATATAATCTAGTGCAGCAGCCCTGCTTTTGTTTTATTTGACATTCAAAATTAGTCACCTATAATCGGTAAAAATCAAATGAGGCGGTTTTTACTTTACGTATAAATTTAGACATATTGAAGGAGAAAAAATATGGGCTTAGGAATGATTGCACTGATTATTTTACTGGTAATTGCGGCAGTATTACTTTTGATTATCCTTTATGTAGTCGGAGTTTACAACATTTTGATTGGCCTTCGAAACCAGGTAGCTAATGCCTGGTCGCAAATCGATGTTCAGTTGAAACGCCGTCACGACCTTATTCCCAATCTCGTCGAAACCGCACAAGGTTATATGAAGCACGAGAGGGGGACATTTGAGGCCGTAACAAACGCCCGTGCCCAGGCAATGGGGGCCAAAACTATTGCCGAATCCGCAAAGGCTGAAGGTGCCTTGACCGATGCCCTGAGCAAATTTATGCTTGTCGTTGAAAACTATCCCGAATTGAAGGCAAATCAGAACTTCCTGGCCGTCCAGGAAGAACTTTCCAGCACTGAAAACAGGATTGCCTTCGCCCGCCAGGCGTATAATGACCAGGCAATGTTCTTCAATAACAGGATACAGATGTTTCCTTCCAATATTGTTGCGGGAATTTTCAGCTTTGTTAAAAGCGATTTCTTCCAGATTGAATCCGCCGCCGAACGCGAAGTGCCTAAAGTTAGTTTTTAGTTTTAAGTTTTTAATTTAGACTTGTTTTTCTCTGTGAACTCTGTGCTATCTTTGGCTAAATATCTCTGTGGCAAAAAATGTGGGAACTGATACGAATCAATAAGCGCAAATCAGTCTTTCTTTTGATGCTGATGGCGGTCTGCCTGCTCGTGCTCGGGGTAGTTATCGGCATGGCAATCCAGGGACCAGATGGCGGAATGCTGGGATTGATAATTGCAACAGGCATCTGGATTGTGCTTACCATCATAAGCTTCTCATCCGGCGACCAGATTCTTCTGGCCGCCACCAATGCAGTCAAGGTTTCGCACGATGTCCATCCTCAGCTCTTTAATGTCGTGGAAGAAATGTCAATCGCCTCGGGACTGCCTATGCCCAAGGTTTATATCATCAATGACCCCGCCCCTAATGCCTTTGCGACGGGACGAAGCCCCAAAACCGCATCTCTTGCCGTTACAGCCGGATTGCTGGGCCGTCTTAATCGCGATGAGCTGCAGGGAGTAGTTGCCCATGAAATGAGCCACATACTTCATCGAGATATTTTATTTGTAACTCTCGCGGGAATTATGCTCGGCTCGGTCGCTCTTCTCTCGCAAGTCTTTCTTCGGGGTATGATGTATGGCGGCGGGCGAAGCAGATACTCATCCGGGTCCGGCAAAGACGGCGGCGGTGCGGCAATCTTATTATTGGTAGCCCTTGTGATTGCAATTTTAGCCCCCATCTTTACTCAACTTCTTTATTTTGCTTTATCTCGAAAACGTGAATATCTGGCTGATGCAGGCGCTGTCCGGCTGACTCGTTACCCCGAGGGACTTGCAAGGGCATTGGAAAAAATAGCAAACGATTCTGCTCCTCAGCTTGCCTCCGCCAATAAGGTAACTGCACCCTTATTTATAGTAAACCCTTTTAAAAAAAGGGGAAGCTGGCAGTTGTCCGACCTTACAAGCACGCATCCGCCAATCTCCGAGCGGATTCGTATTTTACGTAATTTGCAGCAGGGAGCATCTTTTAAAGATTATTCCGATGCCTATGAAAATGTGACAAATAGACGAACAATAATTCCTTCTAGCGCCCTGACTAAAGAGGATATCGCCTTAAGACAGGCAAGCGCCCAGGCAAAAGAAGAGCAGAAAAAAAATCAGCTTCACCAGGTCGGCGATATTATGCGAAAAGTAAACGGATTTATTTTCCTGTCTTGTGCCTGCGGCGTAACGCTTAAAATACCTCCCAATTATCCCGCCGCAAAGATTGAATGCCCCCGCTGTCACACAGTTCACGATGTAAAAAAATAATAAAAAAGAAGCCGGGCTGCCATTGCAGGGAGGTTTGGTAGCTTAGGCAACCCGGACTTTTCACGGTATCGCTGGTTTCCCCCCAGCCATCCCGTTCAATTTAGTTTACGTTTATAACTTTGATTTTGTTTTAATCATTGAGGAATTTTTCAAGAGGCCGGTTTATTATAAAACAATAAAATCCATTGTGTGCTCTATCAGGTATTTTGTTTAAGAAAATCAGGGTATCCCTTACCCCCGTGACATTATTTGGGTTTTTATGTCTTTTCTGTCGATAAACTTGTTATAATTGGTAAAATCCCACTTAAAATGACACTTTATAGGAGCTAAAAATGAATCATAAAAAAATGAATATCTCAAGGAGAGCATTCTTAAAAAATACAGCCGCCGCCGCATTTGCCGCATCCGCCGCTAACCAGCTGTTTGCCGCTGAATCAGAATCTAAAATACTCCGCCTTGGCGGGCCTGTATTCAATAATCCGAAAAATCCCGATGAGTGGGTTGCGTCCTTAAAAGCCCTTGGTTACAGGGCAGCATATTGCCCGGTTGGCGTAAAGGCCTCCGATGATGTCATAAAAGCGTATGAACAGGCCGCCCAAAAAGCAGATATCACGATTGCAGAAGTTGGAGCCTGGGGCAATAACCCGATTTCCCCCGATGAAAAAATCCGTAAAGAATCGATTGCCAATTGCCAAAAGCAGCTTGCCCTTGCCGACCGAATCGGCGCTCGATGCTGCGTCAATGTATCCGGCTCACGCAATCCTAAAAACTGGGCCGGCCAGCACCCCGATAATTTAAAAGATGAAACATTCGATGCAATTGTCGAATCGGTTCGGGCAATCATAGATGAAGTCAAGCCAACCCGCACATTCTACACCCTTGAAACAGGAATGTGGTGGTACCCGATTTCCGCCGATTCCTATCTGGGCCTCATAAAAGCAATCGATAGAAAGCAATTCGCCGTGCACCTCGATCCCACCAACCTGATTTACAGCCCTCCATTATATTACAATAACAGTAAATTAATTACCGAATGCTTCGAAAAGCTTGGCCCAATGATTAAAAGCTGCCATGCCAAAGACGTAAAGCTTGGAGAAGGCGCCCTTGCCCACCTCGATGAAATCCGGCCGGGACTCGGCGGCCTCGATTATAAAACCTTCTTGAAAGAACTAAGCAGATTCCCTGATGTCCCTCTGATGATTGAGCACCTAAAAGATGCCGAGGAATACAAGCAGGCCGCAGACCACATTCGCGGCGTCGCCAAAGAAGTCGGCGTCTCATTTGGATAAAACAGCCGCCTCTTTTTCCAAAGTGATTTCGTCGCCAGGCGATAAGATTTTGACTGGACAACCGGCTGATTTGGCGAATTTTTCCGCGTCTGCCTTGCCGCCGATTATATCGCCCCAGTGATACGGCACCGCTTCTTTCGGCTTAAATTGCTTTGTCGCCTCCGCCGCCTCTTCGGCATTCATCGTGTATTTGCCCCCAATCGGCAGCAAAGCCAAATCGATATTTTTAAGCGCCTTCATCTCAGCCGTCTGATCTGTATCACCCGCGTAATAAATCCGCTTGCCTCCCACCTCAATTACAAACCCCACCCAGTTATTGGACTTCGGATGAAATTGCTTGGCCGGATTATACGCGGGGACACCGGTTATCTTCACATCGTTGACTTCAATTGTTTGTCCCGGCTTTAGCACCTGTCCATTGCCCTTTTGCTCTTTAACAACATCCGCCGGTGCGATAAATTTAGTCGTGCCGCTCGAAACCTTGGCGATATCATCCGTATTGTAATGGTCATAATGTGCATGGCTGACCAGCACAATCGTCGCATCGTGCGGCGACTCCTTAATCTTCCACGGGTCGATATATATCACATCACTGCCGCTTGTTATCTTAAAACTTGCGTGCCCGAACCATTTTATTTTTACAGACATAGCTTTCTCCTTTCCGTCTTGTGCCTCCTCTGAAAGCACATTTTTATTAGCGCAAAAAATTACTGTCACTATAAATACAATTAAGAAAATCCGCTTTCTCATATTAATCTCCAAAAATTTTCAAATACCCCATCAGCAAAATACCTAAACTAGCCCCTTTCGTCAAATCAAATTAACAGTTTCACCCCTGCCGTATATAGGCGAATTACTTGAAATTCAGCGGTAAATTTCGTATAATAATTAGATACAAACCGGAGGTAAACCCTCAAAGCAGCGGGATTGTAAAGGTATAGTGAAAAATGAGCGAAGAATTCGATGTATTAAGCTATCAGCAGCGTGAGCCCAAAATCTATATCCTCACCCTGGACCGGGTCTTGGGCTGGGATATCTACAACCGCCTGCACAATGACCCAAGAACACGCTTCTACGATTTATTTGTCCCCAGGCAGGCCGACTGGCAGCCCCGCATCGAAGAAATCGAGAGCATAGTCGATAAAACCGTTTACTCCCGCATGCTCATACTTGACGTGCGCAGGGCCACACTTCACAAAATTCAGCACGCCTACAACAAAATCGTCGGTTACAACCGCAAGGACCTAAACCGCCTCTGTTTCACCGTCCTTATCGGCGACGGCCCCTTGAATTTATTCCAGCCCGGCAAGCCCCTCGATGTCTTTGTCCCCTTCCTTTCCCGCATCAGGGTAGACTACAATCCGGCCGTATTTTTCTTTGACCCTTTTCTCCATTATGAGCCCGATGAAATAGATTCCTCAATGCTCGAGGAATTCCAATTCCCGAGAAGGCCTCCAAAGCGCCTCTTGCCCTATTTCCCCGAGAAAAATGCGACTGTAGATTCCATCCGGCGCTATTTCCGCGCCGATGAACAGTCTGAAGACATAAAAAAACAGCGGCTAAAAACATTGGCCGCCTTATATATGAAACGTATCTCCGCTCAATTCCCGGACAAAAGAGAATTCATGAAGGGCCTTTTGACGAAAACCGGCCTCCATTTTGCCAGCGAGAAGATGAACCTTTACCCCATTTATTTCGAAGAATGGGTCCACGATTTAATGCAAAAAGCTGGCAAACCCCAATAGTGTGGCACGGGCTTGTGTTGCGGGCATCTTGCCCGCGGTTATTTGTGTCGAGGGCGTCTTGTCCGCGTTTACCGTGGCACGAGCTTCCCCAGCCTGTGTAATTTTACCGTGGCACGGGCTTCCAGCCCGTGCTGTCATTCTGAGCGCAGCGAAGAATCTCCTCCGCGAGCATCCAGTTTCAAGCATCTACTATCCAGAATTGTCATTCCGAGCGACCGAAGGGAGTCGAGGAATCTGTTTTTGATTTGATTGATTTGAAAATTAGAATTTGTTTTGGATTTAGGATTTCGGATTTAGGATTTCTTGCGGTTTTAACGCATTACCCACTTCTTGCCTTCGAATTTCATACTCTGGTGGTCGCCGCCCATCGTATAGTCAAGCTCAAGGGTCTTGCGTAAATAAACCTTCACAGGATTGCCGTCCTTATCCTTTACGGCCGGATTCTCAACCGCCACCGTCTCATTGCTCAGCCCCGCGATCAAAATACTCACATTATGTGCGTTGGGGTCAATAGCCTCCGGCCAGCAGATTACCATATCAACGGTATTATCCTGCCCCTGCAGGATTTTTTTGTCCGTATTTTCCATAAGCTGCAGAAATTCATATTTGCTGTGCCTGGCTTTTATCTTCGCGAACAAAAGCGACGATGTCCCGTTTATCGCCGGCAGTACCTGCAGCGTATCGGTCACAATCTCCGCTGAAGGGTAAAAATCGGCATCTTTGCCGTTTTTATTTGTAAGCGTCACGATAATATACCAGTAGCGCTGCTTTTCGCTGCCGTCTATCGTAATGAGCTGTGGATTTTCATACCGCACATCCAGCGTCCAGTCGCCCGGCTTTTGCACTACCGGCGGCTGCGGTGCCGCAAAACAAATGGATGTTATCGCTGCAATTATTACCCCGATTATCAAACCCTTCATACGTCCATTCCTCATCAAACATGCTAATTTAGGTGCAAAGCCGCCTTCACTATCCCCATTATACCCCAAATTACCCCAAAAACCAAGCAAATTCCGCAATCTGATGGCTTACTTACCACAATAAAAGAGGCCGGATGCTCTCGCACCCGGCCCATAAATTTTGTCTGCCCTTCGAAGCTTTAGCATAGAAGGGTAATTCCCGCGACGGCGGGAATCCATTGCTTAATTAATTCCCTGCCAAATAAAGCTGCTCTATTTCATCTGCCGTCAAGGCACTTCTATAGACTCGCACATCATCAATTATACCACCAAAATAACTCTCAAGTGTAGAATCGTAAGATCTTACGCCAATTGTAAGGCTATGGTCGGGTGGTGTAGTTGCGTTTTCACTTGCGAAATAACAATCATTTTGGAATTCACCATTTAGATAAATTCTCATTGCTCTGTTATCATAAACACATGTTACAAAATACCAACTTCCTGCGGGTGCTGCCATATACGCTGTGCCTGTTCCTGTATAATAATTGCCCGATTCTTCAGCGTAGAAAATAAATGCACCATATTCTGCATACCATTGGACTTCATAGCCGAATATACCATATTGTTCCCCTGTTCGCATTTTGCAAACAAGTTCCCCTGTCGAAACAGGTTTCGCCCAAAAAGAAATAGTAAAACTGTCTGTTTCTATAAATCGCAATGAAGGGTCATCTGCGATATTCACATAATCATTTGTCCCATCCAGACTTAAACCTCCATCGAGAATGCCATTGGTCCAAATTGGCCCATTATTTAACTGGCCGTTCAAATTGCCCATCGAGTCCAAGGCTGTAATCCCTGTTCCATCGTCAAGTTTCCACCAGGCAAGCGGCGAATGTTGAACCTCATCAGCGCCGATATCTATAATGTCTTCCGCTATCCGTGGTTCATCATCGATATCATAGGTACTTGAAAAATTATTGTTTCCAGAATTTATGCAAGTTGAATCTTCTCCAAGATGATAATCGTCTAATAACTTGGGGTCTTCATCTTTATTACCATTACCATTTATTCCGATTCTTACATAATCTGAATCTTCAACGACATAGCCGCTATTGATATTTGTTCCTTGTATATCGCTGTTGTATATTGTTGTTTGATTCCAACTAGAATTAATTTGATTCCGTCCCGAAACAGCGGTATTTCCCCAGAAAAGAGTATTCGCAATTGTTAATCCTGTCAAGTTAAGATAAGCTCCTCCATCTCCATATGTCAATGAAGCATTATTTGTTATAGTGCAGTTTATTATTTGAGAGTTCGTTCCACCAAAGCAACTAATTCCCCCTGTTGAATAGGCAGTATTTTGAGTTATTACACAATTAACAAGTCGGCATCCGTTATATCCAGAAATACCCCCACCGTCTCCTTCATTTGCTTGATTACCTCTTATTATACAATTCTCAGCATCTATATAATCTCCCCAAAAACCTCCTCCAGATACTGATATATTGTTTTCTAATTGACAATCTCGAAGCAAAATTGGATTCTGAGCCCATATACCCCCACCCATTGATTCACTCCAATTGCCTGTGATTTTACAATCGTCCAAAATTAGACTTGCAGGAGCTGTCATTTGTGAACCAATTGCACCTCCATAATTTCCCATATTCCCAATAAAGTTACATCTGCTGATATTTATTGAGTCAGAAGGACAGTTTGATTGAATCCAAATACCTCCGCTGCCTGCTAAATATTGATTATTGCTATTATTTATTATTTCACAATCGCTTATTGAAACATTCATAATAGATTGCGGAAAAGGATTTAGGATAGAAATGCCCGCTGCATTAACACCATCATAAAATGTTTCATTTTCTTCGAGTCGGCACCCTCTAATTTCAAGATTGTGATAACCTGTTGAATTTATTGCGCCATTTATGCAATTATAGATATCGCAATCAATGATCCGCACAGTTCCTGCAGAGTCTCCTGTGTCTATTGATATAGCTCTCGCCAAAGGTGTAAAAATACAATCTCTTAGTTCGTATGATGTTGTCATCATTGAATTTTCAATTTTAACTCCTATGGATGAGCCATCCCCTTCAAAAGTGCAATTCTTTATAATTGTTCCGGCAGATGTATCTATTCCTATTTCATCAATACTGAAATGACAATTTTCTATTATTCCGCAAAAAATTAATGTATTAGAAAAATTTAATCCATTAATTCTGCCACCCAATGGGGACCAAGATGGAGCCGATATCCATACTTCATGATACTCATCATCAGGATACGCTGGATCTCGTATAAAATTTCCAGAACACCTATGTATCGCATAAATTGTATTTAAATGTTGACCCTCGTAATTCGTGTATTGTCCCGGTGCCATGAGTATATAATCATCATCTCCAGCACAATCGATTTGTATCTCATGAAACTCAAAAGTACCTTCAACATGCCAACCTATTTCAATGTCTCCATCATTATCATAATCTGCAACTTCGCTTTTGTCTGTACAATCGCAAAAACCATCAGCAACTTGTTCATCATCCAATCCAAAAGATATTTCTGAAATTAAAAAAATTATACTGATCACAATTGCATATCTCATTTTGTCTCCATTTAAATAACTGTTAATAAAGTGTGTTGATGTGTTTTAATGCGTAGACATCCCGCGCATTCATCTCAATCAATTAATTATTTATGTCCTCTCCATATCGCCTTTCAAAATCATTTCAAAAGGGACTTTTACGTTAAACTTTTTCTACAATGCCGAATTATAAGTGTCCCCTTTACCCACGTCAAAGAAAAATATCTCCCAGTGCCAACCCTTGGCACTTCTCCTGAATATTTTTTATTTGTATTTTATAGCCTCTTTTGCCCCAAATTGGTCTAAATTAAATCCGTCTTATCAGCATAATCCGCGATTTATAATTCTTTATTTCTCTAAGTAAAAAAAATTCATAAAAATCAATGACTTGCGGCAAATTTACTTGTTGCATAAATATTAAACTTATGGTATAATTATCAGCGGAGTGAACTATCAGCCACGCTGATATCCCCGAGTTTTGCTGCTTGGCCATAGAACAGGGGATCCAAAATGGTTCAGGAGTGAACTTCCGCTTTTCGGAGCGGATCCGTTCTTTTGAAAAATCGGTTTCGAGCACCAGTATGATCCACACGTCACGAATAAATGAGCTTCTTAGGTTTTAGACGTCCTGATGACCTGGTAACCTGATTTCCTGATATTCTCATTCTATCTGTGGCACAAAAAGGATGAATAAGTGTGAATAACTGACGTTTTTACTATCAATAAGGCGGTTTTTTTGGCCCATTTACTTGAATAAGTGACAAGCAGCTTGAATAACTGACATAAATCAAGATTGTCTTGTCACAAAAACGATGAATAACTTTGAATAAGTTAGGTTTTTAGCTCAATAATGTGGTTATTTAGCCCATTTTGATGATTAACTTAGAATCATGATGATTAAGTTAGATTTTGAGCTCGAAAAAGAGGATAAACGATGTTTCAAAAAAATTTTAATCTGTTTTAATCAGTGGAATCAGCGGTTAAAAAAATGTAACTTCTTATCTACAAAAAAACTTAGTGTCTTTGTGCCTTTGTGGTTTGTCCAAAATTTTCCAAAGATTTCATATTTTTTTCCAAAACTTTCAGATGTTTTTCCAAAAGTTTCAGGAGTTTTTCCAAAGAATGAAGTTGTTTTTTTGTTATTTGTTTTTTGTTTTTTGCTTTGATTCAACGTACCAGCTAATGGTACGTTGTAGTCCCTCATCGAAGCCCATCTTTGCCTCGAAGCCGAAAAAGTTTTTTGCGCGGGTGACATCGAGCCTTCGTCGCGGCTGGCCATCCGGCTTTGTCGGGTCCCAGCGAATCTCGCTTTTGAAGCCGGTGAGTTTGACAATTTTTTCCGTAAGCTCTTTGATTGTAATTTCAAAACCGGCACCGATATTTACCGGCTCCGGCCCGTTGTATCGTTCAGCAGCGAGCAGGATTCCTTCGGCCGCATCACCTGCGTATACGAACTCGCGCGATGCCTTGCCTGTCCCCCAGCAGTCAATATGGTCCTCGCCTTTATCGATAGCATCGACGCACTTTTTTATAAGGGCAGGAATTACATGAGAACTATCAGGATTGAAATTGTCCCGCGGGCCATAGAGATTTACTGGGACAAGGAATATACCATTAAATCCGTATTCAGCGCGATATGACTGAGTTTGAAAGAGGAGCATTTTCTTAGCCAACCCATAAGGCGCATTTGTCTCCTCCGGGTAGCCGTTCCATATATCATCTTCCTTAAACGGCACCGGCGTAAATTTCGGATATGAGCAAACCGTTCCTATAGCGACAAACTTTTCGATCTTGCGTATTCGTGCCTGGTCAATGAGCTGAACGCCCATCATCAGATTTTCATAAAAGAATTTGCCCTGGTGCTCGCGATTTGCGCCAATCCCCCCCACCACCGCGGCCAAGTGAATTACTATATCCGGCTTCATCTCATCATACATCCGGCAGCAATCCGCCAGATTGACGAAATTATAATCCTCGATTTTCGGGATGAGGATATTTTTGCAGCCGCGCTTTTGGAGCCCTTCCGTAATATAGCTGCCTAAAAAGCCCGCCCCGCCGGTAACTACAATTCGTTTATCTTTAAAAAAGTCACTCATTGTCTTTTCTCATGCTCAGTAATTATTTTTTCCTGCTCTGCGATTCTCAAATCAGCCTCTGTCATCATTTTAGCAAGCTCTTTGAAAGATACCTTCGGTTTCCAGCCGAGCACCTTGGCCGCCTTCGATGCATCTCCCTGAAGGACATCCACTTCCGTGGGCCTGAAATACTTCGGGTCCACCTCTACGTATTTACGCCAGTCCAAATCGAGGCAGCTGAAAACTTCTTCCACAAATTCACGGACCGAATGCGACTCGCCTGTAGCAATGACAAAGTCATCCGGTTTATCCTGCTGCAGCATCAGCCATATCGCCTCAACGTAATCGCCTGCATAACCCCAGTCACGCTTTGCATCGAGGTTACCAAGATAGAGCTTATCCTGCAAACCAACTTTTATGCGAGCGGCAGCCCGCGTGATCTTGCGTGTAACAAATGTTTCACCTCTTCGAGGCGATTCGTGGTTGAAAAGGATACCATTGCATGCGAAAAGGCCATAAGCCTCGCGGTAATTAACGGTCTGCCAAAAGCTGTATGCCTTTGCACAGGCATAAGGGCTTCGGGGATAAAATGGTGTCTTTTCTGTTTGAGGGATCTCAACAACCTTGCCATACATTTCACTGCTGGATGCCTGATAGAACTTCGGAGGGTTTTTCATGCAGCGTAGCGCCTCAAGAAGGCGCAGCGTGCCGAGTGCATCAGTATTCACTGTATAAATTGGTGTTTCAAAGCTAACTTTTACATGGCTTTGGGCGCCAAGATTATAGATTTCATCAGGCTGAAGCTCATTAACTATACTCGAAAGATTCCCGCCATCTGTGAGATCGCCGTAGACCAGCCGGAGTCTCGGCTTTTCGTGCGGGTCTTTATACAAATGGTCGATTCGGCCGGTATGGAATGATGAGCTTCTGCGAATAATGCCCCAGACCTCGTATCCTTTTTTAAGGAGAAACTCGGTAAGATATGAGCCATCCTGGCCGGTAATACCTGTAACTAAGGCTTTCTTCATAAAAATCCTTTATGCATAAATTTGATGAGCTAAATAATTTTATACAAATGGATGTAAACAGGCAAAACAAAAATACCTCTGTCCTGGTGAGAAACATAATAGAAAATGAATACAGGGCTACCAACCCCTCCTAAGCAGGACAACAGGTATTGTCATAAGAAGGATGTAGAAATTAAAGAGGAAGGAACGTTTTTGAATATAGAGGTAATCGTATTTTAGCTTATGTTCGGGCCTAAGATCGTAAAATGCACGTATTTGGGCTAGACCCGTAATCCCGGGCCTGACTATCAGGCGGATACCGCGAAGAGCCCTGTGCCGGCGAACAAAATAAGGGCGTTCCGGGCGAGGGCCGACCAAACTCATATCCCCTCGCAAGACATTTAATAATTGAGGAAATTCATCAAGCCGGGTCCGACGGAGAATTTTGCCCAAAGGAGTAACACGCTGGTCATTTTTTGTTGCCCAGACAGGTCCCGTCTTTTTTTCGGCATCATTTACCATTGTCCGGAATTTATAGAGAATAAATATTTTTCCATTTTTACCAACCCTGCGTTGTTTAAAAAGAACAGGGCCTGGGGAAGTAATTTTTATAATTCCAGCTAAAAGAAGCAGGATTGGCGAAATAATTCCAAGAATAATGAGAGAACCGACTATATCGAAACCGCGGATGAAAATATTTGTTAATCTCGATATTTTTACTGTTTCGAGAACAGGGGCGATAATAGTCAGATTTTCAACGAGAATCTCGACGCGAGGTTCTGAAACTACAAGACTGTCGTTAAAGGACAGTGTCTTTGCTTTTTTTGTTTCCTGTAATGTATAGGTTTCCTGACCTACAGCCACAATGAAATTGACTCCTAAAGAATATTCATAATCGAGTTGGCTTTTAATGTTTATCGGCCAAAGCAGGATTAAAAATACATAATTTTTGGTGTATCAGATTGATGCGGAGGGCGTTTTATTCCCTGATTGGAATAAAATACTAATAGAGGTGAAAAATTAAAGGTAAGATTTAAAAAAATGATTTTTTAAATCATTTTGTCAGTTCAGATATTTTAACTTTTTGTAATAGTTGTAATATTTTTGCTAAGGGTTTGCGGATGAAAAAAAGCGGGGATAAATAAATACCATTAAGACGAAATGATTTGATAATTTCTGAATTACCTTTAATCACACCCTTTAGAACGTTTGCCTTGCCGCCTGTTCGCATTTTCACAATTATTTTTGGAAGATAACCGATTTTAATTCTGTTAACTTCAATAAAACGAAGCATTAAATCAAAGTCAGCGGCGATACGGAAACCTTCGTTAAAATACCCATATTTATCAAAAATAGATTTTCTGCAGAAAAATGTGGGGTGCGGTATAACCCAGCCGTAACGAAATGCACCTTTTTGATAGAGACCAGCCTTCCAATATCGCGAAGTATGATTCTCATTGGCTGAATCAATATAAACAAGGTCTCCATAAGCACCATCAAGATCATTATTTTTTATAAATTCGATCATTTGACTAATAATTGTATTATCCGCGTATATGTCATCACTGTTTAAAATTGCTATAACATCGCCTGTTGCCAGCCTGATTCCTTTGTTCATCGCATTGTAAATACCATTATCAGGTTCCGATATAAATTTTGAAATTCCATCTTTATACTTTTTAATAATGTCTAAAGTGCCATCGGTGGACCCTCCATCAACAATAATATACTCAATTTTTTGGTAATCCTGCTTAAGAACACTTTTTATCGTTTCTTCGATTGTTTTTGCGCTATTAAAACTAACTGTAATAATTGATACTTCCATAATTTAGTTTTGAGCAGTTAACCTGCATTCAGCGAATACACTCGGACAAAGCTTTGGGAATCTTTGCGAGATTATCTTATCGCACAGCCAAAAGAAAGGGAGTGTCCAAAATAAAATCCTGGGAACAGGTACATAATGGTTGCCATGAAATCCTATAATTTCAAGCGAGGCACTACGGCAAAAATCTGTGATAACTGCGGGCGAATACCACATGGAGGTCACATCACGAGATAAGCTTTTGCCTCTTTTATTGACTATTAGGCCAAACGGTAAAAGGATACTCGTTAAACATGGAAAAGTGAAGATAAACCTGCAATCCCGTGAAATTCGGGACGCAATATTCTGCAAAGCTGCGGCAGGATTCGTAAGCCGGCCAAGAACATTTATCATTACAACAATATCATATTCTCTCAAATCAATATCAATATCAAACACAGACATCAATTGAAATTTAGGAGTTGTAACACCTTGAATACTATTGAAACGATTTTTTGCAACATTGAGCATTTCTTTACTGATGTCTGTTGCTGTGACATTTGCCCCAATACGAGCAAGGGCCTCAGTGATACGTCCTGTGCCGCAGCCTATTTCCAAAACCTTTTTATTTTTGCAGTTACCAATTAAGTGTTTTAATATTTCTATTTGACGATTATGTCCCCACTGACCGGCCGGCCCATGGAAACGCTCGCGGTCGTATATTTCTGCTGTTTTTTCATAAACGAGATAATTTGCTCTGTCTTCCATTGATGTTACGCAAGTGCTTTTTTCGTTATTAATTGTTCGTATAAAACTATCATTTGCTTTGTCGTTTTTTGAAGAGAAAAATCATTAGCAGCTTCTATAGCGGCCTGCCTGATTTTTGCCTGAAGTTGCGGATTTTTAATTGCAAATTCCAAGGCAGAAGCAATAGATTGGGCAGAGAAACCATTCGTCAGGATTCCGGCTTTACCTTTCTTTAGCAGTTGAGGACATCCTCCGACAGGAGTAGATACGATACATTTGCCCATAGCCATTGCCTCTAAGGCTACCATTGGATAATCGGATGGACCACGGCTGGTATTCCAGGGAATTACTACAAGTTCGGTTTCCTGATACAGTTGTTCTACATTTTCCACCAGACCGAGTATTCGAACCTTATCTGCAAGCTCCGGCTGGACAAGAAGTTTTTTAACGTAATCGTATCTGACCTCGTAATCTCTGATTTTGCTCTGATTTTCAAGAGCGGCAACAAGATAGACCGGAATTTCTTTTAACGCGAGGAGGCGCAGTGCCTGCAAAAGCTCAATTAATCCTTTCTCTTTGGAAGAATTCCCGATGAACAGGATTCTTGTAATATTGTCTTTATCAGGAAAGTACTTTAACTGCCCTTTTCGGGGCCTGGGGCTAAATATTCGGTTATCGACACACATGGGGACATATTCAACTTTTTGCGAGGAAACCCCGGTTTTTTCTATAGATTGAAATACATTATCACTTACGGCGATAATTTTATCTAATTTATTAAAAATAAAACCCGCAACACGGGGCTTATCCCACCAGCGGCTGTAAACGCCTCCTTTAGAGCCGAGGGGACAATAAAGGGAATGAAGCCGGACACAGGCGTTTTTATCAGCAGTCAGCGGTACAATCGCATAAGGATATGTTCCGGAGTGGGAATGGATAACATTGAAACGTTTTTCCTTCAGACGCGCCCTGAGGCCGCAGCGGAGATTATAAAGCGAGCCTGCCCCCCTGCCGATTAGACCTCTGCCGGAATATGGCAAAGGAGTCAAAATCTCCGTTATCGGCTTATGCATGAGGAATTCAAGTTCATCCTGCGAAATGGGAGCGAGAAGCTCAATATCCACCCCCTGCCGCTTCAATTCGAAAGCGAGCGAAACGCAATTGGCAGCGCATCCTCCTACTATAACGCCGGACTTTCCCGGCAATAAACGAGGCAGAAGATAACAAACACGCAAATTCATATTATTCCGGGTGCAACGGAATGTTTCTGCCTTCTATAATACATTTATAAACTGAAGCCATTTTGTTTGCGGCGATATCCCACGTGTAATATTTCTTAATCAGCTCCCGACCGCGTTTTCCCATTTCCAACAGCTCGACCTCAGACATCTCGAGAAGCTCACCAATTGCCTTATCCAACTCAGCAATTGACGGAGCAACGTAACGACCTGCGTTGACCTCCTGCAATTGCTTCCATGGCGTGCCCGTAGTTGTGATTACGGGTTTTCCGCAGGACAAGGCCTCGGCAACGACAATCCCGAAATTCTCCGAGTAAGATGGTAAAATAAAAATATCGGCTCGCCTTAGAAGCGCCAGTTTTTTGTGTCCCCCAACCATTCCCGTCAGAATAACAGAAGAGCCGATTCCATATTTATCAATCATTGCCTCAACAATTTTTAAATAGCCGCGGTCATCAGGACCTGCGATGACCAAAAAGGCGTCTTTATGCCTGCCCGTTTGCGTAAGCTGTGCCCACAAAGGAATCAGCATATCAAGACCCTTTTCGCGGCTTAGGCGCGACATAAACAGCACAATGCGCCTATTTTTCAATTGCGGCCAGTAAGTATCGGCCTGCAAACCATCGCCCATAGTGAACTCGTCGGTATCGACACCATTGGGAATAACCGTTACAGGGCCATTGAAACCCGCAATGCGGAAATGCCGTGCTTCCTGTTCCGAACATGCATGGAGACAGGCGGCATTACGCATTAAAGATTTAGCGATAAGATTAAGATAGACGCTTTTTTTCAAACGCTTCCAGGGATGATTTTCGAGCCGCCATGGTTCAAGCGTTCCGGCAGGACGAAGTAAATACGGAGTTTTATTAATTGAGGCTATTCGGCCTGCGGCATACGTTGGATGCAGCCACATACCGGTAATATGCATAATGTCGAAGGAACTGGCGCCTGCGGAAAGACCGGCGGCCAATTCTTTTGACCTGCGCCACGAATGCGGCCATTGTATATCATAGATATGAATCCCGTTTTTAGATGCTAAATCCCGGCCTTCGTGTTTTTCGCCGGCAGCCCAATAAGAAACTTTGTGTCCCATAGACGCAAGTTTCTTGCCTACTTTTTTAACTACTGTAACAGGTCCGCCAAAATTATCAGCAAAATAGGGAAGAACAAAAGCTATATTAATACCTGTACTCATCTAATTATACAAAACTGTTGCCTTTCGATAATCTTCACCGTCATTTTTTTTAAGCATCAAACCGTAAACAACACATAAAAGCCAGTTTACCGGAAATAACTCAATTATGTTATTACCTAATGATGCAACCATTGCCACAGGGATAATCATGACCGCAATTGGATGGATTCCCTGATGCTTTCGAATAAAAGCTTTTATCAACAAATAAAAATTAAAAAAGATGAATACGCACAGAAATAAAATTCCAGCCTGCGATAGAACCGAAGTTATTAAAGTGTCAGCAATGAATAACATATTTGAATCTTTAATATGAAAAGTATCGAATTTTAGAAATGAAAGAGCAGCATTGCTGCCCACACCTAAACCTTTTCCGATTAATACATCCTTAATGGTTGCCGAGGAAAAATAATTTACAAGAATATCTATTCTGGTTTGAACCGATCTATATATATGGGGCCGGTTTGTAAAAAAAATCAAATTTAAAAAAACTATCAAAGGAATCAATGAAACGGCCGGAAATACAGCGGCTTTTAAGAATTGGCTGACTCTTCCAAAAAGGAAAAAATAAATAATTAAAACTATCGTCAAAGCAATTAGACCTGCTCCGGAACCAGATAAAAAAACAAATAAAGCTGAAATCAGAACAAAAATCCAGGTGGAACTGCTTAAAGATTTATAAGAGAAGACATCAAAACCCATTCTAAAACACAGAACTATACATATAAAAACTGCAAAACTCCAGGGATGGACAAAAGTGCCAAACGGCCTTGCAGCTGTTCCAAAATAAGAAGATCCTTCTGTATGTAAACCATAAAATGCCTGTATAGAAGCTGCACAGAATTCCAATATCAGCACAAATGATAAGATTTTGACGATTAGCCTGACATTACCCATGTCAAAATACTTATACGCAATAAATATAAACAGAAAAGAAGAGAAAGCCCTCAAGCCTAACACGGCGATAAACGGATTTAATTGTACAAATGTGATAAAAAAAGATATTAGAATTATTGTTAACATTGACCAAACAAAAAGATTATTCAGAAATCTGCCTCCCATTAATATTTCAAAAACAAAAACAAGGAAAATCAATAAAAGCAATATATCTTTTAATACTTTTATAAAAATGCCTATATTTGAAGCAGCTGGAACATGAAATACATCTAAAATGCTTAAGAGTTCCTGAATACCAAAAACAGGAGTAAGAATAAGACTCATATAAAAAAGAGTTGTTATTATTTTTTTATTCATAAATAATTAATTTTTAGATGACCGATTAAAATATTTATTTCTAAGAATAAATACTCCTTCGCCCTGAAAAAAATGAAAAGCCATGCGAATCAGTCTTGATAGCGAAGTGCAGGAAAAAGCAAATAATCTGCTTTCAGACGCTCTGTATTTATCAGTAATTAATCCTAACTCTTTTTTTGCGACATGCCGCAAGACCGAAGACTTAGAGGCGGGATGCACTCTGAAACCAGATGAAAACTCTTTAACGAATTTAAATCTGGCTTTTGCCAAAGCAAATCTGGCAAACAGCTCATTATCCATACAATGTATGAAAGCGGTGTCAATCTCTCCAACTTTGTAATACAATTCTTTCGTCCAGAACGCTGAAGGCTGATAAATCCCAAAACCTCCGTAAACAAAACCTAAAGCTGAAATGCAGGGAATAAAGGGAGTCAATCGTCTTTCACCGATTATCTCATCATTTTCGTTTATCAGGTATTCATTAGCATAAATTACATCTGCATTAATTTTATTCCAGTTATCAGCTATGCGATGCAGTGTCCCGGGCAAATAAATATCATCCGAGTTCAGCCATGCTAATAATTTTCCGGTACATTTTCGAAACCCTTTTTTAATCGCATCTGCCTGTCCGGAATCCTTTTCACTTGCCCAATAACCCAAATAACGCTGGTATTTTTTTATAATTTCAACGGTGCCGTCAGTGGAACCGCCATCCATTACAATATACTCCAGATTTGGATAGTTTTGGTTTAGAACACTGCAAATGGTTCTTTCAAGAAATTGCCCCTGATTAAAAGATGGCGTAACTATAGATATACGGGGCCACAATTCATCTTTATTAATGATTATTTTTTCATCAAAATCAGATCGAGATACGAACCTGCTGATTTGTTCAGAAGTGAATTTAATCATTACGAGATATGTCTTTATTTAACCGCTTCTATATTAAGGCTAATCTGATATTTTTTATCATTTGCTTCGAAAAAATTAGAAGCCCAGTCCTGAAATTCATGATTTGAAACCTTATCCGGGTCCCATTGTCTTATCTCTCTAAATCCGACATCCATTAATTTTTCAGTTAAATATTTCTGGTTGAAAGCCGAACGATGAACATTATCTTTATAACCTTGTCCACCCATCAACGGTTTAATTATGCTGTTAATATCGCGAGAGGAACATTCATAAATATGAACTATTTTGTCAAAGTCTGGAACAGATAATCTCAAAACGCCGCCCTTCTTTAGCACCCTTCTCCATTCCCATAAGACATTTTCAATATTTCTATGACTTATATGCTCCAGTATATGACAGGCGTAAATAAGATCAGACCAATTTTTTTCAAAAATTGCCAAATCTGTAACATCCCGGACGAAATGTATGTGAGGTCCGGGACGAACATCAACATTTATAAACTCAGGACTTGCAATATCGCCGCAGCCCAGATGAATCAGGATTTTGCCTCCGGGATTTTCAGGCAGCTTAGGAGAGACAAAAAAATTTTTTATACCTAAAATACGGCTTTTCAGCTTTCCCATGATTACAAAGGCAACTCAGACATATACTGGTTCGATATTTTCTTTATTTACGGATTTACTGGAATCGTTAATGACGCGATGCAAGGTATGTTTTTTTTGCCAGAACAGATATAAAGTTGCTCCACCCATTGCTATAGCCGATGACCATACTACAGCATGAATTGTAACAGCAGATACTGTAAGGACGCCAAATATTATAAGTATATTGATAAGTGCCTGAACGATATGAGCGCCAAGATTTAAATGAACGCGACCTATACCCATAATAGTATAGTAAGCAGGAACTCCCAGCAGACTCAAAAAAGTGCCAAGCAGCATAATCCTGAAAGAAGAAGGCAATGACGGTACAAATCTGTCACCAAGCCAAATCATAAGCAATAAAGGCGCAGCTATAATCAAAAATGTGTATAAAGGGACACCTAAAATAAAAACAAATTTAACAGCCCGATTATATATTGATTTTATTCTGCCAAAAGCATATTCATTCATATTTGCGCCTATACGGCTGATTTCCGGCATCAAAGCACGAAAACTGGATTCAACAAGAGCTCTAACCTGCATGCTTCCATTGAAAGCAATCTCATAAATAGGAATTGTTGAAACCCCAACATAACGAGAAAGCATTAGTTTATTAAATGGACTAAGAAACATGCTTATAAGTGAACCCCCTAAAATTGCAGAGCCAAAGAACAAAATACGTTTAATGCATTTAAAATCCATATTTTTAAAATTTAAGAGGCGCAGATTTATTATCCGACGAATGCAAATAAAACTCAATATATGTATGAACACGTATGAAAGCACACTTGAAATCAGCATGCTTTCGATTCCGTATCCTAAAAAAAGCAAAGGGGCGGCAATAACTACCGTGATGATCCGGCCAAAAGATTGTATATAATTAGATAAATCCATCCTCCCTAATCCGGATAAGACAGCATTCAAGGCCTGAACTATGAAAATGTAAATACTTAAAAAGGCAACATATGGCAGCAGCCACAAAGCCGTTTTCGCATTTTCATCATTTAATTTAAATAATGAAATAATCTGATTTTTAAATATCAATATAATTATCAGAGCGATTGTTCCAGTGACACATAGTAAAATCAATGCGGTTGTGACGTATTTCTGGACACTATCAATATTTTTTTTTCCATATTCTTCAGAGACAAGTTTCATAATAGTAGGACTTATCCCCAAATTTCCTAACTGCGCGAATGTCAAAATAGTGGTAAGGACCAGCCATATGCCATATTTTTCGTATCCAAGGAAATACAGGTAAACGGGATATGCGATAATCATAACTATAGTATTAATCGTTGCAGCCGCAACGCCAGAAAACATATTGATGCGAAGCTGGGAAGAAAATAATTTTACTATCATGGTAATTTAGGGAAGTTTTACAGATGGAGGGATAATGAGGACAATGTTAATTACCCTAATTATTATAGGACGCATATTTTTTTATATAAAAAAATAAAAATAAAAGAACATTGACAATGGGTGACGCATATAGTAAATACTTTTTTAGAAAACGAGATATTTCGACAAGAACGTTCAAATTTAACTAATTTGTTAACAAATTAGTCGAAATAGTTGGGTATATCTTAAACATATATTTTTTAACTTCTGCTTGACAAGAAGTTATTAAACGTGTAGAATTGTATTGTTATCGTGGTCTAAACAACTCAGTTAGGAGAAATCATAAAAGGAGTTAAAAAAAGTCACTATTAAAAATTTTAATTCTTAGTCACTTTATCGTAAAGATAAAATGGCAAGAAAGGAGAGGAAAAAAATGAACAAAAATCTATTAACCGCAACACTTATCATTTCAGCATTCATGGCACTTGTGCCAAATTTGGTCTGGGCAAACATAACACAAAACGGCAGTTTTGAAACCGGTCCTGCAGGTGACAGATTCGTAAGGTTGTACAATGGCTCAACTGCTCTGTCCGGGTGGACCGTAGTTCCTGGTCAAAACGCCACTGATGGATCAATTGATTATATTACCAGTCTTTGGCAGGCATCAGATGGAACACGCAGCTTGGATTTGAGCGGTAAACTTGCAGGTGGAATCATGCAAAACCTCATTACTACCCCGGGGACAACTTATCAAGTCCAATTTGATATCGCTGCAAACCCTGATGGTCCGCCAATAGAAAAAACTCTTTGGGTGTCAGTAGATAATGGCAGCCAGCAGCAAGGATTCAATTTCGATGCCACAGGCAATTCGCGAGAGAACATGGGATGGTCAACAATGTATTGGAGCTTCGTTGCCCAATCAGATATAACAGCATTGGCATTCAAGACATCGATCTCAGATTATGGTCCTGCACTTGACAATGTTTTTGTAGAAGCCGGTCCTAGTCCTGTTCCTGCTCCAGGTGCAATTCTTTTGGGCTTCATAGGCGTGGGACTTGTCAATTTTATAAAAAGACATAGAGTTCTGTAGATTTCTGCTCATATAAATTTGTTTGATTGCAGCTTAATTATTTTGCGAGAGAATCTTTTATTTTGAATAAGGATTCTCTCGCAAAATGTTCACGTGTGAACGCCACAAAAATACCAACCAACAAACTTGTTATCCCTGACAGGAAGATAATCTGTAATCTCTTTGGTTTAGATTTCTTTTCAGGAATGACCGCGGTATCGAGAACCTGAATGGTAGGTATGCTCTTAGCTTCTTCTATTTTAGCTACTTCATACTCCTGAGTCAGCATCTCGAAAAGCATTTCTTTTATTTTTGCCTCTCGAGTCAGCAGATTGTCCACACGTTTAAGCTCCTGCTGAATTTCGTTTAATCGATTTTCAAGGAAGACCTTTTTACCAGCAGCCTGACCTGCAAATAATCTTTTATTTTGTTTATCAAGCTCTTCAATGTAAGCATTGGCAAGTAAAGCTGCCATGCAGGGGTCTCTATCTTCAACAGTAACAGAGACTATGCCGTCTTCGCCCACATTAACAGAGGTCCTTTTGGCAAGTTTCCTGCGCAAGTCGATATATTTAGTATGTCCAAAAACTTTTGACAAATTAAATCCATCAATAAGAGCGTCAGCAATGCTGCGACTCTGTAGAATTCCCGCATACATATCAGCAAGACTGGAAACATCCATAACCTGCTGCAGCAGAGGATTTTTTAATGCACTAATACCTGAAGAAAATATTGACTGACTCTGCAAGTTGTCAATAGGAGGGACAATGGAAGCAGTTGCGGAATACATCTTGGGCAAAAAAAGGCTAACGACTGCCGCTGATAGTATTGTAATGGTAAAGATCCGAAAAATCATCCGGCCGTTTTTTGAAATTACTCGAAGATAATCTGCAAAATTTATGGATTCTTCATTAATAATATTTTCCTGCGGTTCTGCTTTAACCATAAAATAATTCCTGTATTAAAGAGCAAGCACTACGCCTGCAGCAAGTGCTGCCTGGAAGAGAATTTGAGTTATATCCTTTGCGTTTTTAAGAAGCATAAGTTTATCGACTTTGCGCGGGACAAGAATTGTATCACCAGGATTTAGGCGAATGCCCATGAATCCGCCGAAATTCCATTTGTGGGCTTCACAATCCCAGTAAACGGTGTCGGCATCTTTTTGAGCAATACTGACAACAGAACCGTCGGCTTTAATAATGGATATTTGTTTTTGATCTGCCTCATTAGTTGGGCCGCCGACTTTCTGGAGGTAATATGCTACTGTCCTGTCTTTTTCATATAATAATGAAGTGGGATTAAATACCTCGCCTACAATATTTATAATACCTGGAATACTGGGGACAAATAACCTGTCTCCCCTCTCCAACTCTATATCGTATCTAGAACTTTTGAACTGCTCCAATGAAGCTAACTTTACAACCACACGGCCATCTACTTTTGTCGTCCGCAATTTTGCAAGCAGTTCTTTTTTTGCTTTAAGACCCTGAGCCTGAACCATTGCTGTTTCCTGGTCAATAGCACCGCTAATTTCTCTTCCTGTGCTGCCTAAAACGTCTTCTTCTATTTTATTTATAAGAGTATCCAACCTCTGCATTTGAATAATTTTCGCACTTTCTCTTGTGAATACCGCCCCTCTTAGGTATGCCTTATCGGTAAAGCCCCCTGCCCTATCGATAAGTGAGCTTAAGGTTTCTGTTTTGCTTATCGGGTATGCGCCAGGGAAGCGGACTTCGCCGGCTATTAATGCGATTTTATCGAACTCAAGTTCAGGTATAGGCCGGACAATCAAGTAATCATAATCCTGCAGAACGATATCTCCTGAAGGCTCTTTGGTCAGTGTTTTTTCAAGATCAATATCTATTTTTTTTGTTTTCATACCATCTTGAGTTATGTATCTTCGCGTAAGTTCGGCATTTTTTAAGTAAGCATTTTTTCTTAGCCCGCCTGCAGCATCGAGTAATCCGCTGATTGTCATGCCCTCTGAAATTCGATATTCGCCGGGACGATGAATTTCACCTGAGATTGAAGCACTTCGCTTATTCTGCTCTAAAGGCGAAACACTAAATATTTTGACAACATCTCCATCATGCATAATGGTATTTGAAATTTCCTGTTTATCAGGATTGTTCAAATCTGCAAGATTATAATCAACTACGATATGCCTTTGATGATTATCCACCCTCGAAATCTGGACCTGCTTTAGCCACGCTGCATAATTGACGCCACCGGCTAATTCGATAGCTTCACGCAAGGTTAGAGGTTTTGACATCTCATAAATTGCAGGCCTTTTGACATTGCCTGCGACACCAAAAACGGGACCAATTATAGGGATAAATATGGTATCACCATCCTGCAAACAAGTATCATCGTTTTTGTCTCCTCCAAGCAAAAATTTATAAAGGTCTATTCGCATGGGCTCCTGGCCGCTTCGTGTCAGACGTATATCTCTAAGAGAACCGCTTTTAGAGGGGCCGCCCGCCGCGAACAGCGCATTTATAACAGTCGATAGTGAGCTTACGGTATAACTGCCGGGCATTTTTGCCTCTCCGACAACAAAAACTTTTATACTCCGAAGACATCCCATTGTAATAACCATTTTGAAGTCAGTTTGTTTTCTGGCAACCTGGTCCTGCATGTAATCCTGCATTTCACCGAAAGTCATACCTCCAACATTGAGAACACCAATTTCAGGCAAAACGATACTGCCGTTACGGTTCACCACAACATTATATTGAGCGTCAAGCCGTCCCCATAAAGTTACAGTAAAACTATCACCTGGACCTATTTTATAATCTGAACTAACAGGAACATTTGTAACAGGCGCAAAAGTGGAAACAGGCTTTTGAAAGATATCATACCCAAACTGGGTCAAGGTGTTTGGAACCATATCAATAATTTCGGCTGAGAGCATCCGTTCAATTGCTGATGGCTGAAGTTCGGCCAATGGCCACTGGTTTGGTTCATTTGCCTCATTCACTTCTTCCAAGAATGACTGCTGTGATTGAGAAGCCAATATGTCTTTAATCTGCTGCTGAGACAATGAATTGGGATCGATCCCCATTTTTTCGATGGGAGAAGTATCTGTAAAAAGAGGGATGACTGCAATAGAGCTGTTGGAAAATGTAAGACTAATGGCCATTAATATAAACCAAACTGAATAATTAAAATGAACTGACTTTCTATGATCTAAACAATGAAAGTTTGTCAGTTTTCTATCCCTCATCTTTCGTGCTCCTTGTAAAAACTATTAATATTCAGCGATTTAATTGAATAATAAATAGGCGTACTCCGTCCCCGTCGGGAACATAAGGCAGATTGTGATAATGGCACAATCAAACTGCTTTACTTACCCTTTAACCGGAATGAATTCCACTTTTCCCCTCAAAAACCGAATTCCGATGACTAATCTAAGAGTCATCTTTATCTCTAATATAAGTGGTTTTCTTAGTTGTTCTTCGTCAAAAGAATATGAAATGCTTTACATTTTTTATAGGACCTGCCGATAAAATAATGATTGGTAACACAGAGAAATCGATAAAGATATGAATCTAAATTAAGCAGTGTGATTTTGCTTTTCTCAGGATAAACAGCTTGTTATGAAAATATTTGCTAATCGCGTATCTCGCCTCTTTATCTTAATAATTATAACAGGTTTATTTTGTTTTTTTGCCATTTATGTGCAAGCCAGGGCTTTTGTATCAGTAAATGTTCGTCTGGACCACTGGAGTTACCAATTAGTAGATGAACTAATTGGACAAGGTCTGATTGACAGCTCTATGATGTCAACCAGACCTGTTACAAGATTTGAAATGGCCCGGCATATTGCTGAAGCAGACGAGAAGTTCCAATCTCTGAATTTAAAAAACGAAATTATCTCGGGAATCATGGAGCGGCTGAAAAAGGAATTTGAACCTGAGCTTTCTACAATCGGCGCGGCCGATGGCAAACCAATTCTCGATTATGCAAAACCGGTCGAAGATCCATACATCAAATACCTTTATGCCCGGTCACGGCCGGATATTGAAAATATACACGGTGACGAATTTGATAAAAATTCAAATTTGAGAGCGGGCTTTTCAGCCAGAGCGCAATTATTCGATGCAACAGCATTCTATGCACATCCTGAATTATCGCTGTCATCGGATGATGATGGCGAAATCAAATTTATCGAGGCCTACGGTAAACTGGCTCTTTGTAAATTCGAGATTGAAGCTGGAAAAGATTCGATGTGGTGGGGACCGGGTTATCACGGCTCTCTTATTATGAGCAACAATCCTGAACCGTTCGAAATGATAAAAATATCAAATCCCAGCCCAATACAATTACCCTGGATATTTCACTTATTAGGCCCATCGAAAATCGTCTGGTTTATAACACAGCTCGAAGATGACAGACCTATTCCCGAACCATACCTTACAGGTCTACGATTTGAATTTAAACCGCATCCGGCAGTTGAATTGGGAGTTTATCGAACAATGATATTCGGCGGTGAAGGCAGGCCCAGCTATAGTTTTGGTGATTATTTCAAGGCGTTTTTAGGGAGAAATGAAGATTTATCCGGTAACAAGGATAATGACCAGCGTGCGGGATATGATGCATCGATATTAATTCCAACTGAGCGGCTTCTTCCCGCCAAATCTATCAAACTTTATATTGATTTTACAGGTGAAGATGAAGCAGGGTACTTACCTACAAAACGGGGACACCTCTATGGAATAAAATTCTATGATATATGTCAAACTGGAAAAACTGATTTTGTTATAGAATACGCAAATGACCATGTATCAGGACATCCCAACGTCTTTTATACCCATGGTATTTACAAGGCAGGTTACACTTATAAAGGAAGAATAATCGGGCATTTCATGGGAACGGACTCAGAAGATTTATTTTTCCGGTTAACACATTATCTCAATAAAGATGTTGTTTTTGGACTGCAATATGATATTGAAAAAAGTAATCTTTCATCAAGCCCTCAACCAGAAATACACAGAATACAGCCGGATTTTACGATATTTACAAAAAAAGGGTGGCAGCTTAATGGCGGCTATAGATATGAAAGCACAAAAAAAAGCGAACTTCCTGATAATCACATAATTTTCATGGAAGCAATTTATCTGTTTTGAAGTCTTCTGTACACTCATAAAAAATACCAAAATGTAATTTCTTGCTAATTATCTACAATCTTGTTAAAATGAACTAAAACAGCTTCTTTCCAGGAACAAGTTTCATGAAGTCCAATTTTGCAAAAGAAGTGCAGCTTTTAAGTGATATAGCAAAGGGTCTTGCTGAGTCGTTAGACCTTCAGCAGACCTTGCGGTCTATTCTGCAATCATTGGATACGTATCTTAAACTTCAGCGAGGAACAATTACCCTGCTCAATCCTGATACAGAGACTGTAAATATCGAAATAGCACATGGAATCAGTGAAAAATCAAAACAATTAGGCATTTACAAAATGGGTGAAGGGATTACAGGAACAGTAGTTCAAACCGGTAAGGAAATCATTGTCCCTGATATTTCAAAAGACCCGCGTTTCGTGCATAAAACCGGGGCAAGAAAAGCAGGCTCGGGCAGGCCAATAACATTTTTCTGTGTGCCCATAAAACTCGAAGGCAAAACAATCGGTGCATTAAGTGTGGACAGGCAAACCGATAAAATGCATGACTTTGAGGGGCATATCCGTTTGCTAAACATTATCTCAACAATGATTGCACAGGCTGTAAAACTCAACAATTTAGTAAAATCAGAGCAAAGACAGCTTAGAGATGAAAACGTCCGGCTTCGCCAGGAGCTTAAGACACGCTTCAGTGTTCATAATATGGTGGGACAATCGAATGCTATGCAGCAGGTATACCGGCTTATAGAGCAGGTAGCAGACAGCAATGCAACTGTCCTGATTCGAGGAGAAAGCGGAACCGGCAAGGATCTTGTGTCCCATTCAATTCATTATAACAGCCCCAGAGCTGAAAAACCGTTTATAAAGGTAAACTGCACCGCCCTTCCGGAAACACTATTGGAAAGTGAATTATTCGGCCATGAAAAAGGCGCATTCACAGGGGCAACCGAACGAAAAATCGGCAGATTTGAAAGGGCACATGGCGGGACGATTTTTTTAGATGAAATCGGCGACTTTCCTGTGAATCTTCAAGTAAAACTATTGCGGGTAATTCAATTCAAGGAAATCGAGCGTCTTGGCGGGATAGAGACAATTAAAACAAATGTCCGGATTATAGTCGCTACAAATAAAAATCTGGAACAGCAGATAAAGGAAGGCATATTCAGGGAGGATTTGTACTACCGTATAAATGTTTTTCCAATATATCTGCCGCCCCTGCGAGAACGTAAAGATGATATTATGCAATTGGCAGATTATTTTCTTGAGAAGCTTGCGGCCGAAAACAACAAGAAAATCAGCCGGATTTCAACTCCTGCCATTGAAATGTTCACGAGTTATCACTGGCCGGGAAATATTCGAGAGTTGGAAAATTGTATAGAACGTGCCGTGCTTCTCTGCGATGGAGATGTAATCCGCTCTGAGCACCTGCCGCCATCTTTGCAGATGATAAGAAAAACTGAGCAGGTCGCGCCACAATCATTAAATGAGATAATTGCCAATAAAGAACGTGAACTGATAATCGATGCTCTTAAGAAATCCGCCGGACAGCAGCGAAAGGCCGCTAAAGAGCTCGGCCTTACAGAGCGAATCCTCGGGTATAAAATCAAAAAATACAACATTTATCCTAAGCTATTAACCTAAACTACATTTTTGTAAACAATAATATATTCGTTTACAAAAATGTAAGCCCTTTGTTTCTTTCTTCTTTTTGTCATTTCCTCAGTAAGCGTATTTCTAACAAGAGCTTACATTAAATATATCATTTTGTTTTGATCTGGCACAAGGATTGCGAATGACAATAAAGATAAATATTTCTTCATTTTTCAATTTGAAAGGAGCTCATCGTGAACAGAGTAAGGTTTTTGAATTTGTTTTGTATTTTAACGCTGATGGTTTTTATAAGTGAATCGCTTGCAGAAGAGCAAACACTAAAATTCGGAGTTTCTGCAGATTATTATAGTAAATATATCTGGCGTGGTCAGGTCCTCGCTGACAAGAGTGTATTTCAGCCGGCAATTTCCGCAAGCGCTTGTGGTTTTACCGGCTCTATCTGGGGAAATATGAATCTGACCAACTCGGACAGAATTGTTCCCGATAACGCAGGCGAGTTCAGCGAGTTTGACTGGACATTCGATTACACAAACGCCCTTCCAGGGTTTGAAGGTATTAACTTTTCAGTAGGGACAATTTATTACCGGTTTCCAAACCAGGTTTACCATCCGACTACCGAGATATATGCCGGTCTGATCTTTAGCAATGTTCCCTTGACCCCCGCAATCAAGATATATCGAGACGTCGATGAAATCGATGGGACTTACTTTCAGTTCGGAATCGGACACATATTCGAAAAAATTTATGTCGTCAACGAAAAATGCTATTGCGGCTTACAGCTCGGGGCAAGTTATGCCTGGGCAAATGCGGCTTATAATAAAGGGTACTTCGGAGTCAATGCGGGGCAGTCTAATGATCTTACTTTAACAGCGGGACTGCCCTTCTGTATTGATAATTGGACGATTAGGCCCAGCATAAATTATGCAGCTATGCTTGCCAATTCCATTAAGCAAGCAACAGATGACAGCGACAATATGTGGGCAGGTATCGGAATATCAACGACTTTTTAAAATATTCTTAATTAAGGAGAAAAAAAATTATGCTAAACATAATCAGAAAATATTTTGGATTAAGAAAATTTATTCCAGGCACTGTCATGTTATCGATTTTGATGTGCTGCACAGCAATAGCTGAAGAGCTGCCCGCGACGCCAGTGCCCAAGGTTGATACAGGGGACACATCGTGGGTATTGATAAGCGCTGCGCTTGTGATGCTGATGACCCCGGGGCTTGCATTTTTCTATGGCGGGCTGGTTCGACGCAAAAACATATTATCAGTTCTTATGCAGTGCCTGATGATACTTTGCTTAATAAGCTTACAATGGGTTTTGTTTGGCTACAGTCTTGCATTCGGGCCGGATAAAGGTTCTTTGATAGGCGGGCTTGACTGGGCTTTCCTGAAAAATGTAGGACTAACTCCAAACGCGGATTACGCGGGAACGATTCCGCACCAGATTTTTATGATGTTTCAAATGATGTTTGCGGTAATTACGCCTGCATTGATTCTCGGAGCATTTGCGGAGCGGATGAAATTTTCAGCATTCTGTATTTTTATCCTGCTTTGGGCGACCCTTGTTTATGATCCGGTTGCGCATTGGGTCTGGGGGGTAGGCGGATTTATGAGAAATTGGGGAGCTTTGGATTTTGCAGGAGGAACGGTCGTTCATATTAATGCTGGTATGACGGCACTGGCGGCGGCATTGGTGCTCGGCCGGCGTCAAGGGTTTCCAAATGGAATGTCTCCACCTCATAATCTGCCGTTTGCAGTTTTAGGCGGATCGCTGCTATGGTTTGGATGGTTCGGATTTAACGCAGGCAGCGCTTTGGGGGCTGGCGGATTGGCATGCAGTGCGTTTACTGTAACTCACATTGCGGCCGCTGCGGCGGGTATTGCCTGGGCAGTCCTTGACTGGCTCAAACATAAAAAACCCACCACACTTGGCCTGATAACAGGTATGGTCGCAGGATTGGTGGCAATTACTCCGGCTTCGGGATTTGTAAATCCGATGGGCGCAATCTGGATTGGAATAGGCGCAGGAGTTTTACCATGGTTGGCGGTGACATATATCAAAAACTGGCTTGGTTATGATGATACATTGGATGCATTCGGTGTGCACGGCATAGGCGGCATATGGGGAGCCATTGCGACTGGAATATGGGCAACAAAGGCGGTAAATCCCGCGGGGGCTGATGGCCTGCTTTATGGCAACCCTGGATTGCTATGGGTACAAATCAAAGCCGTATTTATAACTATTGTTTACTCGTTCGTTGTTGGAATCGTTTTGCTCAAGATTGTGGACACAGTAATGAAATTGCGTGTTAATGAGCATGAGGAACGTGTAGGACTTGATTTGACTCAGCATCGCGAAGCCGCATATACAATTATAGATTAAAAAAGAAAGGAACAATTATGAAATATATAATCGCAGTAATTCAGCCGGACCGTCTCGATGAGGTGCTCAAAAGATTAGAGGAAAAAGAGATTCATTTAGTGACAGTAACGAGCGTTATCGGCCGGGGCAGACAAAAAGGTATAGCCGAAGTTTACCGCGGCCACAAAGAGCAGGGAAGTCTGCTGAGAAAAGTTCAAATTGAGACAGCCGTGAATGAGGCATTTGTCCAGCCGGCAATCGATGCAATTATAGCCGGCGCAAGAACAGGTCAAATTGGTGATGGCAAGATTTTTGTGCTCGATTTGCCTGAATGTATACGCATCCGAACCGGCGAAAAAGGCGGTGAAGCTATAGGTTAAAGGCTATGTATGAAAAGGGCTAAGTTAAGTCCTGTTCAGATTGGGGCTCTGTGCCACGGCTGACAGAGCCTCTTTTTCATCAAATTCAACAAAAATGTAAGTGTTCGTTTAAAAATATACAATAATGTAGATTATTCATTTGCCTTATTAAAGCTTGGAAGAAGATAACCTTATTAATAGCAATAACTTACATCTAAATAGAGCTGTCGGCAGTTACCTGGCACGATGATTGCAATAGTGAATCACAGCCGTTTTAAAAACTACGAGAAAAGTTCGTTTCAGATGAAAGCTAAAGGGCAAGTGTAATGAAACTAAGTTTGGGTATTGCGGTAATTATTTTTTTCATTGCCGGAACGGCTTTTTGCGAAACTGGGCAGCTTGTTGATACAGGCTCTTTGACAAGTGAAAATTTGAAAATTGATTCAGGTGACACTGCATGGGTATTGATATCGGCAGCTTTAGTTATGCTGATGACGCCGGGACTTGCTTTTTTCTACGGCGGCCTTGTTCGGCGTAAAAATATGCTTTCCATACTTATGCAATGCTTTATGGCATTATGTATAATCAGCGTTCAATGGGTGGTGTGCGGGTACAGTTTGTCCTTTGGGCCGGACCAGCATGGGATAATTGGCGGGCTGGACTGGACATTCCTTAAAAATGTTGGGATGGCACCAAATCCTTTATACAGCTCAACTATACCGCACGAAGTTTTTATGATGTTCCAGATGATGTTCGCAGTTATTACACCTGCTTTAATCATTGGTGCATTCGCGGAAAGGATGAAATTTTCTGCATTTGTGATATTCAGTCTGTTATGGGCAACAATTGTATATGACCCGCTTGCACACTGGCTTTGGGGCGCAGGCGGTTTCCTGAGAAACATGGGAGCATTGGATTTCGCAGGCGGCGCAGTCGTTCATATTAATGCAGGTATGACAGCACTTGCAGCAGCACTTGTGCTTGGAAAAAGACAAGGCTATCCATGCAGCATCTCCCCGCCGCATAATCTGCCATTTGCGTCACTCGGTGCGGGTTTGCTCTGGTTTGGATGGTTCGGATTTAACGCTGGAAGCGCTTTAAAGGCTTCGGGATTAGCAGGTAACGCATTTGCGGTAACACATATCGCGGGAGCAGTCGCTGGTGTAACATGGTCAGTATTAGACTGGCTTAGATTTAAGAAACCAACAACTTTGGGTATGATTACAGGCGCGGTAGCAGGTTTAGCGGCAGTGACTCCTGCTTCAGGATATATTACACCGGAAGGGGCAATATGGATTGGTATAGGGGCAGGAGTGCTTCCATGGCTTGTAGTAACCTGCCTTAAAACCAAACTGGGTTATGATGACTCCTTAGATGCATTTGGGGTACATGGCATAGGTGGGATTTGGGGTGTAATAGCTACAGGTTTATGGGCTACAAAAAGTATTAATCCGGATGGAGCTGATGGTTTATTCTATGGTAATCCGATACAATTATGGATTCAGACCAAGACAGTTATCATCGCGGTTGTATATTCTTTTGTAGTCGGTGCGGTGCTTCTCAAGTTCGTAGACGCGATTATTAAGTTAAGGGTAACAGAGCATGAGGAGCGTGTAGGACTTGACCTGACACAGCACAGAGAAGCAGCTTATACAATAATAGATTAAGTGAAAGAAAGATGAAGTATATTATCGCAGTAATTCAGCCTGACAGAGTAGATGAAGTCCTCAAGAAATTAGAGGAAAAAGAAATTCATTTAGTGACAGTATCAAATGTAATCGGGCGAGGAAGACAAAAAGGCGTCGCCGAGGTTTATAGAGGACATAAGGAACAAGGCAGTTTGTTAAAAAAAGTTAAGTTAGAAATAGCAGTAAATGAAGCTTTTGTTGAATCCACAATACAAGCGGTAATTGATGGGTCACGGACAGGCCAAATTGGTGACGGCAAGATATTCGTAATAGACCTGCCCGAATGTATCCGTATCAGAACAGGTGAAAAAGGAAATTTGGCAATAGGATAAACAATAATCCGCTCGTAGCGGAGAAAAATATTAGCAACCCAATTTTTAGAGAGGTAGACAAATGACTCCAAAAGAATTTTTTGATTTTGCAAAAAAGAACAATGCCAATATGGCGGACTTGAAGTTCGTCGATCTTCTTGGCACATGGCAGCACTGCACATTCCCGATTGAGTTCCTCGACGCTAAGACCTTAGAGGAAGGTCTTGGTTTCGACGGCTCATCAATCCGCGGCTGGAAACC
>CAYSKP010000157.1:0-3630 GCA_964431645.1 uncultured Pirellulales bacterium
GCTCATCGGAGAAATTCGAGACAAGGAAACAGTTGAAATAGCTATAAAGGCATCATTGACAGGTCACTTAGTTTTAAGCACCTTCCACACCAATGATGCCCCAAGCGCAATTACCCGTTTGCTCAATATGGAAATTGAGCCATATCTATTGTCATCATCTGTTAATTTGATTATTGCACAGAGACTTGTGCGGAAAATATGCGATAAATGCAAAGAGCCGGCAACAATAAGTGATCAGGTATTAAAACGTCTTAAAGTTGATGCCGGCCGGCTCAAGGGGGCGGCAATTTCTCACGGCAAAGGTTGTCAATCCTGCGGAAATACAGGATATCGCGGCAGACTTCCAATATTCGAATTTCTGGTTATGGATACCGAATTGAGGGAGCTTGTCACCGCAAAGGCATCAGAATCGCAATTGCGGGCCGCTTCCAGAAAAAAGGGATACGGCGGACTGCTTGAAAGCGGTGTGCTGAAGATGCTGCAGGGACTTACAACGGCTGAGGAAGTATTAGGTGTAACGTTTAGCGAGGATATAGGGGTTGTAGGGACAGAGCAGGAGGGACAGACAATAGTGATTTCGGAGACAGCAGCGAAATAGCTAAATCTTCGAATCTGTCTTAAGAGGTTTTACTAAAGGGAGGGATTTAGCAGGACGATAAATACACGGCAGAGGGAACTGCAAACCTATAAAAGAGAAATATTTTCGAAGGATTTTTAAATGAAGACCTTTAAATATAGTGCGTGTGATACAGCGGGTTCGCGGAAAGAGGGACTTACACAAGCCGGTTCCGCAAATGATGTAATAGGCTGGCTTCGCGAGAGAGGGTTGACGCCGGTATCTATTCAGGAAATAGTCGAAGCGGTAAGGCAGGGGCCCAAAAAGCAGAAGAGAAAGAAGATAAAATCCGCTGAAATAGCGGCACTCTGCTGGCAGCTTACGACGATGGTCGAAGGCGGCATTCCCATTACCACCGCCTTGGAGACAATATCCTCCGATATTGAAAATATTCAGCTCCAGGAAGTGCTGCATCGAATTCTTGAGAAGATGAGAAAAGGAGAAAATTTCTCGGGAGGCATGGCAGATTTTCCAAAGGTTTTCGATCAGCTTTCCAAGGCCATAGTATTGGCGGGTGAAACAAGCGGTAATCTGCCCGGGGCACTGAAAAGAGTAGCCGAACATTTTGACAGCCGTGACCGCCTTGCAAAAAAGGTCAAAGGCGCAATGGCATACCCGATATTTGTTTTAGTGTTTATTATACTGATTGTTACAGGCATCATGACGTTCATCATTCCCAGATTCAGGACCATGTTCGACCAGTTCGGAGGCGAGCTGCCGGCCTTTACACGGGCATTTATGGGCTTTTACGATTTTGTTCGCTACAATATTGTATATATAGGCGGCTCAGTCTTTTTGATCGGCTTTGCTGCAACATTCATTAATAAAACACCGAAGGGACATATTTTCTATTCCAGAATGGCACTTCGCATGCCATTGATGGGAAAGATTATAAGCCAGGCATTTGTAGCCAGTTTCTGTAAAACAATGAGCACACTTCTTGCCGCCGGAGTATCGGTGCTTGAGGTATTCGATATTCTTTCAACGATGACAAAAAATGACATCATTAAAGATGCGGTAATTCGAAGCAGGGAACATGTTGTGCAGGGTTCGAATGTTTCTCTTAGCCTGGCGAGTGCGGGATTTTTCCCGAATATGGTGGTCAAAATGATTCAGGTGGGTGAGGAAAGCGGTTCCCTGCCTCAGGTTCTCGAGAGGACAAGCGAATATTATGAAAGAAAAGTCGACGCGACAATAAGCACGGTTCTTGGCCTGCTTGAACCTATTATGATTGTTACGGTCGGAGGGATTGTTCTTATAGTCATATTGGCGCTTTATCTGCCAATCTTCACGATGGGCAACAACATGCACTAATAAAAGTTAATTATCTGACTTGCGATGTAGCAGGTCGGAAACGGTAATCAAAACCGGTTTATAGTTTTTAAGGAGAAAGCAAATGACAAGCAGAAAAGGTTTCACACTTATAGAGCTGATGGTGGTCATATTCATCGTCGGCATTTTGGCCGCAGTAGCTATACCGATTATGCGTGGCCGAATTGATGCAGCAAAGTGGTCAGAGGGCAAGGCCGCTGCAGGCAGTATCAGAACCGCCTGTCGCGCTTATTGCGCAGAGAGAGGCCCGACATTCAATTATGTGGGTGGTGTTACACTTGAAGAATTAGGTTTTGCGCCTGGTACTGGTGTCGGCGACGGTGACCTTGACGGCAAGTATTTCGTAGCAGGTGACTATGCAGTTAGCCTGACTGGTTACAATGTTTACACAGTCACAGTTACAGCGGGCGGAAGCGCAGAAGCACCGGGAGTTCCTGGTTCAGTTACACTCGATCAGGATGGAACATTTACAGAACTGTAATGGCCTAAAAAGGCAAAAGTTTGCACACGAAGTGAAAAGGTGGGGGTCTTAACGGCCCCCACCTTAGATGTTTGCAGAGAGGTGAGTTATGATAAATATACGTAAAAATAATAAGGGTTTCACATTAATAGAGCTGATGGTTGTTCTATTCATTATAGGCATATTATCGGCAGTGGCAATACCATATATGCGGGGCCGAACAGATGCCTCCAAATGGTCCGAAGGAAAGTCTGTTGCCGGGACTATTCGAACCGCAGCTCGAACATATTGTGCTGAAATGGGCAGAGGATACGATTTCACAGGAACGACTCTGACACAGCTTGGCTTTGCACCGGGGGATCTTGAGGGAAAGTTTTTCAGCGAGGATTGTTTTTCGATAGCATTCAACGGCTATGATGATTATTTGATTAATGTAGATGCGAGTAAATCAACTTTCCCCGATGCACCAAGTGTTCCCCAAGGGATGACACTTGATCATGCAGGGACATTTATTGAAATTCCTTAATCATTTATACATATTATTTAATTAATAGCCATCAATTTTCATGGTGTGCCAGGCACGCCATTTTTTATTTAACCAAGCCTTATCTTCTATCAATTGCGGGGATATTGAAAAACCCGATATTTGCGATCTGAGATTGCTTCGCTGCCCCGCAATGACATAAAAAATGCACTTTTGTCATTGTGACCTTAGGGACGACGAAGCAATATTATTGTCAAGAGCTTCATTGCTGCTTCTTTTTGATTTGGCCTATTTATTTCTTATACTTTCAAAGTGATGTCTTCTCAAAACAGGAAGGATATTCAATACATGTTATCAGGTTCACAACGCGTTTTTTCACGTGAATATCTAAATCTGTGTCGGGGCAAACAATCCTGACTAATCTACTATTTAAGGCCGTTAAAACTGACAAGGGCCGATAACTACAGCGAGGGACATTTTGTTTTAAAGAAATGACTAAAACGACTATTTCAAAAGTTAACAGCGCAGACTCAAAAACGGCCCAAGATGTTCAAAAGCCGGATTTGCAGGAGCAGCCGACGATTGTTATAGGACATGCGCATAGCAGGATAGCTGAAGAATATAAAAGACGCCACATTCTTCACATATCCAAATTTCTATCTAAAAGAGCCGAGCCAATAGACCGATGAAAGGGTTGCGAATGAACTTTAAATTATTTAAAGGTTCTGCAATTCGCTC
>CAYSKP010000158.1:0-3663 GCA_964431645.1 uncultured Pirellulales bacterium
GTCATTGCGAGCGCAGCGAATCTCCATCGTTGAACGCCGATTTAGGCAACAGACCTAAGGAAATTATTTATTTGTCATTTCGACCGAAGCGACGCTTTGCGTCGCGAGCGGAGATACGCTTCGTGCCCCGCTTCGGGAATCTAAAGTTCAATTCTAAGCTTTTTTAATGGCTTTAATAATCCTTTTACCTATCTGACCAGCTCCTTTATCCACATTACAAACTTACGTAAGTAAGAATTGCTAAAGGAACAAATTATGGCTCAGGTAGAAACTCAGGGAAAGTTACGGGTTTTATCGGAAGACGACAAACCCTTCAGCAATAGAGTCATTGCCGCGAAGTTTCTTGCAAAAGAGCTGGAAATTTATAAAGACACCCAGCCAGTGGTCTTGGGAATACCCCGCGGCGGCATAATAATTGCAAATGAAATAGCCCTTAATCTCGATGCAAATCTCGATATTATTCTTACTCATAAACTCGGCGCACCTTACAACAGCGAACTTGCGATAGGTGCTGTCTCAGAAGACGGCAGGCATTTTATCGTAAATGATATCGCCTTTGGAACACGCGCAGATAACACCTATATCGAGCAGGAAAAAGGCTGGCAAATGCAGGAACTTCAGCGCAAGGTCAAGCTCTACAGGGCAGTTTTGCCGAAACTTCCGCTTGCAGACAGGACCGTAATTGTAACAGATGATGGAGTCGCGACAGGTTCAACTATGCAGGCGGCGATTTGGTCTATCTGGCGTGAAAAACCGAAGAAGGTTGTGCTCGCCCTGCCGGTAGGACCTCCCGACACGGTTTTATGCCTCTCCAAAGGCGTGGATGAAACGATATGCCTGAAAACTCCGCATGATTTCCAGGCACTCGGCAGGTTCTATCAGGATTTTCCCCAGATTGAGGATGAACAGCTGCTCAAGATTCTCCAGGAAGAACAAAAAAGGAGGCCCCGGCTAGCCAGAAACTCAGGGAAGAACCCGAAATGAACATCGAAAAGCTCAAAGATTCAGTTCGTCTCGCCCGGCAGTCTGGTTTTGTCATGGTAGCCACCTGTGATGACGCTGGCTTGCCTCACATAACCGCTGCCGGACGGATTGAACTTGCTGACCAATCCGATATCGCGGTGACTGAATGGTTTTGCCCTGGAACGGTCGCCAATTTGCAGAAAAACAAAAACATCTCTGTTGTTGTTTGGACAAAAAAATTAAATAGCGGTTACCAGCTTTTAGGCAGGCTCGATAGCGTTACGGATGTCGGCATTCTCGACGGCTATTCGAAAAGAGAAGAAAAGCATCCCTTGCCTCAGATCGAAAAAAGATTATTGATAAAGGTCCAAAAAATCCTTGAATTCAGGCTCGGACCTCACAGCGATGTCGAGGATTGAAATCTATGGCACTCGATAGAACTGTTTATGTTGAAAAGGAAATTGAAATACCCCTGCGGCAGCAGGAAAAAATCTGCGGCACACTTGATATAACAAAAAACGCGAAAGGTATTGTTATTTTCGCCCACGGCTCCGGCTCAAGCAGGTTCAGCCCGCGTAATCAGTATGTCGCAGACCTGCTTCACAAAAAAGGTTTTGCGACATTACTATTCGACCTGTTGACCGAAGAGGAAGAAATAATTGATTCACAGACCGGCCGGCTCAGGTTCGATATCGACCTGCTGACAACTCGTTTAATTATGGCTACCGAATGGTGCAGGGATAATCAGCAAACATCATCGCTTCCCATTGGATATTTCGGGGCAAGCACAGGTGCCGCCGCCGCTCTGTGTGCGGCCGCCCAATTGGGTGATTCAGTTAAAGCTGTCGTTTCTCGCGGGGGCAGGGCCGACATGGCAATCGAAAAATTGCCGCAAGTTACCGCCCCCACTCTGCTCATCGTTGGCGGAAACGACCCTATCGTCATAAATATGAATAAACTGGCAGCCAAATACCTCGCTGTCAAAAATAAGCTTGTTATTGTCCCTAATGCAACCCATTTATTTGAAGAACCCGGTGCACTGGACAAGGTCGCCGATGCAGCGGCATTATGGTTTGCCGAACATCTCTCGGGCCGCTGAATGGGCAAATTCCTACGCCATATTAGGTATTAGTCGTATTGATTATAATTATCCTTTCCTATAGCTTGATGACACTTTATCTTATGGAATGAAAGCGAGGCAGTGATTATGTTTGGAAGGCGAATACCTCTTTTCTCTCTTTTCGGTTTCAAAGTCAATATAGACTTAAGCTGGCTCATACTTGCGGTCCTTATAACCTGGTCGCTGGCCGTTGGCCTGTTTCCTTATTATTTCAAGGGCTTCTCGTCGGCAACCTACTGGTGGATGGGTGTCGCCGGCGCATTAGGGCTTTTCTTGTCTATAGTTTTTCATGAATTTTTCCATTCTCTTGTTGCCAAAGGTTTCGGCATTCCGATGAAAGGCATTACACTGTTTATTTTCGGCGGCGTTTCCGAATTAACAGAAGAGCCGCCAAGCCCCAAATCTGAGTTTTTAGTCTCTATTGTCGGCCCTGTATCGAGTGTCGTTCTTGCTTTTATATTTTTATTCATTTATTGGGCAGGACGCGCCGTAAATTTGCCCCAGCCTGTAAATGCCGTTGTGGCATATCTTGCCTGGCTCAATTTTATTCTCGCGGTCTTCAATATGATTCCTGCCTTTCCCCTCGATGGCGGCAGAATTTTACGCTCAATTCTTTGGGCAATGAAGAAAGACCTCCGATGGGCAACACGCATCGCCTCCGCTTTCGGTGAGGGCTTCGGAATATTTCTCATTATTATCGGGATCCTCAACTTCATTACAGGAAATTTCATCGGCGGCATATGGTATTTTCTCATTGGCCTGTTTATCAGAAGTGCCTCTCAAAGCTCTTATCAGCAATTGCTTCTTCGCAAAGCACTTTCAGGCGAAACTATAAAAAGCTTTATGAAACCCCAACCTGTTATTGTTCCTTCGAATGCATCCGTTGCCGACCTCGTGGAAAATTATATTTATAAGTATCACTATAATATTTTTCCAATCACAAGCAACGGCTCTATCGAAGGCTGTGTCACCACAAAAGAAGTTAAGACTATTCCTAAAGAACAGTGGGCATTACACTCAGTTAAAGAAATCGAAGTCCCCTGCTCGCAAAATAATACTATTTCCCCCGATTCAGATGCAATGACCGCCCTTACTCAGATGAATGCCACCGGCAATACCCGCCTTATGGTTGTCGAAGGCAATAAGCTGCTTGGAATTGTAACCTTGAAAGATATGCTGAAATTCCTCTCGCTTAAACTTGACCTCGAAGGCGGCGAAAAACTCGATTAAATTTATATTTTAGAATATTGCGTCATTTCGAGCCCATGTCGATTTTTTTGCGCATGTCGATTTTTTGTAGGATGGGCTTTAGCCCATCTTTTTCCTTTTTACTTCTTCTCAGCTCTTTTCCCCATTTAATCAATCCATTAACGGCAAGCGCAAAAAAGAATATATAAAGTATCGCCACAAACTTTACATCCCTCATGTAGTATAGCCACACACAAATGCTGTTTACGCAAAGCCACAAAATCCAGGCATCTATTTTTTTATGAGTCATAATTCCTGCCGCGACAAATCCCATTATAGTTGCCGTTGCGTCTATATATGGATATGCCGCCGGCTGCGTAAATAAATTCGGC
>CAYSKP010000159.1:0-5525 GCA_964431645.1 uncultured Pirellulales bacterium
TGGTCAGCTCCTGCTTCGGCAATTGGCGGATTATTTATAGTGTTTACGATTACGCTGCCGATGATACTGTCCAGCCAGTCATCTGAAACAATTAAATGGATAACGTACTGTCCGGGGATATCTGCGATAAAATATGGAGCAGATGTATCAGTATCGTTAAGTATAGCCGAGCTTGCCGCAGGAAGGCTGTCGAAATACCAGTTATAAATAAGCAAATCGCCGTCTGCGTCCGAGCTTAATGAGCCATCCAGTATAACTTTACTGCCTTTTTCGATTTGCTGGTCTATTCCAGCATCAGCAACAGGTGCTGTGTTAACGATCTTATTGAGAAAATTCACAGTGCCGTCATGACCATTGTCGTAAATAAGATTACTATTTCCCCCTTTTGCCTGGACTAAACCTTCGAAAGAAGAATTTTTATAATAAATAGCGACTCTGCCGCCGCCTCCTCCGCCATATCGTCCGTAGCCGCCGTTTGCAGTTATATTGCCTGCTCCATATAAATTTTTAACATTTATTAAAACACTTCCCCCTGAACCGCCTCCTCCATAAAGATTAATACCGGAGGCAAATAATCCATCAGCCCCATCGGACCTGATAAAACCATCAACCGTTAAATAATTTACATCTAATTGAATAGCGCCTCCGCCTGCGCCAGAGATATTGAAAGAGGCGTTGCTGTTTCCGCCGCCGCTTCCCATATCAATAGGCATGTTCGCGTCACCGTATATAATACCTCCCGAATCGTTACGTGAACCGCCTCTGCCGCCGTATCCGCCGCCGGTGCCGTGACCGACAAGGCTGCCTCCGACACCAGGACCCTGTTCTCCTGGGTATCCAGTGCCATTAGCCGAAATAGAGCAGCATGGATCTATTGTTAAAGAGAATGCCTGAAGTTTTACAGCCCCGTTAAATATGATAGACGAATCTTCTGTCAAAGAGATGTTTTTATATGAATAATTTCCAGGTCCCCATTTCAAAATAGAGCTATTTGAAAGGAGAATGTCTTCCAAAGGCATGATTAAATTTTGCGGACCATCCGTATTAATAGAGGCGTTATTGATGTTGATTGATGAAGTAATGTTAAGAACGCTTCCTCCGGAAATAGTAATCGCTGAATTTCCATTATTATTCAGTGCAGCAGCATTCAAAATAGTCGAATCGCCCGTAATTATAAAAATTGAATTGTTGTCAAGAGCCAGTTCATTACTGTTTAAATGAATTGAACCATCAACAAAGACATTCGAGCCATTTAAAATCATTCTATCAAATACAAAAGGACTATCAATCTCTTCAAGACAGAACGTGTGACCGGCATAAAATACATTATTTAATAAATCAATAAAAGCTATAGTCCCGTCCTGAGCATAATCAGCAATCGTTAAACCAGTACCGCCTTTTGCCTGGGCCGTTCCCGTGAAAGACGATGTTTCATAAAAGACGATAATCCTGCCGCCGGCGCCGGCCCCGAATCTGCCATAGCCGCCGTTTGCCGAAATTGAACCGGAGCCTGCTAATTGTTCTGTATCGATGTAAATGCTTCCCCCTGAGCCGCCGCCGCCGTATAAGCCTGAATAGCCGATAACGCCATCTCCTCCATTTGCATTAATTTGGCCATTTATTGTCAAAGAGCCGATATTAAGTATGATGGCTCCGCCGCCGGCACCTCCCTTATTTGCGCCCGCATTTCCGTTTGCGCCTCCGCTGCCCAGGTCAATGGAATCAATAGCTGAACCGTATACAAGCCCGCCTGAATTATTTCTCGAGCCGCCTTTGCCGCCATAACCTGCTCCTGTTCCATGGCCTGAGTAAAAGCCGCCTGTACCCGGTCCCTGTCCTGCGCCAAAACCCGTCCCTTTAGCTGAAATGAATGCACCGGAATCGATGATTAAAGTGTCTGCATATAAATCGACAGAGCCGTTAAGGGTCAAAACTGCATTATTGGTTACCAGAACATTATTGTAAATATATGTCCCGGGCTGCCAGACAGTGTTTATATCTATGGTTATATCTTCAGCGTAGAGTACTTGAGGAAATAGAATGAATACAGATGATATAATTATGCAATAAATTTGAAATTTTTGAGGGCCAACAGAATTTTTCCTGAAAGTATTCATCGGACTATCCTCAGGCATTTACATTTTGTATCCCTACAGCATTTATGGCTCCTTATAGGTTAAATTCGCCTGCCCAGCTCCATTTTGATACTTCAGGTTCCTCCATTGTAAATATTAATATATAGAATCAATTTGAGATAAAAAGTTAAAATTAAAAATGAAAATATGTATTTAAATCTATAACAATGATTTTATAGGAACAAAGCAAAAGCATTACATTACGATTGCATGGCAGTGATATTATTCAGCGCAAGCTGTTTATCGCTGATGCGCCATGCGGCTTCGAAATTGCCGCGCTGCATAAAATATTTCCATTTATTAAATGCATTTGAATCCATAGATGAGATGTTTATGGATGTCCTGCGGCTTTGAAGGATGGATTACGATTTAAATATGATTCATCTTTTATAGTGCTTACGGCAACGCCGTAATGATAAACCAGCTCGCCTCCCAGCCAGCCGCTTACCAAAAGTAAAATTATTGAGATAGCAAAAAAGATAAACGCAATCTGTTCGGCATTACTAAAGACCTTGAGGAAAAATGTGATAATCAGGATTGTCAATATGATAATATTAATAATCATGTGCCATATGCCTATTGTTCTAGCCTTGCTTTGCGGCAAAGCGAATAAATCAATTAATCCCGGAACTGCGGCTATAGCGCCTCCGATTATACCGCCAGCAAGCGTGTAAATGGAAATTGTATTCCAAACATGATAATCTGTGAATTTACTGATAACCAGGCAAATAAAGGAAAAAATCCATAAGCCAAGCGGAAAAACTATCAGCATAGGATGAAAAGGATGATTCATATAACTTGCTTTAGTTTTCATATTTTTGCTCCTTAATTATTGTTTGTGCCGGGGTTTCTTCAATTTATTTCCTTCAAAACTCCGTTACCATCGGTTGACGGATTTTTTGCTGCAGTATTGATATATCAAAATTTCAGGTGGTATTATCGCATTCGCAAAAGAGATATATTGATAGGAAAATTTCGTAAAAAATTAGACAAATTACTTAGATAAAAAGAAATGGATTTAAATATGATTAATCTTTTGACTCTAAGCAATTAAGAAGCATCTTTTTTGTAATCTCCCGATTTTCATTGGAAATAATTATTTATACAAAAACAAAAATATGAAACAAAAAAGATTAAATGGAAGGGCATTGCGGAACATTTTGATTACCGGAGGTGCTGGGGATAGCTTTTAAATGAGAAAGAAATCGAATTAAGGGAAAAACAGAAGGAATCAGCTATGCCTGAAAATGCAGTTGCGGCCATAGGAATAAAAATCAAAGGTTTCAGCTCACAAAAAACAATGAAGGCGGCTGTTTTTACTAACCCGCACAATATTGAAATTGAAGAATTAGCCATTCCCATCGCCGGCAAAAGGCAGGTGAGGGTCAAACTGGAAGGATGCGGCATTTGCGGCTCTAATCTCCCATTATGGCAAGGAAGAGAATGGTTCAATTATCCAATAGAACCGGGAAGCCCCGGTCACGAAGGCTGGGGAGTTATTGACCAGACAGGAGAAGATATTACCGACTTTAGAGAAGGCGACAGAGTTACATATCTGGGAAGACACTCATTCGCTCAATATGAAATTGTTCCGGTTGAAATGCTTGTAAAAATACCTCAATCACTTAATCAGATGCCATTGCCCGGCGAGCCGTTTTCGTGCGCATTAAATATTTTTAGAAAAAGCGGCATTACGGAAGGCAAGATTGTTGCAGTAATTGGGATCGGCTTTATCGGCGCAATGCTCGTTCAGCTTTCTTATCAGGCAGGCGCCGACGTTATCGCAATTTCGAGAAGACCATTCTCGTTATCGATTGCGCAAAAAAACGGTGCAAAGCACCTGATAGAAATGGATGACCATTACAAAATAATAAATAAGGTCAAAGAAATCACTAATGAAAAATGCTGTGATGTGGTTATAGAGGCAATCGGGACACAGTGGCCCCTCGATTTAGCAGGAGAATTAACCGCAATCAGCGGCCGGCTTGTTATTGCCGGTTATCATCAGGATGGATTACGCCATGTCAATATGCAGTTATGGAACTGGTACGGCCTGGAAATTATTAACGCACATGAACGTAATCAGCAAGTTTGTATTAACGGAATAAAACAGGCGATAAAAGCGATACAGTCAGGGACATTTTGCCCTGATGAATTGCTTACACATTCATATTCTATAGAAAAGTTAAATGATGCATTTTGCGACCTTGAAGAAAGGCCTGAAGGTTTTTTAAAGGGTTATGTTAAGTTCGAGTAATTATGGAATTCGCACTAATAGATAACACAATTGAAAAAAAATTAGACAAATTGCGTTTTGGTTTTGCCGGACCCGATACTCAGCGATTTACCATCGATCCAATGACATATCAATATGTGAATTTACACAATTTTTTAATCAACAGCGAATCTCAAATAAGAAAAAGGGGCAAATATACGTTATGAAAGGGTTGTAATTTGAAAATTATAATGTTTTATCATTCATTGGTCAGTGACTGGAATAATCGTAATGCACATTTTTTAAGAGGTATTGTTTCAGAACTGCTTTCACGAGGTCACCAGGTCGAAGTTTTTGAGCCGAAAAACGGCTGGAGTGTGGATAACCTCATTAAAACTGCCGGAATGCAGGCGATAAACAAATTTCATGAAAACTACCCTGATTTAAAGAGCAACTTTTATGATTTTGAAAAACTCAATTTAGATACTGTTCTTGACGGTGCCGATCTTGTAATTGTTCATGAATGGAACACGCCCGAATTAGTTTTTAATATCGGTATTCATCGTAAAAAAAATACCGGCTACAAGCTGCTGTTTCACGACACGCATCACAGGTCAATATCCAATCCTGGAGCCATTGAAAGTTTTCAGACAATTAACTATGACGCTGTTTTAGCCTTCGGCAGTGTCATCAGTGATATTTATTTGAAAAAAGGATGGGCAAAAAAGGCATGGCTCTGGCACGAATGCGCAGATATTCGAAAATTTCAGCCCATCACCAGCAATATGCTAAAAGGGGACATTGTATGGATAGGCAATTGGGGCGATGGCGAGCGTTCAGGCGAAATTATGGAATTTCTCGTCGAGCCTGCAAGAAGTTTGAATCTTAAAACCGCCATTTACGGCGTGCGTTATCCTAATAATGCAAAAAAAATCCTGAAAAAGTCAAAAATTGAGTATAAGGGCTGGATTGCTAATTTTTATGTCCCAAAGGTATTCAGCAGCTACAGAATTACTGTGCATATACCTCGTAAGGCCTATACGCAAATGCTGCCGGGAATTCCCACAATAAGAACCTTCGAGGCGCTTGCCTGCGGAATTCCGCTCATTTGCTCACCCTGGGATGCCCAAGACCTGTTTACGCCGGGAAAGGACTACCTCGTTGCAGAAGATGGG
>CAYSKP010000160.1:0-5410 GCA_964431645.1 uncultured Pirellulales bacterium
CTCAACATTTTCAACTGTAATTAATCCTTTATTTGCCAGTCTTTCCACAACATTATGGTTATGAATGATTGGACCTAAGCTGTAGACCTTTCCTTTTTCAGATAGAATCTTCTCGGCCGTGCTTATAGCATTTCTTACACCGGCACAAAAACCATATTTTTCAGCTAGCATCACTTTCATAGAATATATATTAACTTGAAGGGCATTTGGGCACTATTGAATAAAAATATTTTTAAAAAATCACTTGACTTATTAATATACATATATATTATTAATATATAAACAGTATTTGGGTTGTAAACTCAAACTAATTAAATTTCACTTTTTAGCGTCACTTGAAAAAAAAGTAAAAAATGTTATAGTAGCAGTCCGGCTTTGCTCATATTGGAGAGACACATTAAACAAAGGAGCTGAATATGGAACAGGGCGAATCAAATTTAATTAGGTCACATAGGAATGACCAACAGAACCTCGAACGATTACGAGGTAAATCCCCCTTCTGCCTTGGAATCGATATCGGCTCCACAAGCAGCGACTTAGTTATATTAGATAATGAAAATCGCATTATCCTATCTGATTACCGCAGGACAAAAGGCAGACCTATTGAGACGTTTCTCAGTCAGTTGAAGGATATCTTCACAAAAATAAATCCTTGTAACTTAAGCACCATATCGGCTACCGGCTCAGCTGCCCGTATGCCCGCAAAACTGCTTGGAATTCCTTTCATAAATGAAGTTGCCGCACAGGCGGCCGCTATTTCTTTTTTATATCCTGATATTCAAAGGGCTACCATCATCGAAATGGGAGGACAGGATAACAAATTAATCTTTCTGAATAATGAGCCAGGTGCAGGACGGGTAAAAGATTTTGCCCTAAATACAGTCTGTGCTGCCGGGACAGGTTCATTTCTCGACCAGCAAGCAGACCGCCTCGGGATAAATATCGAAGGCGAATTCGGCCAATTGGCAATCCAAAGCAAAAGTGTCCCGAGAATGGCAGGCCGATGCTCAGTTTTTGCCAAAAGTGATATGATTCATTTACAGCAGCAGGCTACGCCTGTTTGCGATATTATTGCTGGTCTTTGCCTTGCTCTCGCGCGCAACCTTAAAAGCAATCTCGGCTGCGGCCGTGAATTCATAAAGCCAATTGTCTTTACCGGCGGAGTGGCGGCAAACGCGGGAGTTGTGAAGGCGATTTCGGAGGTCTTTGAAACTAAAAATGGAGACTTAATTGTCCCAGATGTAAATTTCTTTACCGGAGCAATAGGTTCAATTCTGATTGCAAAAAGCAAAGGATTAAAGAATACCATTTCAGCCGGCTCACTGATTAATAAAATTGATGAGTATATAAATCAGAAGGGTTCTTCCCTTCAAAACGCGCCCAGACGTGAACTTCTGACTTCGCCATCACTTCCGCCGCCCAAAAATAATATTCATAATGATCTGCTATGTGGAGCCATTGAGCCAATTGAGGCATATCTCGGCATAGATGTAGGTTCATTAAGCACCAAGGCTGTGGTAATGGACAAACAAAAACGAATTCTCGCGAAAATATATCTTATGACTGGCGGCCGTCCCCTTGATGCTATACACCAGGTGATGCAGTCAATAGGTCAGCAGGTTAAAGACAAGGTTAAAATCATAGGCGCTGCCAGCACCGGTTCAGGCAGATATCTCACTGGAGATTTTATCGGTGCTGATATTGTTATAAACGAAATCACCGCCCAGGCAACCGGCGCAGCAATCGTCAATCCCATGGTAGATACTATTTTCGAAATTGGAGGACAGGACAGTAAATATATCTCTCTTAATAATGGAGTTGTTGTAGATTTTGAAATGAATCATGCCTGTGCCGCCGGGACAGGCTCATTCATTGAAGAACAGGCCCAGCGTCTTGGCATCAGCATCAAAAATGAATTTGCCAAATTGGCATTTGCAAGCAAGTCTCCTGTAAAATTGGGAGAACGATGCACAGTATTTATGGAATCAGATTTGCTCAGCTATCAGCAGCAGGGAGCTAAAACCGAGGACCTTGTAGCAGGCCTTTCCTACTCTATCGTGTCAAATTACCTCAACCGTGTCGTCGGGAGACGCAAAATCGGCAGCAATATCTGTTTCCAGGGAGGAACAGCGTTCAACACCGCGGTATGGGCTGCTTTCGAAAAGGTTACAGGCAAACCTATCATGGTTCCTGACCATCATGAAGTCACTGGGGCATTGGGTGCGGCAGCAATTGCCGCTGTATATATGGAACAAATGGCTATTAGCGATGGAGGAAGGCCCCAAAGCAAATTCAAAGGTTTTTCAAACGTCGTGAATGCAAATTACAGTGTCGAGTCATTTGCTTGTGAATATTGTTCCAATCATTGCGAGATAAAAAAGGTCCAACTGGCAAATAGCGAGCCATTATATTATGGCTCACGATGTGACCGGTATAATCTTAAGAAAAAAATTCAAAAGAAAAGCCAATTTAATGCATTTAGATATAGACAGGATAAATTGTTCGAATTTGCGGGTATAACAAAGGTATCCAAAAATGATTCTAAGCCAATTGATACTGCAAAAGCGAAAAAAATAGGAATTCCTCTTGCACTTGCCTCATGGCAGCTATTGCCGCTCTTTTCACGATTTTTCAAAGAGCTTGGTTTTGAAGTAATTTTATCAGGCAAAACCTCAAAAGAGACTATACGCAAAGGCGTAGAATCTGTAACTGCGCAGCCATGTTTTCCCGTCAAGGTTGCTTACGGGCATGTAGTTGAACTTATTGAAAAAGGTGTGGATTATATTTTCCTGCCCAGCGTTGTTTCAGCGGCAGGTCCTTTCGAGGAAAATAAGCACAATCATTTTTGTCCCTATGTCCAATCATTTCCATACATGGTTCGCAGTGCCTTTGAAGGGAAAACAGATAACAGCAAGCTGCTGATTGTTCCGATTCGTCTTGGTGAAGGAGACAAAATAACCAAAAAGACTTTTGCTCACATAGGCAAACAGTTGAATATTTCATCTCGTGATATTTACGCTGCGATTGAAAAGGGATCTAAGGCACAGCAAAATTTCGAGCAATCTCTGCTGGAAAAAGGCAGGGAAATCCTGGCCAATATCAAAGAAGGCGAAAAACTTTTTGTCCTTGTCAGCAGACCTTACAACGGCTGCGATGAAGGCATCAGTCTTGAATTATCTAAAAAGTTTACAGATGCAGGTGTAGAAATTTTCCCAATGGAGATGCTGGATCTAAAAAAAGCACCGCTAACTGATAAAGAACTTCATAATCAGATTTATTGGACATATGGACAGAAAATCCTCCGTGGTGCAGAAATTATCAGCCGGGACAATCGTTTATTTGCTGTATATCTGTCGAATTTCAGCTGCGGCCCTGATTCTTTTTTGATGCCGTTTTTCAAAGATATAATGGGCAGCAAACCCTGCCTGCAGCTTGAAATCGATGAACATTCTGCAGATGCCGGTGTAGTGACGCGAATTGAGGCATTCCTTGAGAGCTTAAAAAATTACAAACAATCACTTCCAGCTCCCAGTTCTTCAAAAACGTCACATCCAAAAGATAAAGTATCATCCAAGCGGACACTTTACATACCATATATGGGTGACGCATCTTTTGGATTGGCGGCATGTCTTCGTGCTTACGGACAACCGGCTGAAGTTATGCCAATGTCTGATGAAGCTGCTCTTGTACGAGGCAGGGCTTATACGACGGGAAAGGAATGCCTGCCTTGTGCGATTACCTGCGGCGAAATGCTCAATGTATTGGAGAAAAAGGGTGTAAAACCCCAGAATGCTGAATTTTTTATGCCGGGCACATCCGGACCATGCAGGTTTGGACTGTATCATTGCATGCAGAAGCTTGTTTTAAAACACGCCGGAATCGATGGGGCTTCAATTTTCTCTCCTAACCAGGATAGTAATTTCTACAGCCATTTCGTAAAGAACTTCAATGGTGCAGGCACAATTACCTTTATGAAGGACATCTGGATTTCTGCAGTTGGTCTGGACATTCTGCACAAGCTGATTTTAAGATTACGGCCTTTCGCGATTGAACCACATCAAGCTCAGCAGATTTATTTAAATAGTATTCAGGATTGGATTAAAGAAATTGAAAAGAGAAGCAGCTTTAACGAAAAAGTTCGATTGTTTGAGAAATTCGGTAATGACTTTTCGCAAATCAAATTGGATAATACACTTCAAAAGCCGCTCATCGGAATCGTTGGCGAAATATATGTTCGAAATCACCAGTTTGCTAATCTTAATATTATCCGGCGGCTTGAAGAGCTCGGAGCAGCCTGCGATTTGGCGCCGCTTGCTGAATGGATTTATTACACCAACTTTACGCGCTCCAAAATGTCACAGCGAATGGGTCAATGGAAAAACCTGCTAAACAATGAAATTATGAACTTTTTCCAGCATAAAATTGAAAGAAAGCTCGCATTGCCGTTAGAGGCCAGATTCGGTCGGCTGGCCGAACATTCAACTAAGCATGCAATCGAACTGGCGAAACCATATATAGATGCTTCATTTGAAGGAGAAGCAATACTGAGTATCGGTAAAATGGTGGAATATCATAAGGATGGTTTCGGAGGCGTTGTCAATGTGATGCCTTTCTCGTGTATGCCCTCTACAATAGTCAGCACCCAGACAATGAGATTGAGTGCTGATTGCGGCGAAATGCCTATCCTTAACCTGAGCTTCGATGGTCAGGAAGATGTCACGTTAACTACGAGGTTAGAGGCCTTTGTCGAGCAGGTTGCAGCTAAAAATAAAGTTGCAGCAGCACAGCTGATTCATACATAAAAAAAGAGGGACTGGCTCCGCAGTCCCGCTTTGAGGTGACCTGCCTGCCCCAGCATGTCTTTAAGACGGGGTCCCCTTTTTTGATCTTTAGCCACTGATTACACAGATTACACGGCTATTTTGACGCTGATTGCGCGGATTTTCGCTGTTTATCTACTGTTCAACTGTTCTACTATCTAATTTCTCGCGAAGCGGTACGCTATACGCTATAAGCTAATTTGTTTGCCTCTTATGGGACTTGATTTGCCGCAAATCAGGCTTACTTTGCGATAATTCCAATTTACTAAGTAAATCCGCCGAGTGCGGCGAGGCAAAGCAAGTTTACTTTGTCGTTCCGCTGAGAGCGGCGAGGCAAAGTAAGTTCACTTTGTCATAATTCCAATTGACTAAGGCAATCCGCTGAGAGCGGCGAGGCATTTCAATTTGCGGTTATGAGACAATAAGTTTGAAAAACGGCGTTTCTGGTGAAATAATGAGGTTCACCGCCGAGAACGCAGAGTTTATAAAAGGAATGTTTACAAAAAGCAACATTTTAAAGGGATTCTTTCACCACGAAGAAAACACGAAGTGACACGAAGATTTTAGCCACAGAGTTCACTGATTTCACT
>CAYSKP010000161.1:0-16827 GCA_964431645.1 uncultured Pirellulales bacterium
TCAGCGAGATCTCGCCAACTGGCGGATGTGTCCTCTGTGGCTAAAATATTTATCCGCCTGTGGCGAAAGTAAACCCTTTTATTTCGGCACAATAGGGATATTGATATAAACCGGCCGGTTCGACCATTCCTTTGGGGCGTATTGTTCGAAAGAGCAGCCCTTTGGGTCTATTTTATAACGTGAGCCGGGCAGCCATTCACTGTAAATATATTGATAGGTCTTGGCCAGATCCTCGCTGGTCGATTTGAAAACTGCATAACGAGCCGCGGGTATATTGCGTGCGATGAGCTTCGGGTCCGGCGCCTTTGCGTCACTGTGTGCAGACACTCCGGAGAGGTAATCGAAGGTATCTTTCTTGTCTGTGGGGAAGGTGACACCAAAAAATCTCTGTTCGATGGCCAGAGGCCGAAGGATTGTTTTATATTGCTCAAAGTCGTCCCAGATTTTAGTGTATGTCTCGGGGTTCTTCTGGTCGTCTGCGCTAATGCGTGTTTGTGTGCCCATCACGGTGAATGCATCTCTTTCGGTAATGTTAAAGCTCATAGCTGTTGCTTTTTCATTTTTATTTAAATTTTTAGATGGGTCAGAAGCCTCATGTTTTTTGCATCCCTGAGAAGTGATTAAAGACATAACTATGATTGACACGGTAACATATCTTACGATTGGCATACTCTTCTCCTTTTTTTTCAAACGAAATAAACTGTTTTTTATCAATGCGGTAATTATAATTACATTCAGCAGTTTATGGCAAGACAGAACTATATCTTTTTGAAAGGTAAAATAATGCGAAGAAGGGATATATTGACATTTCCTATTCTCGCTGCGGCGGGGGGATGCAGCAAAGTTTTGAATGGTTCAGGAAAACCAGTGAAAAATGATTCAGTTGAGAAGGCCAAAATTGCAATGTTTTCTATGCAGCGGGCAAGCTGGGAACAGGGAGTTGCTTCGCAGGCAATGATTGAGCTTGGAGAAAGAGATATTGTTGTGCTTATGGCCAAAGATGCGATTCTTCGCCAAAAACAGGACGGCCGTGCTGCAATGCTGGGGACCGAAAATGCGGTAACCGACCCTGGCTCAAATGGAGCAGCAATTTTATATTCATACAAAGTGACAAAAGATAAAAAATTCAAAGATGCGGCAGATGCATTATATACATATTTGAAAAAGAAAGCGCCCCGAACAGAAAACGGGGCGATATGCCACATTACAGGGGGTAAAGAGATTTGGAGTGATTCTATGTTTATGACGCCTCCATTTTTAGCTCTAATGGGCGATTTCGATGAAGCTATAAGACAGGTTGACTGCTATCGCGGTTTTTTGCTGAATAAGGATAAAAAATTAATTTCACACATATGGGATGATAAGAAAAAGGTTTTCAAACGACAGGCGTGCTGGGGAGGCGGCAACGGCTGGTGTGCGGCGGGTATGGCGCAGATAATCGATACTTTGCCGAAGGACAGGGAACAAGATAGAAAAAAGCTAATCGGGTATACAGAGGAGTTACTTGATGGCTGTATTTCTTTTATCCGGCCGGATGGATTATTTTATGATGTTGTTGATGACCCAAATACTTTTATAGAGACAAACTTGTCACAAATGCTTGCTTATTCCATTTATAAGGGAGTAAAATCCGGATGGCTGAAAGACAGCTATTTAAAATCGGCTGACAAGATGAGAGCAGGTGCTTACTCGAAAATTGATGATTATGGACTCGTGCAGGGTGCCTGCAGTTCTCCATTATTTGACCGGCCGGGAACAAGCACAGAAGCGCAGGCGTTTTTCCTGATGATGCAAGCAGCGTACTGCCGTTTAGCTTAATTATTTTCACTTTTGAAAAAAAACAACTGCACCTTTTTTTCTAAAAATATTTATTTTTCTCAAGCCATTTCTTCTCTGTTGTTCGTATAAAAAACTAAAATTAACTTACATTAAGGATGTAATGCATGATTTTAAAGTGTATTGTCATTGTTTTTGTTCAAAAACTTGATTCTTTAACCTTCTTCAAAAAACCTGCTTGTAATTTAATCCCAAAATACCCCATACGTTTTAAGGGGTATTCTGATTTTTTGGAATAATATTCTTGACTTAAGATATTTATGGATTATAATTATCTTTTAATGACAGCATATCTAATAATATAAAATATTGACTGGTCCACACGGGCTTAGATTAAAAAAAATAGGGTGATTTTTAAATTACATTCACATAACCAATAAATAAAACTAAAGCGATTACACATTGTGCAATATTGGATACATACCTGTTTATTTTTCTTTTTTGTTAAAAAGTTTTCATAATGGACTTGAATTCCCAACAAACCCCTGACGGATAAATCGGTATCAGGATTTTTGATAAAGACAAGAGTATTTAAAATACTACTAAATTGATAGGAGAACTAAACAATGAGAATTTCACGAAGAGAATTTTTCAGGGCCGCCGCGGGGATGGCAGGTGCGCTGGGACTCCAAGCAAGTGGTCTGATGAAACTGCAGGAGGCTTTGGCAGGGTCAGGTAATCCCTCTGTAATCTGGCTTCAGGGTCAGTCGTGCACCGGCTGTTCGATTTCATTTCTAAATTCAATTTATTATGCCTCAGTTGATACAATTCTGCTCGATAAAATCAATCTCGAATATCATCCAAATGTAATGGCAGCTGCCGGGGATTTTGCGATTTCGGCCGCACAAGTTGCTCGCCCATCCAATGGAGAGCTTATGGAAGTCTCCAATCAGTGGATGCAGAAAACTAACATTAGCATGGACCTTAATGGGGATGGAATAGTCAATTTTGTAGATTATGCATTATTAGCCCGCCGAGGATATATACTTATAGTTGAAGGTGCGATTCCGACAGGAGCAGCCGGACAATACTGCGAAATAGGCGGCGGCATGACTATGCTCAATGCTCTTGGCCTTTTCTCAAAATATGCCGGACAGATTATTGCGATAGGTTGTGCCTGTTATGGCGGCATTCCCGCCAGCGGTTCCAATCCTACCAATGCAATGGGTGTTAGTGACGCATTGAAATATTTAAACATTTCTAAAAATGTAATAAATATCCCCGGCTGCCCGATACATCCGGATTGGCTTGTTGGAACAATTGTTAACCTTTTAACGGGAACAGCGGTTCCTCTTGATAGTCTTTCAAGACCTACAGCGTATTACGGAACATTAGTTCATACTGCATGCCCGAATTTAGGAGCATTCAATTCATCATATTCCGGACGATTGGGACATGCGGGAAATAAAAGCTGTCTTGCCTGCCATTCCCGGGGAGATACCGATGTTGCAAATCCTCGCACTTTGGGTTTAACAGGGTGTCTTTTTGCATTGGGCTGCAAAGGCAGGCAAACACACTGCGACTGCCCAACAAGAAAATGGAACAGTCCTGCGGCCGGACAAACAGGTGTTAACTGGTGCGTTCAGGCGGGAAGTCCCTGCATCGGCTGCACTGAACCATCTTTCCCCGATTCAATGACGCCATTTTACACCTTAAATGGCGGCGGCGCAGATGATTAGGAAATCTTTGGAAATTGACGGCTATGGAACAGTTACTTTCATTAATTCTTAAATGAAGGACACACAAAATAAATTAAAGGAAACAGCAATGAAGAAAATTATTTTACTTTTAATGTTGGTAATTAATATTCCCGTAAATGCTGTTGTTATTACTTGCGTTGATGAGGGAGGCGGGATAGTTAGAGTTGATTACAGCGCATCAGATGAGACGATTTTGCCGAGAGCTTTCGCTATCGATTTAATAGTTGATAACGGCGCTGTCATTCAAAAAGTTTACAATTATAAAATTGGCGATAGTAATGCCGCAAGCCCCGGGTACGGCATTTTCCCCAATTCTATTAAAATAGATGATACCGGAAAGATATTCGACTGGGGAACGCCGGTTGATAATAATGGAATCGGAACATCCTCAGTTTCGCTGGTTATGGCATCACGTTATGACGATGTTAATAATGCGCCAAAATCCAGCGGCACTCTTTGCAGAATTCTTGTAGCTGTCAGCAATTTTCCAACAAATATCGGTGTAAATGCAAATACCGCAGCAGGCGGTGTAGTTCTTGAAAATGCCGCGTTTGCGAAATTCACTGGGATTGGATGCACTGTTTCCAGCTCAAATACCGGAACTGAAACAGATACAGCTACTTCAACTAATACAGATACAGGAACCGATACGGGGACAGGCACAGATACCGGAACCGAGACTGGAACAGGTACTGCAACCGGGACCGAAACAGAAACATCAACGTCAACTGATACGAATACAGGAACTCAAACAAATACAGGCACAAGTACCGCAACTGAAACTGCGACGGGGACAGACACCGATACTGATACAGACACAAATACAGTTCCAATAGCTCCTGCTTCGATTACTTATCCAGATAAAAGCAATACCGGCCAATACACAGTCACCTGGTCACCGTCAAAAGGCGCAACGTCTTATCGGCTTGAACGTTCGAGAAATTACGGAAAGTGGAAACGGATTTATACGGGTGAGGAGAATACTTATTCTGAACGCGTATTGAGCGGTAAATATCGTTATCGTGTAAGAGCGATAAATTCCGCGGGATACAGTAGTTGGAGAACAGGCACGATAACTTGCGTAGTAACGTTATCAAGGTTAAAGGGGCCTTCTACGATTAATTATCCAGCAAGCAGTAATACCGGCAATTACATAGTAAGCTGGCCGGCGTCAAGCGGCGCGGCCTCATATCAATTAGAGCGTTTGGCAAACGACGGCAGCACCTGGGTGCAGATTTATTCAGGCTCAAATACTTCATATCCTGAAAAAATCAATTCAAATGGCAGATATACCTATCGTGTCAGGGCAGTAAACTACTACAAGAGCACTTGGAGAACAGGTGCTTGGAACTGCAGAGTTTATATAGAAGATAGAGACGAAGATGAAGACGAAGATGAACATGAAGATGAAGATGATTAAAAAATGGAATTAAAAAAAGGAAAACGTTTAGAAAAGATTCCAATTAGGAGATAAATAAAATGCCTATTACTGTAAAAATTGACCCGGTGACCAGAATTGAAGGACATCTGGCTATTGAAGTTACGATTGATACTGTTGGCGGCAAACAGCAGATTATTGATGCCAAAAGTAATGGAACAACGTTCCGTGGTTTCGAAGCAATTCTTCAGGGCCGTAATCCTCTGGATGCTCCGCATTTTACACAAAGAATATGCGGTGTATGTCCTATCTCACACGGAATGGCAAGCAGTCTCAATCTTGAAGCGGCTTTTGGGATTACTGCGCCGGCTAATGGACGGATAATACGGAATCTTGTTCTTGGAGCAAATTTTATCCAATCACATATCCTTCATTTTTATCATCTGGCCGCGTTGGACTATATCGACACCACGGGAATCCTTGATATTTCTCCATGGGGACCTCGATATGCTTCACCGGATATGGTGAAAGGGACGACCGCTGAGACCCTGGTTGGTCATTATGTTAAAGCATTGGAAATGAGGCGAAAGGCCCATCAAATGGGAGCTATCATGGGCGGCAAACTTCCGTGCAGCCCTGTATTTGTCCCTGGGGGTGCAACTTCAAATCCCGCATCTCAGCAGATTAATGAATTTAGAGCATTGCTTACAGAGCTTCGCACATTTATAAATGGGACATATTTGCCCGATGTTTTGGCTGTAGCCGGAGCTTTTCCAGATTATTACAACATCGGAAGAGGCTGCGGAAACCTGTTAGCTTACGGAGTATTCGACCTTGATAACGCGGGGACAACTAAGCTTCTCAAACGCGGCAGATACACAAATGGTCAGATGCTTGCAGTTAATACTTCCGATATTGCCGAATATGTGAAATATTCAAAGTATAGTTCCGCATCCGGCCTTAATCCTTCGATTGGGGCTACTACACCCAATGCTGCAAAAGCGGGGGCGTATTCATGGCTCAAGTCGCCAAGGTATATGAATATGGTTCATGAGGTTGGGCCTTTAGCACGAATGTGGGTCAATGGTGATTACACAAGGGGAATATCCGCCCTGGACCGCATAGCCGCGAGAGCTTACGAAACTAAAAAAGTCGCAGATGCAATGGATGTATGGCTCAACCAAATCGTAATAGGAGGTCCGGTCTATCAATACGCAGCAACGCCCAGCAGTGCAACTGGAATAGGATTGACTGAGGCTCCGCGCGGTGCGCTTGGTCACTGGATTACGATAACTAATTCGACGATCGGCCGATATCAGATAGTAACGCCGACAAACTGGAATGCTTCGCCAAAAGATGATATGGGAAAGCCCGGTCCAATCGAGCAGGCCCTTATAGGGACACCTGTATCTAATATCAATCAGCCCATTGAGGTGCTCAGGATTATTCATTCATTTGACCCCTGTTTATCGTGCGCTGTTCATATGGTAAGACCCGGAAAGACTAAACCTGAAATGATACTGCACAGCAGACCTAGTGTTTAAAATATGAATATAAAAGACGCCTGTATCCGTAAGCCAGTTCTGGTTCTTGGAATTGGAAATATTCTCCTGCATGATGAGGGTATAGGCGTCTATGTCATTGAGCAAATGCAAAAAGAAAAACTTCCGAGCTGTGTGGAGCTTCTCGATGGCGGCACTGCGGGAGCTGACCTTCTTGACTATATCTGTGACAGGCAAAAAGTCATAGTAATTGATGCGATAGATGGGGATTATATACCCGGGACGATTATAAAGTTCACACCTGATGAAATGGTCTCGAATGCCAGTCAAAATATTTCTATGCATGAAATTGGCTTCATGGATACGCTTTTAATGTCCAGGCAGCTGAACTGCGAGCCTAAAGAGGTGGTCATAATTGGTATTAAACCCGAGAACTTGAGCTGCGGCCTTGGTCTATCTGATAAAATAGCTACTCTTTTGCCCGTAATAACAAAATATTTATTAGCGGAGATAGCCGTTAGCAGCCATTTTGCACAGCTGAAAGCAAATTAATTTAATAGCTTCTAATGTTTATTTAGTTTATCTCTTGGGGTGTAAACATTTGTCTAAATCTTATTTGATTTACAATCAAAAAAAGAACATCACAAAATAGTTGACAAGAGCTTTGGGGGATGATAATTTTACTCAGTACTTGTTCTGTGCCCGTGTTATTATGGGGCGATTGGAATTTATGGAGAAAAACCTGTTTAGGAGGTATAAGAATGGAATCTTTTCTGAGATTTTCAATTGTAATTATTAGCGGTCTTTGTCTGCATATTTCTGTTCAGCCCGCCAGTGCAGCCCAGTTACCTGGTTCAGCAGATTCGAATTTGAATCTGCCGGCATTTCCATTTCTTGCCGAGGTAACCGGAGATGATGTTTACATCCGCTCAGGACCTGGAACACAATATTACAACTGCGGCAAGGCCGCAAAGGGCGAAAAGCTCAAGGTTGTCGGCAATAAATTCAGTTGGCTTCAAATAGTTCCGCCCCAAGGCAGTTATTCATGGATTTCAAAGCAATATGTTCAGATTGACCCAAAGGATAATAAAATCGGAACTGTTTCAGGTGATGCAGTTCGTGTTTACGCCGGCTCAGACGAAGTTCAGCCGATGCATTCCACATCGATGCAGGTTAAGCTTAATAAAGGCGATAAAGTAACCATAGTAGGAGAAGAAAAAGATAGTTATTGCAGGATAGCTCCTCCAGAAGGGGCTTATCTATGGGTCAGCAGTCAGCATGCCAAACCTCTTGGAACTCTGATGGCGCCGGCTCCGGCTCCTTCTGCACAGCCGGAAACCGCTCCTCCTTCAATGCCTTCAACAGCTCATCCAATGCCTGCATCTCCATTTCCCTCAAATTCGGGAGCAATAAAAGCACCCGCTTCCTCACCAAATCAACCCGATACAGCTAATGTTACGTCAACTCCGGCCCCGGCGGGTGTTACTTCTGCTGAAGAACAGAAGATGAAGGAAGTTCAGGATTTAAAACAAAAGGTCGAAGCAGAACGTGCAAAACCTCAGGCCGAACAGAATTATACTGAGTTAAAAAAAGAAATTGCTGTTATTGCCTCAGATAAACAAGGCTTTAGGGCTGCGAGAACTGCATCAGCACTTTTGAAAATGGTAGAAAAATATGAATTTTTACTTGAGGTTGCAAAAACAGCCAAACTTCAGGATGAACAGGCAGAACAGGTAAATCAAAAAATAGATGCAGCAAAAAATGAGCAATTATCTAAAATCGAGGATAAAAGCCAATATGCGGTGATTGGCACTTTAAAAGAAACGCCTATTTCTACCGAGATGCCGGGTCTAAGGTATTATAAAATTGTTGAAAATGATAAAACGCTGTGTTATGCACGTCCAGTCGATGGAGCCGCACAAACAGATATAAGTAAATTCATCGATAAAAAAGTAGGCCTTATAGGGACAATTGAGGCCAACGTTGACCTTGGTGAAGCGGTAGTGCTGTTTACCAATGTAGTGGAAGTCCCGTAAGAAGCTAAACAAAAAGGGAGACACGGCGTTTTAGAATTCTTCTTTTGTCACCCGTCTCCCAAGCTGCATCGTTCTTTTTTTCCCCTAAGGGGCAAGGCGAACATCGCCTGTTTGTATTGTGCAGCTAATATTATATTAGCAGAATTACCCATTAAAGTCAAGCTAATCTGATAGCAAATGCATATCATTTCAGACGGTCTAAGATAACGAAGAACAATACTAACAGAACCATCTTTTTCGTTGTAAAGTATATTTTTATTCTTTATACTTATACATCTTTTATAAAAACCGACTATTAACGTTTTCGGAGCAGAAAAATGAGTTTGATGATATGGTTTCGCAAACACAATCGCAAAATTATGGCTTTTGTTGTAATTGCATTGATGATTGTTTTTACAATAGAGCCGCTGATGAACTACCTCAGCTCATTTAGGTCTGGAGGATCCAGACATGTGGCAAACTATGATAAAGGTAAAAAAATAAATGCTCAGGATATAGAATCTGCAAATCATCAGATTGAAATTTTAAAAACTATAGGCATCGAATCTATACTCAGGCCGGAGGACCCGCGCCTCGCATCTACTCAGGACTTGAGAATAATTCTGCTTGGAGAATTAATTTTTTCAGAACGTTCTAATGCTGTCGAAACGCTTGCAAGAATAAGACAAATAGTAAACAAGGAAAATTATAAGGTTTCGGATAAACAGATAAATGAAATCTATTCCAAGCAATACCCCGCAAGTATATATTGGATACTATTGACAAATGAGGCACACCAGGCAGGTGTGCAGACTCCCGCGGACCAGACAAGAACACAGCTCCAGATGCTTATACCTCGTCTACATAGAGGCGCTACATATGAACAGGTAATCGATGTAATACAAAAGAGGAACCGCGTTTCAGAATCCGAGATAATTGATTCTTTCAGTAATTTAACTTCAATAATAGAGTATTGCAGGGCTGTTACTTCCACTCAAAATCGGTCCTTACAGCAGATTGCCAATGAGACGGTTTTCCAGCAGGAAACAATTGATGTGAATTATGTTTCGATTGAGGCAAGGGATTTCATAAATGATTCTTTTAAGCCTGCGGAGGAAAAAATTCTTGAACAGTTTAATGTATATAAAGATAATTTTCCGGAAGATATAAGCGAGAGCAATCCTTACGGGTTTGGTTACAAAATTCCTGAAGGTGTAAGTTTTGAGTATATTGCTGTTCGTTTGAATGATGTGGCTTCAACCGTGAAGCCTTTGACTCAGGAGGAAGCCGAAGACTATTACCAGCAGCATTTGCAGGCATTTACCAGAATGGTCCCCGCCGATCCTAATGACCCCAATTCAAAACCTGTTCCTAAAACCAGAAGCTATGCTGAAGTTGCTTCATTTATAACAAAAAATCTTTATCAGCAAAGGGTTGATTCAAAGGCCGAACAGATTATCAATGAAGCGAAATCCAAAACAGAGATAAACGTTTCTGCAGTCGAAGCTGAACAAGGTAAATTTTCTGATGAGCAGTTCAAAAAAGCCGCTGTAGATTATGCAAAAGTCGCGGCGGAGCTTAACGAAAAATATAACATAAAGCTTTACTCAGGAAAAACCGGCTTTTTAACAGCTTCTGATATGCAGCAGGACAGCAATCTCAATGTGCTGTATGTAGGAGGCGGCGGAGTCGCAGAGACATCTTTAATCAGGGCGGCTTTTTCAATTGAGCAATTGAAAACAAGTAACCTGGGCCCTATCGACGCTAAAGTCCCAAAATTATATGAGAATATTGGACCATTAAAAGATGCACGTGAATTGAGTGGTGATTTTAAAGGGACAAACATGATGTTGGTTAGGATTGTTGATGCTCGAAAAGCGGCCGTCCCGAATAATATAGATGAAAAGCTAGATAAAACCAGCGTGCGTTTTAATGGTCAGCCAAATTCAAAAGATGTAAATACACCTCGGCAATTCGTAATCGAAGACCTCAAGCTGCTCAATGCAATGGCTAAAACCAAAACCGTAGCCGATGAGTTTATTGCGGCTGCCGGTAACGCAGATTGGAACAGCACTATAGATAAATTTAATAAATCCTATGCTAAAAATAAAAATGATGTAAATGAATTTTCAAGAGACCACAAAATCTTCAGGATGAGCAAAAAGAATGGTCTTCGCAGGATTAGTAATTCATATTTAGAAAACGTAAGAATCCGAAATCAGGGTAATCCGTTGGGAAGACTTAATATCGCCAGAATCGAGCTTGAGTCTTTCCTTCTAAAACAAATTTACAATCTTGTGCCGCCTGACAATAATACATTGCCTAAACCCGCTGTAATGGAGTTTAAGACGGGTATGTCCTATTACTGTCTTGAAAATGTCACTATCAATCGCCTCTTCCAGGAACAATTCGATATGATGAAAGCCTCAGAAGTTATAAGAAGCGAATTTGCGGATGGTCAGTCGCTGGCCTTTGTGCAGTACAAGCCAATGGATATTGTTAAGCGTATGAAATTCGTGCAGCTTCAGGAAAGGACAGAGGCACCTCCTCAGGAAGAACCTAATTCTAATGCTGCAGATAATAATCGCCCGGAAAAATAGCCGTGACATACAATAGAGCAAGCCAACAAAATCCATGGCCGCTTATGTTTTTAGTGGCTCTTACAGGTTGGATTTTACCTGGAGGCGGATATCTCGTCCTCAAAGAGATAAGCAGGGGAGTAATTATTTTTATTACTATTGCTGTTATTTTTATAGCAGGATTATATATCGGTTCAATTGGTGTAGTTGACCCAGCCGGTGCAAGGCTTTGGTATATAGTTCAAATGGCAACCTCGCCATTCGTAGCTATTATCGGATATTACACCCAGGGCGGCGGCTTTCCGGCTTACGGCCGTCCTAACGAGATGGGTCAGATATATACCAGCACGGCAGGTTTGCTTAACCTGCTTTGTATTGTCAATGCAGTTTATATGAGCTATCTCCGTAAGACACAAACCGAGGAAAACTAAGCTGAATGTTTGAATTGCCATTAATGATAATAGCTCAGTTCACAGTGCCGCAGGATTTAGGGACTAATCCTAAATCCTTGCTGTTGGTTTTGCCGCTATTAGTCGCGATATCGGTGGTTTATAAAGCAACAAAGGTCGAGAAAGTTTCTGCCGGCAATTTTATTAAAGAATCGGTTCTGCTTTTTGGGTCAATATTAGTTTTCTTGATAATAACAGCTTTGGTTCTTGCGGCGGTTGCCTGGCTTATCGTCGGGTAAATCAATCAGATGGATTGTTCAGTTTCTGGAATATAATCCTTTATTACCCCTAATTCAATTAGTGCCTTGAGAGCCGCTTTTTGCTCTGCCTCTTTTTTGTTATTACCCCAGGCGCTTTGAAAATGACGCTGATTTATGACGGCCTGTGTTTCGAAGCATTTATTATGGTCCGGTCCTTTTTCATCCAGGAGCTCATAATTAGGTGTAGTATTAAAATGCTGCTGGGCGTATTGCTGCAGAATTGATTTGAAATTACCCTGGGCCTGTTCGGCATGGGCTTCGCGGATAATAGGATCGAAATTTTTGAGAATAAATGTTTGAGCAGCCTCAAATCCGCCATCAAGATAAATAGCGGCAATTAACGCTTCAAGAAGACCCGCGGCCAGCGAATGATGCAGCGACTGGCTTCCGGCCATCCCCTTGCCGATTTTTAAAAATTGATGCAGATTTAACTGGCGTGCGACTTTGGCACATGTCCCTCGAGAGACCAGCATGCTTTTCATTTTTGTCAAATCGCCCTCGAGATAATCGGGAGAACGTTCGAAGATTGTCCTGCAAATTACAAGTGCAAGTACCGAATCTCCAAGAAACTCCAGACGTTCATTGCTCATTGAACGTTTGTCAACCGCTGAAGCATGCATAAAAGCTTCGAAAAGGAGATTTCGATTTGAAAAACGATAACCAATAATCTGCTCTATTTTATCGAGAGTTTGCTGTTCCATTAAAAATATCCTATTACGTGTAATCGCGAGCAGATTACGAACGCCGCTGGTGCGGGCGACCTTTGTAACCGGCTCAACAACTTATATTCTGTCAATATCCTACTAAAAAACGGGTATATTGTCAAATTTATAATTTAAATAATATATATTTATATTGTATCGTCAATATTGAAACTCAGGTTTATTAGGATTCTACGCGCAGTTCCAATAAATTCCAAGCTGATGCATTCAGTTGTTTCTAAAAGCATAAAAAGCAAAAAGTTTAAAGGGAACTATGCCAAAAATGGTGGGAAAAATGCATAATATGGTGGTCTTTTTTCATTGACTATATTGCACAATAATAGTGTGGTCTCGAAATCCATTTTAGAGGAGTGTATCCGTAGATGACTGGTTTTTTGGGTTTTAGGGAAAGGAGGTAAGAACAAAAACGTTACGAGCAATTTTCTAGCCATAAACAATATATTACAAAACAAGAGGAGAACATAATTATGAAAAATTTAAACAAATCTATTTTTATTACCGCCGTTATATTGTTGATACAGTTGATTGCGGGAGTTCTTTATGCAGATACGCCGTGGCTGCATACTGATGGCAACAAAATCAAAGACCCAGCGGGCAATGTCGTCGTTCTAAGGGGCGTTGCTTTAATTGATTTGGGTTTTCTCGAAAGCTGGCAGGGCGGCGCAATCGCGATGATTGACCGGCTGACTAATCTAAACGATTCTCAAGGGAGTTCACCGGGATGGTATACGAAAGTTATCAGGATTAATATTACTCCTGCAGATTCGGTAAGCGGCTGGCCTAACAGGTTCGATCCGGGCAATGACAATTTCTACAATAATCTTCTCAGGCCGCTTGTAGATTACATAAGAAGCAAGGATATGTATGCCATTATCGACTGGCATTACATTGATGATACCTACAGGCACGTCGCTACAACAAATGCATTCTGGACATATATGGCGCCGAGATTTGCCAATGACAGTCACGTCTTGTTTGAGCTTTATAATGAACCGATAAATAATACGTTCGGCTCAGATAACGCCAACTGGCAAAGCGTCAGAAGTGATATGCAAAACTGGATAAATATCGTGCGGACATACGCACCGAATAATCTTATTCTTGTAGCTGGAGCGAACTGGTCGCAGGTTATTGGGCCTGCGGCGACCTATCCATTGACAGGTAATAACATCGTTATAGTGTCACACATTTATCCCGGCCATTGGCTCAGCAACCCCGCCGGAAACAACTGGTATACGAATCATATTAACACCTGTCTTACAGTCTATCCTGTTTTTATGACTGAATGGGGATTCACCACCACCTCTGATTCACTCCTTAACGGCACAATTACAAACTACGGCTCACCATTAAGCACTTTCCGCGAGGCACGCAAAATCAGCAATACCGCCTGGGTGGCCAGTTATGACTGGCAGCCGCCGATGTTTAATACCAACTGGACACTCCGTGTTGGCGAAGGCGAAATGGGAGGATTTACCAAGGATACGCTTTATACTTACAGGAATAGTGACCTGCCGGGGGGCGGCGGTAACCTTCCGCCAACCGTTTCAATTACATCACCTTCGGACGGTGCTTCATTCACAGCTCCGGCTAATATCGTTATCAATGCCGCAGCTTCCGATGCCGATGGATCAGTTACTCAGGTCAGGTTCTATCAGGGAACCACACTGCTTGGCTCAGATACAAGCTCGCCTTACTCGTTTACATGGAGCAATGTCGGGGCAGGCAGCTATAGCTTAACCTGTGATGTTATTGATAACGCCGGCGCAATAACGACTTCGACACCCGTCGACATCACAGTCACTGGCGGCGGCTCTGGAAATATCGAGGTAATGGCAAGAGGCACTGTTGGTGATGAAACCATTGATATCAGAGTCAATGGCGTAAGCGTTGCTACACATACCCTTTCATCAAACTATGCAAGTTATTTTGGCCAAGGCACAGGAACGGTTCAGGTACATTTCACTAATGATAATGGGACAAGGGATGTTCAAATAGACTATGTTGTAATAGATGATGTCACTTACCAGTCAGAAGATATGCCTGTAAACACGGGCGTCTGGACAACCACCTGCGGCGGGTCATACAGCGAATGGCTTAACTGCAACGGCTACATCGAATATGGCACCGTTAATAATCCGCCGACGGTTTCAATCACATCGCCGGCAAATGGCGCTACGTTCACTGCTCCCGCTAATATCACAATTAATGCCAGCGCATCAGACACCGACGGCACGATTACACAGGTGCAGTTCTATCAGGGAACAACTTTGCTTGGAACCGATACATCTTCACCTTACTCATATACATGGAGCAGCGTCGCTGCCGGATCGTACAATCTGACCGCAAAAGCGACCGACAACGGCGGGGCCGTAACAACTTCAGCATCGGTCAATATCACAGTAACCGGTACATCGGTTCCTAATGCCCCGAGCAATCTTACGGCAGCGGCCATATCTACAAGCCAGATTAATCTTACCTGGACGGATAATTCGAGTAACGAAAGCGGCTTTTATATTGAGCGTAGTAAAAAAGCAACCAGCGGTTTCTCACAGATAGCGACCGTTGGAGCAAATGTTACCAGCTATCAGAACACTGGATTATCTGCAAACACGAACTATTACTACAGGGTTCGTGCCTATAACGCAGGCGGCAACTCCGCTTACTCAAATACAGCAAGTGCAAAAACCCTGCGCCGCTGATTACATTTAAAGCCTAACAAAGGCATAAAGCTGAATGTTTTGAAAAAAGATGGCTGCCCGGTTAAAGCCGGGCAGCTTTTTTAATGGAGTGGCGGATAGAGGTTTTTTTGCTTGCGTTATGGCCTGTTTAGAGTAGATTTTAGTTATATTGAATATTGATAGGAGCTTTTTATGCTTGGCAAGAGTGTTCGTTTAGAAAGAATTATGGATCGTAATAGCGGCAGGACTGTTATTATCCCGATGGACCACGGGGTAACAGTGGGGCCTATTAATGGACTTGTTAACCTGCGAGATGCAGTTAGCAAAGTAGTGGCAGGAGGGGCAAATGGGGTTCTTATGCATAAAGGTTCCCCGCGTTTTTGTCACAGAGGAAGCGGCAAAGATGTTGGACTAATCATCCATCTTTCTGCGGGGACAACGCTAAGTCCTGATCCCAATGCCAAGGAGCTTGCCTGCACAGTTGAGGAGGCCTTGAAAATAGGTGCTGATGCGGTCTCAGTGCATATTAATCTTGGCGCTGACACCGATAAAGAAATGCTTCGTCAGCTTGGGTTTGTTGGTGAACGATGTATGGAATGGCAGATGCCTTTATTGGCAATGATGTATACCCGCGGCCCTAAAATAAAAAATGAGTATGATGTCACTAATATTAAGCACGCAGCAAGAGTTGCCGCGGAGCTTGGAGCCGATATTGTTAAAGTTGTTTATACCGGAAGTCCGGAAACTTTTGCCCAGGTAGTAGAAGGATGTCATTTGCCTGTTGTTATCGCGGGCGGTGAGAAGATGGAAACCGAAGAGCAGATTGTCGAAATGATTGAAGGTGCGCTGCAGGCCGGGGCTGCCGGATTATCTATAGGGCGTAATGCATTCCAGCATAAAGACCCGACAAGGGTGGTTTCAGTTTTCAGTAAAATGGTGCATAAGGGGCTTTCCAAAAAAGATGCACTGAAATTATTAAGGGAATAAAAGAAAACTCTGGAGATTTTATGATTGGAAAAAAAATACGGCTTGAAAGAATAATCGACCGTAATAGCGGCAAAACAGTAATAATCCCGATGGACCACGGCGTGACAGTCGGACCTATAGATGGCCTTGAGGATATGCGTGAGGCAGTCAGTAAGGTAGTATCGGGCGGAGCAAACGCAATTTTAATGCATAAGGGAATTGTTGGTGCCGGCCACCGCGGCAGCGGAAGAGATGTCGGACTTATTATTCACCTTTCAGGAGGCACAACTCTTAGCCCTGACCCGAATGCAAAAAAACTCGTCTGCACAGTTGAAGAGGCCATACAGCTCGGGGCTGATGCAGTATCGATTCATATTAATCTCGGTGCCGAAACCGATAAAGATATGCTCGGGCAGCTCGGCTTTATCAGCAAAAGATGCATGCAGTGGCAGATGCCTCTTATTGCAATGATGTATACACGCGGTGAAAAGATTAAAAGCGAATTTGATGTTGCATATGTAAAGCATGCCGCAAGAGTCGGCGCCGAATTAGGGGCCGATTTAGTCAAAGTTCCATATACCGGCAGTATAGAAAGCTTCAAAGAAGTCGTAAGGGGATGCACAGTTCCCGTTGTTATCGCGGGCGGGCCGAAGATGGAAAGCGATGAAGATATATTCAAAATGACAGATGCGGCTTTAAAAGCAGGTGCGGGTGGTGTATCAATTGGCCGCAATGCCTT
>CAYSKP010000162.1:0-6408 GCA_964431645.1 uncultured Pirellulales bacterium
CTGAACTTTTTTTTAGAAATTAACGTAACAAAAGTACTATGAATCCAAAACAGCTTTTTTTCTCTTACAGATACTTGTTAATAACTATGTTAATTACAGCTTCTATGATTTTCATATCAGGACGCGGGAAAACAGAGGCAACAACCAGTTTGGCCGGGCAAGACACGCACATTCCGAAAGGATTAGTCGGTGTTTATTTAACGGCAAAATGTACAGGCGACCGCCTGACACTCAAAGACCCCGTTGAATTTCATAGAAAACACACTTCAGCGACAATTTACATAGAGCCCGATTTGAAGCACCAGGAGATTGAAGGTTTTGGAGGCGCTTTTACCGAATCGGCCGCGTATGCACTCTCGAAAGTAAGCCCTGAAAAAAGAGAGGAAGTTATAAAGGCGTATTTTGACCCTTTAGAGGGACTTGGGTACTCCCTTTGCCGCACACATATAAACAGCTGCGATTTTTCGCTGGGCAATTATTCTTACGTTGAAACGCCTGACGATACTGAGCTGAAAGATTTCAATATCCAGCGCGATAAAAATCTTCTTATCCCGCTTATAAAAGACGCGATGGCTGTCAGCGGGTCAAGTTTCAAAATTCTTGCTTCGCCGTGGAGCCCGCCGGCATGGATGAAAACGAATGGTAAAATGAATGATGGCGGAAAACTAAAGCCCGAGTATGCGGGGACATGGGCACAGTATTTTATAAAATACATCAAGGCATACGCGGCCGAAGGGATAAATATCTGGGGGGTATCAGTCCAGAATGAACCGGATGCGACCCAGAGATGGGATTCATGCAGGTATTCCGCCGGGGAAGAGCGGGATTTTGTAAAGAACCATCTTGGCCCTGCACTTTCAAAACAACAGCTCGATTCAGTAAAGGTTATTGTCTGGGACCATAATAAAAATAATATTGTAAACCGTGCAAAGGATATATTATCTGATCCGAATGCCGCCAGGTATATATGGGGGACCGGTTATCACTGGTACCGGGGCGAATATTTAAACGACCTTGCAAGGCTCAATAATATGTACCCTGATAAGAAATTACTGCCGACGGAAGGATGCATAGAGGATGGCCCTAAAGTTGGTGAATGGTATACCGGCGAAAAATACGGCCGCAGTATTATCGGCGACCTGAATCATTATGCGGCAGGGTGGATTGACTGGAATATGGTGCTTGACGAGCACGGCGGGCCTAATCACGCGGATAATTTCTGTGATGCGCCTGTTATCGCGGATGGCGAAACAAACAGGATATTTTACAACAGCTCATATTATTATATTGGACATTTCAGCAAATTTATCCGGCCGGGCGCTGTGCGTATCGGCTGTAAAATAAATAATTCGAAACTTCGGGCAACAGCATTCCAGAATACCGATGGAAAGATTGCTGTAGTGGTAATGAACGATTCAGGCAAGAGAATCAAGTTCAGCCTGGGACAGGCAGGAGGAGCTGCCCATTTGACCAGCCCCGCTCATTCGATAATGACCCTCTTGATTGCACCTGAAACAGTGATATAAAGCGGTTTTTATTTTTTGCGATATTTATCTGTTACCCAGAATTCCATATATTTGCCGAACATAAGACGGGTCTGAGCATCCAAAGCAGGCAGCGAGCTTAAGAATATAACTACAAAAGGAATAAGCAGCCATTCCCCGGCATGCAGGAATTTTTTAAACAAAGGATGCTTTGTTTTCTTACGCGGCAGGAGAATCATACTTGTAACCATACATGTAACAATGCCTACGCCTGCGAGAAGAAAGATAATAAAACGAATCCGGGGTGCAATATAATAGACAGTTGTACTGGCAAATTCCTTACCGGCTGCCAAGACCGGAAACCAGCTTATAAAAGCGAGGACAAAAGACCATGTAGCCCAGGTTGCAAATTTATTGATTGAACGGACGGTATAATAAATTTTCTTTGATAAAGAGAACCCGGAGGTGTGAATAAAGCCTCTGGTGACAATGGGGAAATTTTCAACACCCCATGCCCAGCGGCGCTTCTGCTTATAAATATTAACAAAAGTTTCCCTCCTGTTTCTTCCCGCAATGACATCCATTGAAACTGCTATGGGCATAGGGACTGTGTGGTAATCGCCTTTATAAAATAAAAGTGCCTTCCAGAAAATGGCTGAATCATCGGAGATTATATCGGTGGGCCAGTAATCCATATCCGCAAGGGCCTTGAAGCTGCTGCTGTGACTGGAAAAGGTGATGAGTTTTTTGGGGTCTGTCGCTTCGACAAACTGGAAAAATGAGCTGCCGACATCGAGGATTCTGGCAAAGCCGGGCACATCCCAGATGTTATTGAAATAAACAGGAATGGGCTGGTAACTGCTGCGAGTTCGCTTTGGAGTTATCATAAAATAATAGGCCAGGCAGCTGAAATAATCGGCAACGGGGACGGTATCGGCATCAAAACATGAAATGATAACATTTTCAAACGGAATCCTTTGCTCATTCAAATAATGTTCAACTTTGTGGGCAGCGTAAGTAGTATTTGCGCCCTTAACTCTTGCCTCACCGGGCAAATCCGAGGGATGTAAAATCACAAAAAATTCAAGGAATGCATCTTTATATTTGTCCCTGAGATTGAACATCTGCTCTTTTATGTTCTGAGCAGCACGTTCTTCGAGAGCGATAGTTAAGATAATTCTTTTTGCAGGATAAGAACCGTTTTTTATGGCAATTATCCCGGGTTCGACTACATCCTGTTCCTCTTTTACGACGGGCATTATGACAGCGTGGTAAATATGTTTCGATTTGGGCGGGACGCTGCCGCTTTTTAAGAGCCGCTTTAAATGATATTTATGGATTTCGAGGGAAATTCTTGAGCGCCAGCCGGATGGCTTTGGAAAATCGGGTATGTCTTTTTGGGAAAAATCCAGTTTATCGATCTCTTCGGTACGGCCAAGCCAATTAGTGTTTCTTTCAACATTGAAACGGGTATATGACAGAATCAGCAGCATATTCATATAGACCATTTTGATGAACCAGAACAAAATAAACGCGATAATGATGACGGAAGCCGCAATTGGTTTAGTAAAAGACAGGACTGTCATGCCGATAAGAATCAGCCAGCTCAAGCCGCCGGGAATAAGCTCAAGAAAGCGTTCCAAAAGCTGTTCTTTTTTTGACAAATTGTGGCGGGTATATTTAAACTCCATAAATTGCGACCAATAAATCAATTGCTAAAAATCGATTCTTTAGGGACAATAACAACCTGTTTCAAAATGCCGCTTTTTTCATCTATATAAAACATTAATTTTTCATTATCATCATAAAAAATTTCTGTATCTTTTTTGATCCTGCTAATAGTTTCAACATGCAAAGGCTCATGGGCAAAAATCTCCAGCAGATTTATATTATCTGCATCATTAAACAAGATATGTTTGTCATCACGGACCCAGAAGACCTGTTTGATATCTTTTCCGCCGGTATAAAGGTTTTGGATCTTAAATCCTTCAGAAAAAAATTCTCCTGTTTTATTTCCTGAAAAATCTACAAAAGCCAGAGATGTTTTTGTCCAGTAAACAAGAGTTTTTTTGTTTTGGGCAAACTTGTATCCAAGGACATTATCAGAGGCGATGTAGTAAGGCGGCATATTTACAATTAAATCTCCGTGTGCACCAAGGAAGAGAACGGCCTCTTTATTTTGTGCATCAATAGTATAGAAATCGGAGTGTTTAAAAAGCTGTTTTACGGCAAATGTTTCCTGTGACAAATTTTCCTGTTTTTGTAAATCGAAAGTCATCCGTGTGAAGACGTTATTGCTTTCTATCGTATACAGCCATTTATCGAATATTCCGAAGCCTTTAATATTTTCGAGAAAACACGAAATGGAAACATTACTGTCAATTTTGGAAACATTTATGCATTTGTCCTGCCTGTAAAATATATCTTTGCGGTCATTTTGCCATATCTCAAAATCAGGTTCATTTTTCAAAATGTTTGTTATATCCAGCGTATTTGGTTCATTTTCATTAAAATTCAAATAGAGCAGCTTTTTATCAAGAAAAGAGCCGGCAGATATTATCATTGAGTCGCTATTTGTCATTTTTTTTAATTTTTTTACAGTTAAATTAAAGAAAGGCGCTTGATTGAAAAGAGAACGCAGGCCTTTATCCGGGTCATAAAGTTGAAAATTGCGAAGTTCATTAGAAGTAGTAATGATGAATAAGCGGCTGTTTTTTACAGTAATCAAGTCTTTGCAGCTATAGGTTGTTAAATTTTTAGAAGGCCAGGTATAAGGAAGAAGTAAAATGTTGGTTAAAGCGGTTGCTTTACCTTCTTCAATATTAACATCATGAATCCAGGGTTTATAATTTTTTTTCTTAACTGTAATCCGGTATGTGCCTGCAAGCAGGTTGCTTATAGTAACCGGCGTGCGGTTTGTGAAATGACTTTCTTCAAGATAAACATCTGCATTTTGCGGGATGCTGGAGATATGCAGGACGCCGGTCTGTATAAATTGCCCTGCTACGGGTTTATATATATATCCAAGTGCGTATAAAATAACGAGGGGACATGATATTATGTAAATAAACGTAAATATAAAACAAAGCACTTTTCGAACGAATAACATAAATTATCCTGCCGTGACAATTTCCGTTTTTATCTCGTGCTTTTAGAATATTAATTTGAGGGTAATAATGTCAATAAGGAAAAAGAGGATTTTTGATAGGGCTTAGTCATCTTCTTTTGGAGCCAAACCCGGGAAGACACTTTGCAAAGCCCTGTCGAAGCTTGTTGTGTATACGATACAGATTGAAAGAGTAATCGCCCAGTCTAATTTGAAAACATAGTTGGAAAATGACAAAATAATCAGAAGTGATAACAGACCGAAAGTTACCCTAAAAGGTGTTACTTCACGAGGGCTCATACACTCCTCATCGATTATTTTGAAGAGCATCATCAACAGCAGCAAAACGCAATTGATTATGTTCCATATAGGAAAAATAATCAACCAGGCGGGCTTTATAGAACTTCTGAGAACGTATATTCCTATTAGGATACCACTGCCGGCGTTTACCAGAACGGCAAAAAACATCATAATCTTCTTTTTAAAATCGATTGTCTCTCCTATTTCGGCAGCCAATAGGGCTTGAAAGGGAATAACAGCAACAAATATAAATAGAAAAGCAGCAAGTAATAACAATAAGGGGAAAAAAACTATAAGCAAAATTTCGGATATAGAGCTAAGCTTGATAATCCCATTTCGCATCCACTCCCTCATTTGGCTATTTGTTATGTACAATAAAATCCAAGTCATGGCAGGAAGTAGAAGAGACATAAAATCGTATGTGGGGATAAAAAATCCGAAACCTTCCTTGCAAAGCTCAATTAAGGCTTCTTCCTGGTCCTCGGGCATTCGGTCAATTTCGTGCGGCGACGCAGGATCTTCCTGCCATGCCGGAATGTATGGGGACGCAGGGCGGTCCGGCATTGGTTCTTTATCGAAGCTGATTGCGGGTCTGCCTTTTGTTGATTCGGGGACGATTAATGGATGAGAGCACTTAGGGCATTTGCCTTTTTTGCCTGTGGTGCCGTCTTTGGCAAGTATCCTGCAGCCGCAATATATGCATTTGAATTTTATCACGATTCCGCCTCATCATCTCGACCGGCAAAAAGAGGGAAAACGCTTTGCAGACCCCGGTCGAAACTTGTGGTGTAAATTATACAAATTGAATATGTGATGGCCCAATGCAGACTAAAGACATTATTGCAAATAAAATAGATTATGAGAATTGCAATCATGCCCAGAATTATCTGGAATTTTGTCGCATCTCTATCGCTTATTTTATCTTCATCGAAAAGATTAATATATTGCATTGCAATAAGAAGGACGCTGTTGATTATGTTCCATGCGGGGAAGATAAAGAGCCAGCCCGGACATTCCCGAAACATATATATACCCGCTATAAATCCTGTGGCGGCATTTATTGAAACCGCGAAAAGCAGCATGATTCCTTTTTCAACTTCTGTTTTGCGGCGTTTAGTAAAAACATGATATAGGCATAGAAACAATCCAAGCATAAAAATAGCTATATAAATGCTCCTGCGCGATTCTCCGAGACGCATCAGGAAATTAGTTACATCATTTTGCAGATTAATATTTGTAAAATAAAGAAGGATAAATACGCCGGCCATTAAAAAAAGCGATAATTCATCATAATTGGGGACAAGAAAGCCGAGATTTTCCGCGAATATTTCCGTCGTATCCTCAGGCGGCGGAAACTCCTGAATAACTGAAGGCTCATTATCTGATGTTTGCGGAACCGGTGCCGCGATGGACTGAAGTTTTAAAGGTGGATTACTATCGAATTTTAACTGAGGAACATATATTGTGTGGCCGCATTTGGGGCATGTGCCTTTTTTGCCCCGGCCATCCTCCAGTGCT
>CAYSKP010000163.1:0-10346 GCA_964431645.1 uncultured Pirellulales bacterium
TTTACAGACAAGCTTTGCCAGACCATGTTCTTTAAAGTCCCACATTATTCCTTCTGAAAGTCCCGAAGGTGTCGTCTTTATTTCACCTGTCATTTTCATAGCGACATAATCGCCCGGCAGCATCATCTTATAAATTTTCGAATATATTTTAGGTTCGTTATCCTTTACCCATTTCAGTTTTGATGCGGTAAAATTGCCGGGCGAGTTCAAAAGATGAGCAAGGCACTTTTTCTCTCCTATATTTTTCATGGCCTTTTTTCCAATTTCAACCGCCCTGCTGTCGCACCATATTATCGCAGGCCTTAGCACTTGCTGTTTTGAATCAACAATTACCAATCCATGCATCTGATATGATATTCCGATTGCCCTTACGTCACCGGCCTCGAAATTTGTATGTGCCTTTATTTTTTGTGTAGCTGTTACAGCATTATCCCACCATGTTTGTGGGTGCTGCTCGGCCCAGCCGGGCTTTTTGGCAATAATTTCCATTTCCCTGTCCGGCACAGTTGCTGACGACAGTACCTTACCCGTTTGGGCATCCATCAAAGTCGCCTTTATTGACGAGCTTCCAATATCGAATCCTAATAATAACGCCATTAACCTGCTCCTTCTAAAATATTCATACATTCCAGGGCGATCGCATGGGCCGCGCCAGCATCTTATTCGCCTCAGAATCATTTACAAACTTTTCATTTACAGGGTCCCATTGCAATTTTCTGCCCAGCCGGACCGCAATACCACCAATATGACATACCGATGCGGAACGATGTGCAGTCTCGATATCAGCAGCCGGCTTTGCTCTCGTTTTTATACAATCAATAAAATTTTTATGATGGTCTTTGCTTTCATAAAGCCGGATTTCGTCATGTCTAAAAATAGACTGAACAATCGATTCCGGCTGTGAGATAAGCCTTGACCGGCTCACATATATCCATCCTTCGGTTCCTTCGAACCGCACAGGCGACTCCTCGATTTTTCCTTTAGCTGTTTTACACAAAAGACGAACTCCATTTGAATATTTATATTCTATATCATAATCCAGGGGAGTATCAAATAGTCCTTCCGTAGGAAATTCGGCTTTTCCAATAACTTCTATAGGGCCGCTCAAATCAGAGCCGTTACCCCATTGTGCTATATCTAAGGCATGTGAGCCCCAGTTTGTCAATTGTCCCCATCCAAAATCATAAATAAAATGCCAGTTATAATGACATCCGTCCTTTATATACGGCCGGTATTGTGCAGGGCCAAGCCATAGGTCATAATCCAAATCCGCAGGCGGCGGCTCAACTTTCCAGCTAAGCGGATTAGGCCTGCTGTTTTGCGGAAGTTCGACCTTTATCGTGTGCAGCTTGCCGATACGGCCGTTACGAACAAGCTGGCAGGCCAATCTGAATTTATTATCAGAACGCTGCTGTGTCCCCGCCTGGATAACCCGATTATATTTCTTTACTGTATCAGATAAAATTCTCCCTTCGGCAATATTAAACGCTACAGGTTTCTCACAATAAATATCTTTGCCCGCTTTTGCCGCTAAAATAGATATGGGCGAATGCCACTGGTCAGGTGTGCAAACTACTACAGCATCAACATCCTGCCTCGCAACCAGCTCGCGAAAATCATTATACGATGCATTTTCAGGTAATCTTCCTATTTTTCTTGCCTGCTCTCGATGACTGTAATCAACGTCGCAAACAGCTATAGCCTGCGCATCTGGTTTGTGCAAAAAACCTTTCAGATTCAATATTCCCTGTCCCCCTGTGCCGATAATTCCAATACCGATTCTATTGCTTGGAGCATATTCACCGAAAACAGACGCGGGGACGATAAAAGGCAATGCAAATAATCCTCCTGCGGCAAAACCTTTCCTCAAAAAAGCACGTCTTGATAATCTTTTATTTTTTCTACTCATCATCCTATCAAAATAAACGGCAGAGACCCGAAATTCCAGGCCCCTGCCGCATCATCACTTAAATAAAACGCCGTAATTATTTGTTCTGAGTCATCTCAACTGTCGGCGGCTGCAAACCTGCTTTTGCAAGAATTGCGTAAACTACAAGGCCTATAAAGAACGCTATTACCGGAGCCGGACTGATAAAAGCAAATTTATCAGGTTTTATCGTCGGCAGTATCGCTACTACAAAACCAATCGCCCAAGAAATATATCCTGCCAGGTTGACGCCCTTTCGAGGTCCGGCCCATTTTGCGCCGCTGAGGAAATAATCAGCAACTATCGCGCCGCAAATTGGCCCAAATGATGCCCCTATAATACTAAACACCCAGACAAGATTCAGTGCCCATCCGGTCGCGGCAAGTATAATGGCCACAATTGCGCCTATAGATACGGCTATAACCTTGTTTGTCTTTGGGAACATTGTGCCGATACTGTTGGCGGCTATAAATGTACTGAAACAGGCCGGAGCAAAACTTGCAATCGCGAACAGAATGAACATTGATTTTGCCAAAAAGCCGCCTTGTGCGCCAATTACTGCGTCAAATGTAAAACTCTTCATTTCCGGATTAGCAGCGTGAGCTCCTGCTATGGCTATGAGAGGTAATCCCCCTGCGACTAATATGGCAATTATTATGCCAAATAATCCGCCAAGCTGAATATCTTTCGAGTCTCGATTACCCATACCGAAATCAACACCTGCAGCTCCAGCAGTTGCAAAGAAACCAACAACAATAGTTATTATCATTAGAAAACCTTCAGATGCATCAGCACCGGGTAAAGGCTGAAATTTCCCCGCCGAGCCGACATTGGTGAAAAACACAAGCAAAATCATAATCAATGGGACAATCGGCAGGAATGTCGATACCTTACCAACATACTGAATTCCCTTCAATGCGACAAACACAGCCAGAACTGTCCAGATTATTGCTACTATTACAAATACAGGTGTCCCCGGCGTAGCATCGGTTCCAAATGCCTGGAGAATGAACTTTGTAGATACGGCTGAATTTACTGCAAGCCAGCCGAACTGCAATAACCCCATCAATAATCCCGGCATTAAAAAGCCGCCCACCGAACCATATGTTGATGAGCCAACTACATAAAGCGGATAACCGGTCTTCATCCCCAAAAGTCCGGGTACAAGATAAAACAGGAAATGACAAATCAACGCAGCCACGACCAGACCAAGTAAGCTGAGTCCTAAACCTGCTTTCGAAAGCGTCCCGTCGGCAATATTCATATAAAATACTACCCACAGAAAAATCCCTGCGTAAACAGGAGCTGTCCCCTTATACCACGGGGCCCGCTTATCCGCGGGGTTTGGCTTTGCCATGCTCAGATAGCTCGGCAGCATTCCGTTACTCATAATCTGTTCTCCTAATTATAAAATTCATATTTGCATAACCCGGCCACAAATCATCCGGGGACATACGCAAGCTTAATGAACTTTAGCCGCAGTCCTTTTCATCTCAGTTAATGCCGCTAGATACAGGTATATAATCGCGAATAATGACAAGAGTAACGTGCTGTAACGATGAATCTGCAGAAGATTTCGGTTCCAATCTGTTCCAAAGAAAGGGAAAGTCCCCAAAATAGCGGAAAGTATCATCGGCAGTGACGATATTAAAATAAGCCAGAAAATAATTTTAAGCTCAAGTTCGAATTCTTGAGGCTCATCTGTGCTCTTTGGCTGGCGCTGCAGCGCTCGATTCAGCCATGGCCAGTAATTTTTATCAAACCGGTTTTTATCCGCCCAAAGAATTGCCAGTGCGGCTATGCAGGCAGCAAATACGGGCGCAAAAGTCGCGTGAATCATCAGCCACCATCCAAATATTAAGTGGTGATAAAAAATCATCGGGATAAAACCCGTAATGACTAGAATAACAAAACACAGCATCGCAAGCAGAAATAATAATTTTCTTAATGCCCCTACAAGACTCCATTTCTGCTCTATAAAAAGAAGTGTCACAAAGAAAAATACAAGCCGGAAAGGATCAAGTATCCGCATTGTCCTGTCTTTGCCGAAAACATCATTAAACTTCGGCTTAAACATAATAAAATGCAGAATTATCCCTATGAATACTGCTATGAAACAAGTTATTGCGGCTGAGCGAAACATAATTACTATGTTAACCTTTATTGACGACCACTTTAGCTATAAAACCAACCATTTTAAGTCCGTAAAAAGCCAGAACGCCTATTATAACCACAGATGACAAAACTGAAACCAGTTTAAACATAGGCCTGAACATAAATGACCATGCAAACGTCTTTGTCGCTAATTTGGACAGTTCCTGTAAATCAATCATCTTTACTGCGGAATCAGCAATAGCTTTAAGAGGTGAATCCGCAGGAACTGTTCCGAATATAAATCCTGAATTTGTCGTATGACAATCCGAGCAGCTACCAATCCCCAGCGACTGTGCGGCAGGCCTGACATCGTGTGCAATCGGCCACATATACGCAGAAGCAAACTTGCTGTCTTCGGTTTTGATTTTATCTCCTTCATCCAGGGACAATAATTTGCCGCCTGTTATATAAACCGGCTTAGTCCCTTCAGCGGCATCCGAACCGAGGTTTGTCAGAATTTTAACAATATCTTCTTCAGATAATTTAGGCCAGCTGCGTGTTTTTGAAAATGCATTTTTTGTAATTACCCGTGAAGCGGCGGATTTAACTGTATCTATATCAATTGGGGCTACATTTTCGTCTGTCATTGTTGCCCAGTATGCAGGCCACAATAATTTAAATACACCGATTTTGCCATCGCTTCCTCTGGCAAAAACCGGATAAAGCAGATGAGGAAGAACATCGCCTTCTTTCCTGGCTCCTGCGATACCCAAAGCATGGGCCCTTGCTGTTTTAGTTGCAACAGTTTGATTCTTGGGCCATGCTCCGGAATGGCAAGACGTGCAGGTAAGTTTATCAAAATGTATTATTGGTATTCCGAAGTGTTTGGGAACAGGCGCGGCTAACCGGCCGGCAACAGGTCTGTTGACATCTTTGCCAAGGTGACATCCTTCACATGAGCTGCTGACTGTTAAAGGATTTTTTGAATTATGCGATTCCCCCGGATAACCCCTGATTATATCATGGTCAAGCCCATTACGGTGACAATCGGCACATTTCAATCCCGCCGCAAGATGAACATCCTCATCCCTGAACCATTTTTCAGTTGTGCCATCCTCATTAACATCAATATTTGAATGACAGAAATAACACCTCTCCTTCGGGCCTTCGAGCTTGATATCAAACTTTATCCAGTCATCATGCCCGAACGCCTCTTTTTGATATTCTACAACAGGTGGTTTGAGTTTCGAACCCGCAGGCAAGTAAGGAGCTCTGAAATCATAATCATTAGGCAAATTAGCCGCTGTCCCGTCAACATAAGCAAACTCGCATGCAGCTGTAGCAGCCCACCTGTAATTGCGTTTAATTACCTGAATCGCATAACCTCTCGAGCCCCCCATATCCAGATACGGGCTTCCGCTATGACACGCAAGACAGTTTATCTCAAGTTTGCCTGTCACTTCCGATTTCAAGGATTCATCAGGATTACTGCTTTTATCTACCATTTCACCGATTACGCCGCCCGGCATTTGACGGCCGAAATTATCCAAAAACCGCATAGGTGTGAGGCCAATCTGCTCCGGTTTAAATGTCCCAGGCCAGTCTCTGTGTGACAATGGTATCTGTGTCGCGATTGTGTGGTCAGTATATATCCATGGCTGGCCCTTGCGGCCTGGATTAACGTTCGGGTCTACTGCGTTGAAATGCCAGCCTGTGCTAATTTGGTCATAACTGTGACAGTTGCCGCCACAAGTTGCCTTTGTTGAAAAAGGCAGGACAGGATCGGCATCGGGATAAATCTGGTCCGGCTCTTTATCGGGCAATGGTTCTGAAAGCAAAGGAATAAGATGAACAAAATTGCTCCTGCTGCCGTCCGGTATATCGCCCAGCTTCGCATCCGGGTCTGTCTGAGCACCAATAACAGAAACCGTCGCCAAAGCAACTATTAAAACAAGCGCCAAAGCTCTAAAACCGTTTTTCAAAGCTATCCAATCCCTTGAAGCTTTTTCTTTAATTAGGCTTTAAATTCTTCCGGTTTAAACTCCATCTTGCATCCTGATTCTACTGCCTCATTAACCTTCAAAACGCTTACTGCACTTTCGTATCCAACTTCCGCCGGACAGTTCAATTTGCATTTGCCTCGAACTGCGTTGAAGAAATTTTCTAAATGAGGCTTATGGTATGGGTCTTTGAAATCCATGCCAATTTTATACATATCCGGAACAGGAGACTCGCGAACGTCAACTAATGCGGCCGAATCTGAATTTTCTTGTTTCTTTTCAGGCGGCGCAAGCAGCATACCTGTTTTTACCCATTTATCCCATTGAGGAGCTGCGGATTCTCTGTAACCTTCGCCCCTGTTGGCTGACTCTGAAATAACAAGCGTGCCCTGGTCACCCATGAATGTCTCGTAATAACCCTGGCAGCAGTTAGTTGTGATTGTCTGGTAATACGCCCTTACAGGCCCCTTCTTTGTATCATAAGTATAAATAGCCATAACATTGTCATACCATTCGTGGTCTTTCTTATCGTAGTAATCAGTTCCGCCGCTTGCTATGACAACTTTCGGAATCGCATCGAGGAACCAGTTGTAAATATCAATCTGATGTGAGCCGAGGTCAACAATTGGTCCGCCGCCTAGTCCCTTATACCATCTCCAGTCACGGAACTGAGCCATTGATTTGAAGCCAAACTTGTTGAGAGTTGCCTCATCAATTTCCTTGCCTTTTGGATAACCTCTGCCATCAGGGGGCTGAACCGAGCGGTTCCACTGACCGTTTATTGTTGTAATCCGGCCGAGAATTCCGGCTTCATTTAACAATTTTTCTTTGCAGTGAATATAACGTGGATTGCTTCGCCTCTGATGACCTACCTGAAGAAGCTTGCCTGTTTCTTTGGCTGCCTGCACCATCTTTTTGGCGCCTTCGAGTGTATTGGACATCTCTTTTTCACAATAAACATTCAGTCCGGCTTTAAGACAGGCGACTGTCTGTTCGGAATGCCAGAAATCCGGTGTCGCTACGATGACAGCCTGCAGATCCTTTTCCTTATCGAGCATCTCTTTGTAATCTGTATAAACATTATGCTCATGTTTGTATGCCTTTAGAAAATTCGAATTGTTTTTCTGATTGAAACCCCAGATATCGCACAATGCCTTAAACTTAATGCCCTTTATCTTCACGGCAGATTCAAGAAGGACTCTTCCCTGGTCGCCGACCCCTATGATTGCAACATTTATATCATCTGATTTGGAAACAGCGCCTGGCCCGGTTTCCCCCAGGACCATAGGTGAAAAAATAAGGCCTGCGCCTAAAGCTGCCGTTGAACGCATAAAATCCCGTCTGTTAATTCCATCTATTGTATTTTTTTTGCTCATTTTCATCCTTTTCTAATCAATATATCGACTGATGCCTATAAAGCTGTTTAATATACCCAAAAAATTAGCATCGTGCAACTACAAAGTCCAACCTTCCCTGTATCTACGGCCGAGAAGCTCGTTGGATTCGGGAATATTTGTAATTTTCAAATTTGGACCATCCCATTCTATACGTTTCCCTGTTCGTATCGCTATATTGCCTAAAAGAACAGCTTCCGTCAGAGGCCCGGAATATTCGAAATTTGAGCAGGCAGCCTCCCCACCTTTGCATGCGTTAATCCAGTTTTGCTCATGACTGGTCGTGATTCTCGGGATAGTTTTAGAAGGCAATTTATAATCTTTCATTTTCGATTCAGGAACAAGGCGATTATCCATTATTATCCCTTTATCCCCTATGAAAATAGTCCCATTTGCGCCGAGGTTTCGCTCTTTTTCAAGTCCTTCCGGCCGGGCAGGCTTTAATCCTCCATCATACCACGTCAACTTTACTGAAGGTTTCCCATCTCTTTCCGGGAACTCATAACGGACTATTGAAGCATCAGGGTATGTCTCTTTATTGTGTTCTCTTTCCCAATCTTTCACTGATCTAAGAGAGCTATACGCCTCGACCGATACAGGAGCTGTCAGCTTCAGTGCCCAGTATGCATGATCAATTATATGACATCCCATATCGCCTAAAGAACCTGTTCCAAAATCTTGCCACCCTCTCCATTTAAACGGATGGTAAACCGGATTATATGGCCTCGTAGGTGCAGGTCCTACCCAATTGTCCCAATCTAATGTTTCAGGTACTTGAACGTCCTCAGGTCTTTTAGCAATCCCCTGCGGCCACAAAGGCCTGTCAGTCCATGAATGAACCTCACGAACATTACCTATCACACCTGACCATATCATCTCGCATAAAACTCTAATCTCTTCGCCTGAATGTCCCTGATTACCCATCTGGGTGGCAACTTTTGCTTCTCTTGCAGCCAAAGTTAATTTTCTTGCCTCTTCAACCGACCACGTTAATGGTTTTTGGACATAGACGTGCTTTCCCATCTTGATAGCCGCCATTGCAATTACGGCATGAGTATGGTCGGGCGTAGCGATAACTACCGCATCAATATCCTTGGCTTCATCAAGCATCTTGCGATAATCTTTATATTTTTTTACATCGGGAAATTCTTTGAAAACTCCCTCGGCATATTTCCAGTCAACGTCACATAGAGCGACTATGTTTTCGCCTGTGCAGGCCTTTAAATTTGCGTGGCCCTGACCGCCTATACCGACAAATGCGATATTGAGTTTTTCGCTTGCCGGCTTAAAACCTGCACCTCCAAGGACATCTCTCGGAACGATTGTAAACGCTGCAATTCCCGAAGCGGCAGTTGTCATAAAACCTCTTCGTGTAATCCTTGCATCAACCATATCAAAATCCTTTTTTCTTTTTATAATGTCCAGCTTGCCCTGTATGGGGGATTGACGTATTCATTGGCGGCTTCATCATTAGTAACCTTCATATTTTCGCCATCCCATTCAAGCATTTTATTCGGATTCAGCATCGCCAGATTTCCCATCACAACGGTTTCTGTAAATGGGCCTGAATAGTCAAAATTGGAAGAAGCCGCAGGACCGCCTTTGCATGCCGCAATCCAGTCCTTTTCATGTCCGTCCATACCATCCTTTATTCTCGGCAATGTCTTTGGCGGCCTCTTGTATGCCTCCATTTTCTTTTCTGGAATGAGTCTTGGATTACTGCCGTAGCAGCCGCACATCATCTTGCCCTTTTCACCGATGAATATCACGCCGCCATCCTCATCCCCCATCATCCGGCCTGGCTCGAGCTCATCTGGTCGGGCAGGCATTAGTCCGCCGTCATACCAGCAAACCTTCACTTCCGGCATCTTGCCTCTTGCCGGGAATTTATAACGAACGATGCTTGCCTGAGGATACGTTTCTCTTACTCCAACCTTGCCCCAGCCTTCACCCGACATTCTTGTCGACATGCATGCCTCGACACTGATTGGATATTTCAGCTTTAATGCCCAGAAAGCCGGGTCAAGAATATGACAGGCCATGTCGCCTAATGCTCCGCAGCCGAAATCAACCCATGCCCTCCATGAAAACGGATGATAAACCGGATTATACGGTCTCATCGGAGCAGGGCCAATCCAAAGGTCCCAATCCAGTCCTGCGGGTACTGGAGGTGTATCTTTGGGTCTGTCTATTCCCTGCGCCCATACAGGCCTGTTTGTCCACGCATGGGCCTCTTTAATCGGCCCAATCGCTCCATCCCATATCCATTCGCACATCAGGCGGATTCCCTCGCCCGAATGTCCCTGATTACCCATTTGAGTTGCTACTTTATATTGTCTTGCCGCCTCGGTCAGTTTTCTTGCCTCGTAAACGGTCCTTGTCAGCGGCTTTTGCACATAAACGTGCTTACCCATCTTTATCGCCATCATTGCCGCGACAGCATGCGTATGGTCAGGTGTGGCAACTATCACAGCATCGATATTGCGAACTTCCTCGAGCATCTTGCGGAAATCTGAATATTTTTTTGCATTGGGATACTCATCGAAAACCTTGGCTGCATGTTTTTCATCGACATCGCAAAGCGCAACTATATTTTCTCCGGCATCCGCGCATTTGCGTGTATTACTATGTCCCATACCGCCGATGCCTATTGTCGCTATATTTAATTTTTCACTTGGCGGCTTTTGTCCGCTGGCGTTTGCTCCAAGGACATAGCTGGGGACTATTGTAAACGCCCCGGCCGCTACTGCGGCCTTACCTAAAAGCTCCCGCCGAGAAATACTGTTTGCCCGAAGCGGGGCTCGAAGCGTGTCTTTCTCTTTGCCGTTGCTATCTTTAATCATATTCAGATCTCCTTTTTATTCGGATTTTAAATCTTATCATCTGCTTCTTTTAAGTAATTGTTCTGCCTGTTCACGTATTGTATCATTT
>CAYSKP010000164.1:0-12147 GCA_964431645.1 uncultured Pirellulales bacterium
GAATATTTTATTTTGTTCATTTTGCTTTTCTATAAGTTGGGCCAATTTATTTACCACCGCGACAAAATCGATTATCCCTGTGCATGGAACTCTTATGCCTGCAATCCCTATGCAATATGGCTCAATTTCTTTGATTTGCAGGGGGGTGATTTTTTCAATTCCTTCAATGCCGTTTTGCATGCCGTTATTGAAAATCCGGTCAAGTCCTGCCAGCTCGTTTTCGCGGGTTGCTACGATGATTTTGCCGCAAATTTCATAAGGGATTCCATATTGTTTGGCAAAGGCCGCAAGCTGCTTTCTGCCGTCCGTGCAGGTCCGAGCCTTGGCTGACCCGGGCTTATAATATAGGCCCGAATGAATTACTCCTGAATTGTGGCCTGTCTGATGCCTGGCAAGTGCGGGTTCTTTTTCCACCACCGCCAGCCGTAATTGCGGTTGATTAATAGCGATTTTGTAAGCCGTAGCGGTTCCGACAATACCTCCGCCTATGATTGCAATATCAAAATCGCTCATTGAAATGCCTGCTTAGACCTGTTTACGCCTGAATAAAAGGGCCAATAGGATTAGAGCCAATATTATGATAATTCCAATAACCACTGCAAATACCATTACCCTTGGTGGTATATTTATCTCCACAGGTATTGGTTTATTTAAACCAAGTGATACCGGTAATGGATCTTTTATCTTAAGCCAGACCGGCAGTGCTTCTTTCAAATTCAATGTAACCGGAAGCGCCTTATCGGATTGAACCTCCAGCATAACTGGAAATGGCGAATTCGCATCCGATATAATTTTAATCGGCAGCACCTCGCCATTTTCAAGTATTAGCGCAACAGGCAGCCGGTCATTTGGTCCGGATTGTATCCTGACCGGCAGCACAGTTTGAGGTGCGGCTTTTATGAATACCGAATCATTGCCATCGCTTTTAAGCTTAACAGCTAACGGGTCTTCACCTTGAATACCAACCCGCACCGGAAAACCCGTTGCCTGTTTTTTGCCAGTATCGGTATTCTGGCTGCAGCCGGCTAATAAGCAGCAGGAAAAAATAAGCAATATTATTTCATTTTTCATATTCACTTTCTTAAAGCTAATTTACATCTCAGGAATTACTTCGGGATATAGCTGGCCCGCCGGACTTATTTTAAATACATAAATCAACCCCGGCCGAAGCTTCGAATAAACGGCGCTCCCGTAAATAGCCATAATCCCATCCTCTTTTAATTTTTCCACATCATTGGCCAGAAGCCATATATTCGACCAGAAAAGCTCCCGTTGTTTTATAGGCAGCCGTGCCAATAAATCAGCATACCTTGCAGGTTCGGCTCCGGCTGATTCAATAGCTAATCCATCCTGCGGCGGCACAGTTTCACCGTATACCCTTCGCCAAAGGTACATCGCCCGTTCTTTGCCGTCCATTACCAGCTTGCTGTCGAATTTTACAATAAGTGCATCGAAATGAACGATGTCACCTTCTATTGTATAGTCCTTTTCAAGGATTTTCTTTGTTTTATCATTTCTCGCGGTTTCTACGAATCGCACAATTGTCAAAATTTTATTATTTTGATTTTCCTGCCTTATCACCTTCGCATATCCGATTTGCTCCTCGGCCGTCAAATTTGTGATTGCCTCTTTAAGCTGTTTATTGTCGCTTAGAAGTTGGTGGATAGTAATTTTATTAAGTAAATATCCTCTTCCAAAATAACCCGCTGCAGCAAGTCCCAAAGCAAGCAGAAGCAATACTATTATTTTAATTTTAGCAGTCCTCATTATCCTTTACCCCGGCAGTGTGAAACCCCTGAACATAAAATACGCGGCTCCAAGCAGGCACAATCCTGCCCAGAGAAAATCCAGCTTCAGCGATTGTTTCATATACACAATACAAAATACCGCAAAAACAGCCATCGTTATTATTTCCTGTATGACTTTCAGTTGTGCCAGTGAAAAGTATTGAAAGCCGATTCGGTTGGCGGGAACCTGTAAACAATACTCAAAAAACGCCACCGCCCAGCTTGCCGCAATAGCGATAATTATTGCCTTACCTTTAAGGTCTCTCAAGTGCCCATACCAGGCGTACGTCATAAACAGATTAGAACCAACAAGCATTACAATAGGTGCCATAAACTTCATGTATATAATTTCCTCAAAGCACTTTTTAATGTTTTCACTGCCAAAATACGTATATTATTTATAACTTATTGATTTAAAAAGTTCACCTTATATAATCGACAATTCAGCCTTCAATAAATTACATCAGTATCAAATTGCCGGAGTTTAGGCATGGAGGCATAAGAAACTCTAAATTGGGCAATTAAGAGCTTTGTAGAAATAACCGATTTGAATACTGAAAAAGGTGTTCCTATAACCGTAATATTATGGAAAATACAAAAACACGTATTTTGTTAATTTATCCCCCTTTCAGGCAGTTTCATCAAAGCTGCCCTATAGGCATGCTTATGCTTGCATCCGTTCTTGAAAAGGCAGGTTTCGAAATTCACCTTCTTGATGCCTGTGCAGTAAAAAAAAGGCGATGCATCGCAGATATCGTAAAACAAGCCATTGACCTGCGGCCGGATGTTATTGGTATGACCTTATTGACGCCGATGGTAAAAGACGCATACAAACTTGCATCTGCGCTTAAGGCCAAAGGATTTAAAATTATTGCGGGTGGGCCGCATGCAACCCTCGCTGCTGACGAAGTTATCTCGCACGATTTTGATGCTGTTGTTTTAGGAGAAGGCGAGCCTGTTATCGAACAGACAATAAAAGCAGTAATGGGGCAAATTCCCATCGATACTGTCACTGGCATTGTTTATAAGAATTCTCATAATCAGCCAATTTACACAATTACAAGAGAACCTTTAAATGATATAGATTCTTTGCCATTCCCCGCTCATCATCTTGTCCATTTATCGGAATACGGAATTACAAATGGACGAATGCATCGTGCCAATATTTTCAGCTCAAGGGGCTGCCCTGCGCTTTGCTCTTTTTGCGCAGGGGGATTATTTGGCAAAAAATTCCGTTTCCGTTCTATCAAAAATATAATAGATGAAATTATCTATCTTAATCGAACATACGGCACACATGAATTTCATTTTGTAGATGACGCAATGACAGTAAACAGGGAAAGAGTTGAGGAATTTTGTGAATCCCTAATACAATTAAAAATGCCCATTACATGGAGCATCATGACGCGTGTGGATACTATCGATGAAGAAATGCTGTCGCTTCTTTCCAGGGCAGGATGCACCCAAATTGATTATGGGGTCGAAAGCGGCCATTCTGAGACATTAAAAAAGATACACAAGCCGCATACAATCGAGATGGTTAGAAAGATTATTCCCCTGACGGCACAATATAATATCAAACCATACGTTTTCTTTATTTTAGGTTTTCCCTGGGAATCCAGAGATGATATCCAGGTCACATTTGACCTAATGAAGGAATTGGCACCACATGTCGAATGTTTTCATCCGGCGGTTGCCTCGATTTTGATACCTTTTCCCGGAACAGAAATATACAACAAATACAAAGACCAGTATGATTTTGAGAACTGGTGGCTCACTGATGACCGCCATTACGAACATAACGGGACAATTGGACAATCCTATTTTGAAGAAAGATTATTTGCTTATGGACATGTGCTTAAGGCGGATTTCTTCTATTATGACAAAGAAGTAAAAGAAAAAATTTATGAAATTTTTACATTTATGTATAAGCACAATATAAAAAAATCAAACCTGATTAGGAGATTGATTTTTGAAACCTTATTTGCAATTTCACAAAAAACTGCAGCGCTATCACCATCAATAGAAAGAGCACTCTTCGCGCCGGTAACCATGGCAAAAAAGATGTTAAGTTTGTAGAAAAAAACAGCTAAATTGACTTTAATCCTCATGAGCTTATAAAGCGTACTATTAAGTATTGATTATTAACAAACCTTTTCTTAACATAACCTTTTCTAACTTGATTAATAATGATTTCACAGGATTGATAAATGCCAATATATGAATATAAATGCGATAATTGCGGCAAATTAACTGAACTGCTGGAAGGTAACGGCAGCAATGTCCGGCGTAAATGCAAACATTGCGGAAGTTTGAGCCTGAAAAAGCAGTTTTCTGTTTTTTCAGCCCAGGTCAAAGAAGGACAGTCAAAAAAATGTTTCGGGTGCAGTGATAACAAGTGCCCCCATTCCAAAAGATAAAGTAAAAAGGAAAAAGTAAAAAGAAAAAATGGAAGAGCGAAAAGGATTATATAATTTTAATGAGATAGAAAAAAAGTGGCAAGAGGTTTGGCAAGAGAAGAAGATTTTTGCAGCGGATGAATATAAGGGCAAGCCGAAATACTATGTCCTCGATATGTTCCCTTATCCAAGCGCACAGGGACTGCACGTTGGCCATCCTGAAGGCTACACGGCCTCTGATATAGTTGCTCGGTATAAAAGAATGAAGGGATTTAATGTTCTGCATCCTATCGGCTGGGATGCCTTCGGTCTTCCCGCAGAACAATATGCAATAAAAACAGGGACACATCCCGCCCAGACCACAAAAAATAATATCGATGGAATGCGCAGACAAATTAAATCACTCGGTTTCAGCTATGATTGGGATAGAGAAGTTAATACCACCGACCCGGATTATTATAAATGGACACAGTGGATATTCCTTAATTTGTTCAATAGCTGGTTCGATGAAAAACTCCAAACGGCCAGACCCATTGATGAATTGCCTATACCGGCAGGTCTAAGTGATGCTGAAAAGAGAAAATATATCGATGATCATAGATTAGCTTACGAGGCTGAAATGCCGGTAAACTGGTGTCCCGCATTGGGAACTGTGCTTGCAAACGAGGAAGTGATAGGGGGCCTAAGCGAAAGAGGGGGGCATCCTGTAATTCGAAAGCCGATGCGGCAATGGCTTTTGAGAATTACCGAATACGCAGAGCGGCTGCTTGATGAACTTGCCGAAGTGGATTGGCCCCAGGCTATCAAGGAAATGCAGCGGAACTGGATTGGCAAGAGCATTGGAGCAGAAGTTGATTTCAAAGTTGATGGAAGTGACAACAATATTCGCGTATTTACTACACGGCCGGATACGCTTTTTGGAGCAACTTATATGGTGCTTGCTCCTGAGCATCCCCTGGTTGATATAATCACAACAAAAGATAAAAATGAATTGATTAAAAAATATCGCCAGGAAGCCGCCCGCAAAAGCGACCTTGACCGCACAGACCTTGCCAAGGAAAAAACAGGCGAATTTACAGGCGCTTACGCAATCAATCCAGTAAATGAGACAAAAATCCCAATTTGGATTAGCGATTATGTCCTTATAAGCTACGGCACAGGCGCTATTATGGCTGTCCCGGCTCACGATGACAGGGATTTTGAGTTCGCCAAAAAATTTAATCTTCCCATTATTCAGGTCGTTGACCCGCCAGATATGGAGCAGAAAGAATTAGTCAAACAGGGAAAGCTTTGCTTTACAGGCGACGGCACCGCCATTAACTCGGGACAATTTACCGGCCTTAAAACACCCGAATTTAAAGAGCAAATATCGAATTGGCTTGAACAGAAAAAACTCGGTAAAAAGGCAATAAATTATAAGCTGCGTGACTGGCTGTTCAGCAGGCAGCGATACTGGGGAGAACCGATTCCGCTTGTGCACTGCGAGAAATGCGGTATAGTCGGTTTAAAGGAAACGCAGCTCCCGCTGAAGCTGCCTGATGTGCAAGATTATTCGCCTCCCGCCACGGGCGAACCGCCGTTATCTAAAGCAGTTGATTGGCTAAAGACCACCTGCCCTCAGTGCGGAGGACCCACGACTCGCGAGACAAATACTATGCCGCAATGGGCGGGAAGCTGCTGGTATTACTTGCGGTATATAGACCCCAAAAACAATAATCGGCTCTGTGATGGTTCAAAAGAAAAGTACTGGATGCCTGTTGACCTTTATATAGGGGGTGCAGAGCACGCGGTATTGCACCTGCTGTATTCGCGCTTCTGGCACAAATTCCTTTTTGATATCGGCTATGTCGCAACAAAGGAGCCATTTAAAAAATTGGTCAACCAGGGGATGATTCTCGGTGAAGACGGCCAGAAAATGAGCAAGTCCCGCGGCAACGTCGTCAATCCTGATAACGTCGTTACTGATTATGGCGCGGATTCGATGCGGCTTTATGAGATGTTTATGGGCCCTCTTGAAGCTGTAAAGCCATGGAGCATGCAGGGGGTCGAAGGCGTGCATCGGTTTTTACAGCGTGTATGGCGGCTGGTTATTGATGAAGATACTGGAAATCTTGCTAAAAACGTCCAAAATATCCAGCCTGATGAGGCAACGACGAGATTACTGCATCAAACAATCAAAAAAGTAGGTGATGATATAGAGACATTCGGTTTTAATACCGCGATAAGCTCAATGATGATTTTTGTAAATCATCTTTTTAAGCAGTCTGTGATTCCCAAAACAGCCATCGAGCAATTTTTATTGATTTTGTCGCCTTTTTCTCCGCATATCGCAGAAGAGCTTTGGCAAAAATTAGGACATAGTAAAACGCTCACTTATGAAAATTGGCCCGGTTTTGATTCCGAATTGATAAAGGAGGCCCAAATCGAATTGGCCATACAGGTTAACGGTAAAATCAAAGATAAAATTGTTGTCCCTGCCGCAGCCGATGATGAACAGATAAAGCAAAAGGCTCTTGCAAGCGAAAAAGTTATAGCGGCTCTTGGCGGCAAATCGCCGAAAAAAATAATTGTAATCAAATCAAGGCTTGTAAATATAGTTGTTTAATGTCTCGAGATATGTTTATCGAAATCGAAGCAAAGCTGAAAGTCGAATCCTTTAAGTATATTGAAAAAAGATTAAAGGCCCTCGATGCTGATTTTCTGCGTGACAGGCTGCATACGGATGCTTATTTCGATGATAATAAATCCTCGCTGCGAAAATCCGATACTGCTTTGCGGATTCGTCATCAGTTAATCGGCAAAAAAGAGCAGATTGTGATTACATATAAAGGGCCCAGGCGCAAGGGACAATACAAACAAAGGCAGGAAATCCAGTTTGAGGTAAGTGACTGGAATCAGGCGGAGATTTTTTTACAGGCAATCGGTTATAGGAGGACTATTATTTATCAGAAAAAACGAAGGGTTTGGCATTATCGCGATTGCGAGATTGCCCTTGATGAACTGCCGTTTTTAGGAAAGTATGTAGAAATAGAAGGTCCCGGGGCAAAAAGAATTTCTGAGGTTCAGCGCAAAATAGGATTAACTGATTTGCCGCACATACATGAAAGTTATGCCTTTTTGATGCAGAAAGAACTTAGGCGCAGGAAGTGGAAAAATAATAAAGTCTTCTTTAAAGCCGATGATTAAATTTTTTAAATAAGTAGAACGTAATTGAAGATATGAAACCAGATGATGGTTATATAGCCTGTATAATCAACCCTAAATCAGGATCAAGCACCAGTGGTAAGCTGCCCGGCTGGCAATTTGAGGAATACCTTAGTTCGAAGGGTTATGAAGTTCGTATGAATCTCACGAAATGCCTCGAACATGCCTGCCAGTTAGCTACACAAGCAGCGGCAGATGACGATTGTTCTTTGGTCATTGCAGTAGGAGGCGATGGCACTATCAGGGAAGTTGCCCATGGTCTTGAAAGAAGTGATAAACCAATGTTAATTATCCCTGGTGGCACTGAAAACCTCCTTGCCAACGAGCTTGGGCTTGAAAAGTCACTTTCGAATCTTGCGCGAACTTTTGAAGCAGGTTATACAAGGACTATGGACCTCGGCAATGCCAACGGCAGATGTTTTACATCAATAGTAGGTTTTGGTTTCGATGGCGAAGTTGTCGCTGAGGTAAGCGGCAGCCGTATAGGACATATAAATTATTTTGATTATTTCTGGCCTCTATGGCGGACGTTCTGGCGGTACCGTTTTGACCCGGTTAGTGTTGAAGTTGATGGTGAAAAGATATTCGAAGGCAGGGGGCTTGTATTTGTAGGCAATATTTCCAGGTATGCCCTTGGCCTTAACATCCTGGAACATGCCGATTATAGTGACGGCTTGCTCGATGTATGTATATACAAATGCGCTCACCGGATGCATTTAGTTAAACATTCAGTAATGACAGTCTTTCAGCAGCATCATGGCTCAAAGGATGTTGTTTATCGTCAGGGCAAAAATATCACTGTAAATTCATCTAATCCTAAAATGTCTACCGAAATCGATGGTGACCCCGGCCCCGCGGTTCCCGTTCAGGTAACCATCATACCCAAGGCAGTCCGTGTAATGGTCCCGGAAGGCGCAAAACCTGCCGGTATAAGGGCGCAAATCTTAAGGGCACTGAAGTAATTTTTGACAAAAAGAACTTTCTGTGGATAATTACCAAAGATGTCAATTAAATCCTTCAAAATTGGTTCTCTTGGTTCTAAAGGCGTGGTTGAAGTTGGCCTAAATGCACCAATGTTTTTAATCGCCGGCCCCTGTGTTATCGAGACAAAGCAGATTTGTCTCGATATTGCTCATCATTTGGCAGATATTTCCGCCAATACAGGAATTGGGATTATCTATAAAGCCAGTTTTGATAAGGCCAATCGCAGCAGTGTATCCAGTTTTAGAGGCCCTGGATTACAAAAAGGCCTTGAAATTCTGGCAGCAGTTCGGGCGAAATTTAATTTGCCGGTCATGACCGATGTTCACCTGCCCGAACAAGCCGAAAAAGTGGCAAAGGTGGTCGACAGCCTTCAAATTCCTGCTTTTTTATGCAGGCAAACCGATTTACTCTGCGCCTGTGCCGAGACGGGCAAGCCTATCAATGTCAAAAAGGGACAATTCATATCTCCTGAAGAGATGTCTAATGTCATTGACAAGATTCGCTCCTGCGGTAATCACAAGATAATGCTAACTGAGCGGGGCACGTTCTTCGGTTATAATCGATTAGTTAATGACATGACAGCTATCAATATTATGAAAAGTTTAGGCTGTCCTGTTGTCTTTGATGCCACACATAGTTCTCAGCAGCCAGGTGCGCTGGGCAGTGTTACAGGAGGTAAAAGGCATTTTGCCCCCATACTTGCCAAAGCGGCAGTTGCAGCGGGAGCAAATGCCCTGTTCCTGGAAGTTCACACAAATCCGCAGAAGGCCAAATCCGATTCAGCGGTTGTAATGCCCATTGAATGGGTTGAAAAGCTGCTTAAAGACTGCAAAAAAATCTTTGAGATAGCTTCCGGGGCTGACAATGGCTCAAAAAAGTAAACATCTTTACGGCCCCGTGCCATCCCGTAGGCTTGGGCTCAGTCTCGGAGTTGACCTTGTCCCCTTTAAAACATGCACCTTGGATTGCATATATTGCCAGCTTGGCAAAACTACTCATAAGACCCTCGAACGAAAAGAATATGTCCCGGTCAATGATTTAATAAACGAATTGAAGGACGTTATCGAAAAAGGTCTCAAAGCGGATTATATAACCCTCGGCGGTTCAGGCGAGCCTACCTTGCACTCAGGTATCTCTGGGCTCATATCAGGTATAAAAAAATTAACATCCATTCCTGTTGCAATCCTGACCAACAGCACCCTTTTCTACCTGCCAGAAGTAAGGAAGGATTGTTCAGGTGCAGATGTGATTTTGCCATCACTGGATGCCGGTGACCAGCAAACATATGAATTAATCAATCGGCCCCTCCGGCAGCTTACCTTTGACATGCTCGTTGAAGGGTTATGTGCGTTAAAAAAAGAGTATTTAGGCCAAATATGGCTGGAGGTCTTTTTCGTTAATAATATGAATACAGATGAGGCCGAAATCAGAAAAATTGCTGATGCTATAAAAAAAATTTCTCCTGACAAGGTTCATTTAAATACTGCTGTCCGTCCGACCGCCCAAAAGGATATAGAAAAAGTTCCTCCGGAAAAACTCGATGAAATTGCCCGAAAGCTGTCACCAAATTGTGAGGTCATAGCTGACTACATATCAAGTCACTGCCGCAAACAATCCTCAGATGTTGGGCAAACCCTCTTATCAATATTGAAAAGAAGGCCTTGCACACTCAATGACATTTGTTCTGTCCTGGGGCTCGATGCCGCCGAGGCTTGCGGCTATCTTGATAAGCTCAAACAGGATGGACTCATCTGGTCCGAAAATAGGCAGGGCAAGACCTACTTTGGCGCAGTTTGACCAACAATTTTTAAAAATCAGACATCATAAAATCCAAAATCTCATAATTATCCCCTCAATTTGTAAAGACCACCGGTTTATTGGCCGATAAAACTCTTATGGCCTCTACGACAACGGCGATATTATCGACTCTGACAAAGATTTTTTTACAAGGTCGCTTAAGTATTCCGAATTACGACCGATAAAGATAAAGGGAATGTTGTCCCGATATTTTTGAAAATTAAAGGAATAAAGTCATCGTGAACAAGGTAAGCAAGCAGCTCATTCTTAAAAAAGGAAAACAGAAGTTTATCTTTCGTTACCAGAGTGGTTGTGAAGATAAGCTTCTCGATGTCCTTGTCGACCAGGCCAGGAATGGCAGGACAGATTTTGACTGGTTTGATGCAGCTGTGCTTAGTTTTAAGTTGACTCAGTCCCTCATAGGTCAGGCTGACGAGCTTATTGGCGATACCGCCAAATCGAGGCAATAACCAAAACCGCGAGTCCCTTGCGGGCCCGCAATTTTTTTTGTTTGAGATAAAGGTGGATAAGTTATGGAAGACAGCGTAATTATTCAGGACTTTCTCAACTATCTCCAGTTCGAAAAACGCTTCAGCCCCCATACAGCAAAATGTTATGGAGTTGACCTGCTTCAATTTGGTGAATTTCTAACCGGCCGGGGAGATAACGGCTCTAATGGTGATATACACGGCGATGCAATAGGTTCAACTGATAACGGGACAGCTACTGCAGTAGCTACACAGTCCAAAATAGATGTCGATCAGTTATTGGCATCCGCTGATGTAAACTCCGTCAGGTCGTATATGGCAACGCTAAACGATAAACAGTATTCAAAAGCGACGATAGCCAGGAAATTAGCTACACTTCGCAGCTTTTATAAGTTCCTGGTCAAGAGAAACCGAATAACTTCAAATCCTGTTGTCGGTATCCGCACACCAAAGCAGGAAAAGCGACTTCCGCGTTTCCTCGAATACGAACAGGTAAAGCGGCTTCTTGAGACCCCGCCCTCTGATAGCTGGCTGGGTGCCCGTGACAGGGCGATTATGGAAACACTTTATAGCACCGGTATGCGGGTAAGTGAAATAGTAGCCCTCAACCTTGAAGATATCGATTTTCTTGGCGAAGTCGTACACATCAGGGGCAAGGGCAAAAAGGAAAGAATATGCCCGATTAGCTCCTCAGTTCTGCAGATAATTCAGCACTATATGGAATTCAGGAATAAGCGGGCACAGCATAACGGCAATTTCGAAAGCAAGGTCCTGTTCGTAAATAAACATGGCAAACGTCTCAGCACACGCAGCGTCCGCCGCAAAATGGATAAATACCTTAAAATGGCAGGCCTTGACCCAGCAATAAGCCCGCATACACTAAGGCACAGTTTTGCCACCCACATGCTAAATCGCGGTGCTGATCTTAGAAGCGTCCAGGAATTACTTGGTCACCAGTCACTTTCAACAACACAGATTTATACGCATCTGACAACCGGCAAACTTAAGGAAGTTTATACGGCGGCTCATCCAAGAGAAAATGAACAGCCCAAGACAGGCACTTAAAAAAATAATTGGCAAAAAAAAGGCCGGCAATTAGCCGGCCTTTTTTATGTATTTACATTAAATGTTTTTTAAGGATGACGTTTTCTCAAAATTGCTAAACCTCCAAGTCCAAGTAAAACCAGACTTACAGGTTCAGGCACAAGTTGAACACTAAAACTGTTAGAAGTTCCATGCAGTGTAATACCCTCAGAAGTGAAATCCGATAGAAATGCGAAGCTGTTATTAACATTTTGGTTAAGAGTAAAGACGTAGTCGCCCGGAGTGCCATTCCAAACGAAAGCAAATCTCGCTAATTTATCTCCTGTATCGATAACTGCGGTAGTCGGAAGATTTGCACCGTCACCAAAGACATAGGAACTGCCGCTTAGAAATGCCTCTGCACCTGCGGAATTACCGTATACCCAGTAGCCTGTCTCATTTGCA